>JAGCJH010000074.1 GCA_017648105.1 Tidjanibacter sp.
GCTCTGGCTCTGGCTCTGGCTCGGGCTCAGGCTCGGGTTCGGGCTCAGGAGTGGGTTGTTCGGTCTGATTACCGTCACCGGGAGTAGGATTATCCTCGCCATTATTAGGCTCGCCACAAGCAATCATTGCAAGTGCTGCAAAGCAGCACAACCATACTTTTGTCATAACCATAATACAATTAGAAATTCATCTGTGCGCTATACAGATAGCCTAAGCTATCACAACAAAACCAGAAAACACCACGCTCATAATCAACGCAGACGCCCTCGGCTTTGGGCACAAAACTGACATCATAGGTAGCCAACAACTCGCCCTCCAATGTGAGATTGAAGAGGAGTTTTTGTTTGGAATCCACACACCAAAGAGTATTGGTGGTTGCGTCGTAACTCAAATCGGACAAGAATTTCGCAAAATCAACAGTCACACTATCAATAACCTCGCCCTCTGCGAGAGAGTAGGTATAGATAGTTGTTGGAAGAGATTGATTGGACACATAGATGCAACCATTGCCACAAGTAATACCTTCAAGACCTTTATTTTCAACGCCATTTGCGACAAAGATATCGGTCACTTTGGTAACATTCTGCTGGTCTGCTGCAAGCTCATAGATTGCCCACTCACGCTCCTCGCACATATAGACTTTCTTCGTAACGGCATCCGTTGCGATACCCTCAAAGTCTTTCACTGCACTCAAAGGGAGTTTGCTGAGTTTCTCGCCCTCAAAGCTGATATTGTAGATTTCGCCACTATCACTGACACCATAAAGACCAGTGCCATTCTCATTGAGGCAAACACCCGAAAAGCCAGAGATTTTATTATCTGTCAGATAGGTGGTTACCTCTCCGAGAGCCCATGGGGTCTTGGCATCATCTACAATTTTGCCCTCATCGCCACCATTATCTGAGTCGCAACCGACCAAAGCGAATGCGCACACCGCCATAACGGACACCGACAAGAGGCGACGAAACAGAGTCTTCATAGCGACTACCAATTCTTATAGGGGTTTTTCATCAGCATCGAGTTGTAGTACTTCACATCGCCAGTGACCTCCTCGCCCAACCACTCGGGTTTTGCGAAGTTCTCATCCTCCGACGAAAGCTCAACCTCTGCTACAACCAAGCCCTCATTGTCACCATAGAACTCATCTACCTCATAGGTATGCTCACCTGCCTCCACGAGATAGCGGGTCTTGTCGATAACACCGGGCTCACAAATCTTCAAAAGTTCTTCCACCTCGCTTGTGGGAATCTCTTTCTCCCACTCATAGCGGCTTGCGCCACTTGCCGAGCCGATACCCTTGATGGTAATAAAGCCTTTCTCGCCTTTAATCCTCACGCGAACGGTGCGCTCGGGTACGGACGAGAGGTAACCCTGAGTGATGCGGGTTGCCTTCTTAGCAAGCGATTTGAACTCGCCAGCTACCAAAAATTTTCTCTCAATTTCCTGTGCCATAGTCGTAATTCGGATTACTCGTTAGCCAAAGGTTTCTTGGTCATACCAATCACACGCTTGATTGCCTGCAAGTAGTTGATATTCTCAACGCCCTCCAAGTGGCAATCTGCGATGGTCTTCTTGATATCCTCAATCTCGGTGGACTCGGAGTTGATAGTCACAACCTTTGCGCCATTGATAAGTACATTACCAACCTCGCAGATGGTGTCATTGACCATATAACCAAACCTCTCTTTGTGTACCCTTACGGCAGCGAGGTCTTTGTTTGCCTCTACCATTGCGAGGAACTCCTCGAAGGTGTAGGTATCCTTATCCAATGCGGGCATCTCCACCATAAATGCGGGGAATACCTCCTGCTCCAAAACCTCACGAGAGATGGGGAACTCGCCCTTCATAAGGGGATTCCACTGCTCCAAACCATCAACGGTCTGTACATAGGTTTTGATGTCCATTTTGCCATCACGAATCTTGGTGTTGTTGATATCGTTTGCACGGCTGATGATATAAATCTCGTCGCTGGTGCGGTGCCATACTTTCTCGGGTACGGGTACCGAAAGGCGAGCCATACGAGCGTGTGCCTCCTCGAAATTCTGACCGAACGAACGGAACTCAAAACGGGGTTTCGAGATTGCACCAATCTCCATTTTCTCTTTTGACATAGTTGTGAAAAGTTTATTTATGTAATGTATTAAGGGAAATTTGGTAGCCCCTTATGGGAGGCTACCAAACTCTTTTTTCAATTTATTACTTACTGTCTAACAGTTGCATCCTCGGTACCCTCGGTAGCATTAACTGCGCCAGGAGTAGCATCAGTTTGGAGGAACTTACCAGTACCATCGGGTACGCGGCTCCACGAACCAGGGTTCTCATCCAATTTTGCACCCCAAGGCTCTGCGGCAGCAGGATCCTCATCACCACGCTGGAAAGTATCAATAAGTGTACCATCGGGAGCGCTGAGCTGCATCAAAACAGTTTTCTTTGGCGAGAAACCAGTACTCAAACCATTAGCAGTGGTACCTTTTGCACCAAGAATGAGGTAAACCGACTTCGCAGCGATAACATCACCTGCTTTACCCTCCCACGAGAGGTCGCCACCGTCTTTCTCAATCATAACACCTTCGAGGCAAAGCTCAACATCACCATTGTTGTAGAGCTCAATGAATTTCTCACTGTCCTCACCTGCACCGCAGAGCTCGTTGAAAACAAGTTTGGTGTAGTCAGCCTCACCGCCACCAACGGGACCTTCACCCTGTTGACCATTGTCGCACGAAACAAGTGCCATTGCAGCCATAGCTGCAAATACGAAAAGTTTTTTCATAATTTTTGTGTTTTAGTTAAGTTTGTGAAATTGTATTGTTTTTGTCTTATTAGAATGCTACCTGGAAACGGCAAGCTACCATATGGTAATCTACACCCCTGGGGGAGTCAGCAGCGATACGCTTAGCATTTTTGGTAGGCTTGCCAGCTGCATCATAACCAGTAAATGCCTTACCCTTTGCAGTAGCATACTCATCGTTGTCATTGTACTGGTAGTTAATCATCAGCTTAACATTCTCAATGGGGAAGAAGTTAAGACCGAGGGCGTATGCATAGCCAGAACCACCCATATACCTATCGGACAAGTTGAAGTCGCAATACTCCACACGAGCGCACAACTCAACATCGCCCCACTCCTGACCTCGTTTTACACGGGTGTATTTTGCACCACCTGCATCGTAGTTCTGTTTGCCACCAAAGAGCATATAACCTGCCTGAACATACCAACCATCAGCGGTCAAACCCTCGCCGCCAAACTCCTCGGTCTGATATGCGGTGCGAGCGATGTATGCAGCCTCATAGCGCAAACCCTCATAGTGACCAGCAAGCTCAAATGTGTATGCCAACTCGTGATCCAAGCCGTGGATGTTGTTGGTATCGAGGTATTTCTTACGATTGATGTTGGTACCGTTACGGGTGCTATAACGAGCAAAGCCCCAGAGTACATCCTCCAAATCGCCACCAGTGGTTTTGGGCTCACGATACGAAACAGCTGCACCAATGTGCAACGAGCCGTTCTCCATCTTGTGCAAGGGGCGCAATACAACCTTAGCAGTGTACGACAAACCCTCGTTCATACTCATATCTTTGTTAGCATCCTCCATCAAAGTCTGAGCATCAGTATCTTTCAACTCAGGACCAAACACACCAGCAGAAGCCCATACAAGAGGACTATCGTACCTAAAATTGATACCAAGGTGGCGAGAAGGAGCCAACGAAGTTACCATAGGACGCTCCATAAATTGGAGGTGACGGCTGGTGGTGTTACGCTGAATCGAGAAGTTCTCCTTGAAGTTACCCATCTTAATCTGCAAGTTCTCAATACCATCATATTGGAGAATTGCATCTTTAATCTCGGGCAAACCGCTTGTCCAATCGGTATCAAACTCACCATACCAGTTCTCATCAATCTGAGCCTTAATAGCGAAACGAGTACGACGGAGGCTCATACCATTTGCGGGGTTATACTGAGGATTAAGTCCTTTGTCATAGCCAAAATAAACAGCTGCATCACCCTGGATGCGAACATCAAACCACATTTTGTAGTTTGCTTCTTTGTTTTGGAAAACAAGGATACCATCCTGCACCTGTGCTTTAACAGGAATAGATGTAACCTTCTGACCATACTGGTTCATCTCAATCTCTTGTGCCTGCGCATTGCAAATGGTTGCAAATGCAACAACTGCGAGCAGTAGAAGTTTCTTCATAAGATAGAAATTTAAGTTAATAATTAGTGTTTTATTGAATTTTCATTTTTTAGCACCCACAAATATATAATTTTTTCAGCGAAAAACCATACAAAAATTTAACAATAAATTAACAATTCAATCCCCATAAACACATCAACCTAACAATCAAACACATAGAAATAACGCATATAGCCCCGAAAAAACGGGGCTATATGCATTATTTGAAGCATTTTGTGCTACTCTATGCCATAAATTTTCTTTGCCCAAGCGGTCTGGAAGTAGTGCTCCAATGTCACAGGAACATCACGATAGGGAATGTAGGTATTGATGCCACAAAGGTCGAGAACTCCGCCCACCTTATTCTCTATATAGTCATAGCCTTTTGACCATCCATCGGGCGAATAGCCATATGAGTAGATATCCTCGGTATGCACACTCTTAACCACAACCCTACTGAGTGCTTCCAAGAATTTTTCCCTCAATTTGCCCTCGCCAGCAAGCGCACAAACATAATCCTCAAAGTCGTGGAATGCCGCAGGACTCATCCTATCAAGCACCTGCATTTCGCTCATATCAATCCTATTTGCAATGGTCGTGCGGTAGTCTTCGCTCTTCACGCTCTCATACACCTCTGCAACGACCTCCGCAAGTGCCTCAAACTGCGAGCAGTCCATCAATGCAAGTGCCAAAGATTTCGTTACAGTAAATTGATTGTCACGCATATATACATCCATAATCAAGTCACAGAGTTCCACAAGGTCGTGATCTGTGCTCAAAAGATTTCCAACAATCTCCACATAGGGCAGACCTACGCCCAAAATCTCCACAGGCGAAGCCATCACATAGTCTGCCGAGTGGCGCAAATCGTAGAGAAACTCTATGGAGGACATAAAACAAGCGTCGAACAGGATGTAGTCGAAGTGTATGGGCGAGAGTCCCTCGACAATCTCCGAAGCTGAAATATAACTTTCATCCGTTATCGCAAACGAGCCATCTTCTTGCATCACCGAATCATAGCCCATCGCTCGTGTTTCGGGCATAAAGCGCTCGTAGTTAAACGAATACTCCATCTCACCAGCAATCGAAGAAACCCTCTGATTATCATAGGTAGTACCCGACGATGGTTTTGGAAACCATCCCGTACCGTGACCCGAAAGCACCAATCCATAACTTCTACTGGGAGCCAATCGTTTGACATCCTCCAAGACGGAACTCATAACCTCGGGAGTAGTCGATATTTGCTGGGGATACTCTTTGAGCACCTTGCAGGAACGGATATATTCGCCACCATTGCCATAGGGCAGGTAGCGTACCTCGTAGAGTTTTGTCTCATTACGCCTATCAAGGTAGATTACAAGTCTTGTCGATGGCAGTGCCCTATCCATACCTCTCTCAGCATCGAGTGCGTTGCGGTAGATACTAACATCAAGATTATTGTTGGCAATCAAATACATAACAAGCGTGTGTTCCACCTCGCCGTTATTGAGAGCCACAACGGGTCCTTCCACACTCTGGCATCCTACAAAGAGGAGTGTCAGGGCAAGCCACACCTTATTATATATATGCATAATCTTCATACTAATTCACGGGGACATTATTGATTGTCCAACCACGCTTTTCGGGACGGGTGGGCTGTTGGCTCTTCACCCAATAGATACGAGAAAAGTCAAAATAGTAGCCTGCATTGCCTTTCTCATCCTTCATCGTAAGAAATATATACTCACAAGTGCGTGACACCACCTCTCTCTTTTTCACATCCAAGCCTCGGGCATAAATCACATCGGCAGCGTGCTCAAAGCGCAGAATGTGCATAGGACTACTCTCCTTCACACCACTACCCGACGATTGGATTGTGCGCAAGACGCCCTCCAACCTTTCATAACACCTGCGCTCATTGACAGTGTCCCCCAATGACCCATAGGCATAGGCAAGTAGGTTGAGATTCTTAGGACTGAAAGGATCTCGCTCCATAACCTCCAAAGCGCTATCTATCAGTCTATTCATACGCTCCTCCGTAGGTTCCGTCATAATCTCCTCCACAACCGCCAGCACCTTAGACTCTGCCACAATGGGCTCCAAGGGACGGTACTGTTCACTATAAGCATAGCCATAGTAGAGGTAGTGGTACTCCTCGTCGGTAAGCGGATCATCACCACTAAGGTATCGACCCAAAAGATTGTCAATATAGTATGGCGAAGCGATATCTATCGTGCGGACAAGCACATCTTCATTATCGGGCACACGCAGAGTCTGCGCACTCACAGGCACGGTGCCCATCACAAGCACCCACGCAAGCATCAAGCCAAAAAAAAGACCTCTTATCCCCCTCATAAGCACTACTTCCAATCATTCTCCACAATAGAGTTTTTCAACTCCTCAAAGAGTTCGTCGGACACAGGAACAAGGGGCAAGCGAAGATAGTTCTCAACGACACCTTTGACCGTAAGTGCCGCCTTCACACCTGCGGGATTACCCTCTGCGAAGAGCATTTTGATTGTGGGACGAATCTGCTCAAACCTCTCGTCATTTTCCTGACTACCGCCCGCCTTCTGCTCGCCAATGAGCGACGAAAAGTAGTTGGGGAAAGCATTGGCAGCCACCGAGATAACACCCACACCACCTGCCGCCATAACTGGCAGAGCAAGCGAATCATCGCCCGAAATCACAAGGAAGCCATCGGGTGCGTTCTCAATGATTTTGGTTATCTGCTCCAAATTTCCACTCGCCTCTTTGATAGCCACCACATTGGGACACTCACGAGCAATGCGCAAGGTAGTTTCCGCCTCCATATTCACACCAGTCCTACCAGGTACATTATAGAGGATAATGGGGCGAGGGGCACGCTCAGCAATATACTTATAGTGCTCAAATAGACCTCTTTGCGAAGGTTTATTATAGAAGGGTGTAACGCTCAGAATTGCATCTACGCCATCAAGGTTGGTCTGGTCAATGAGTTCCACAACCCTTGCTGTATCATTACCACCGACACCCACAACAAGGGGCAAACGACCCGCATTGCGGGCCTTCACAGCACGCAATACTGCCACCCTCTCAGGCATCGTAAGTGTAGGTGTTTCGCCCGTTGTACCCATCACTACGAGGTAGTCTACGCCACCCTCAATAACATAATCCACAAGGCGTTCCAAGGCAGGATAATCCACCTCGCCAGTGGCAGTGAAAGGGGTCACGAGTGCAACACCAAGTCCTTTAATTCTCTCTATCATATATTATGGTTTCTCTGTATTCGTCTTATTTCGCCCACAAAAGTACATTTTTTCTGCTAAAATAACGCACCCTGCACAGGAATCTTTTCTTCCACCTTCGGTGCGGGCTTCTCAAAGGGCTCTTTGGGGAGGGTAATTTCTGCCCCACCAATCATCTCCTCAAACTCACTTTCGGAGATAATTTGCACCCCCAATTTTGTCGCTTTTTGCAACTTTGCAGGACCTATTTTATCGCCAGCAAGGAGGTAGTCCGTAGTGCCCGAAACGGTCGCCAAATTTTTACCTCCGTGCAGTTCAATGAGGGCTTTGAGTTCATCCCTCGAATGGCGCACAAAGCTACCCGAAATGACGATAGATTTACCCGCCAAAACATCCGAAAGACTCTCCTTTTCGACCTCTTCCATCTGCAAGCCCACCTCTCGCAAACGATTGATAATAGCCACATTACGCTCATCGGCAAAATAGGCACGGATGCTCTCTGCGATCTTCTCGCCCACCTCGTCAGCCTCAGCGAGTTCTTCCACCGAAGCTGCCATCAGAGCGTCCATCGTACGGAAGTGATTGGCGAGGTATTTAGCAGTGGTTTCGCCCACAAAACGGATGCCCAAAGCGAAGAGCACACGAGAGAAGGGAACGCCTCGTGATTCGGTCAGTTGGCGCATAATATTTTCGGCGCTTTTTGTACCCATTCTCGGGAGAGTTGCAATCTGCTGTGGAAGTATGCGGTAGAGGTCGGCAATATTGCTCACCAAACCACTCGTATAGAGCAGTTCGGCAGTCTCGTCGCCAATACCCTCAATGTTCATCGCTTTACGAGAGATGAAGTGAATGATGCGCCCGACAATTTGAGGCTTACATCCCTCACTATTGGGGCAATAGTGCTTTGCTTCGCCCTCAATTCTCACGAGTGGCGTACCGCACTCTGGGCAACGGGCGATATACTCAAAAGGCACACAATCATCCGTGCGTTCGGAGAGTTCCACGCCAGTAATTTTGGGGATAATTTCGCCACCTTTTTCGACATAGACCATATCGCCCACACGCACATCAAGGAGGGCTATTTGGTCGGCATTGTGTAGCGAGGCACGCTTCACAACGGTGCCCGCCAGTTGCACAGGTTCAAGGTTGGCTACGGGTGTCACTGCGCCCGTGCGTCCCACCTGAAAATCGACCGAGAGGAGTCGTGAGAGCGCCTGCTCTGCCTTGAACTTATAAGCCACAGCCCAACGGGGGGCTTTGGCTGTGGAGCCGAGTCGTCGCTGTGTGGCATAATCATTGACCTTCACGACTGCGCCGTCGGTATCGTATGGTAGTGAGCCACGCTCACTGTCCGTGCGAGTTATAAACTCTTCTATCTCCTCCCACGAGCGACACCTCACCATACGGTCGGAGATTTTCAATCCCCACCCACGAGCCTCTTGGAGATTGTCCCAATGATTTTCGTGCGGGAGTCCCTCGCCCACCATAGAGTAGAGGTAGCAATCGAGCCCACGACGAGCCACCTCTGCGGAGGATTGTAGTTTGATGGTGCCCGCAGCGGCATTTCGTGGGTTGGCGAAGGGGTTTTCGCCCGCCTCCTCACGCTCGGCATTGAGCCTCTGGAACGAGGCGTGGGGCATAATGACCTCGCCACGCATCTCCACATAGGGAGGTATGTTGTCGCCACGCAGTACGAGAGGCACGGTGCGGATTGTGCGGATGTTGGCGGTCACATCATCGCCCCGAGTGCCGTCGCCACGAGTCACAGCCCTTGTGAGTTTGCCGTTTTCATAGATTATGGAGATTGCTGTGCCGTCGAATTTAAGTTCGCAGACGAACTCTGTGTGTCCCTCCTCACGCTCCACTCGATTTACAAATTCACGAAGTTCGTCGAGCGAGTAGGTATTGCCGAGGGAGAGCATAGGGTAACGATGCTCCACCGACACAAAACCGCTTCCGAGGTCACTTCCGACACGCTGTGTGGGCGAATTGGGGTCGAAGAATTCTGGGTGCTGAGCTTCGAGTTCTTGCAGTTCCCGGAGCAGAGCGTCATATTCATAGTCGCTCACTTCGGATTGAGCCTCGACATAGTATTTATAGTTGAGCAGGTTGATCCTGTCACGGAGTTGTTCGATTCGTTGCTTCATAATGAATAGCTGTTTTGAGAGTGTAAAAGTACGAAATTTGCACGAGAAAATGCACACTCCGAGTCGCTAATGGCAGAAAAAAGAAAAAAAGTTATCAACAACCGCATCGGATAAGGAAATTTGCCTTATAATTGCAAAAATTTTCGAGCAAATATAGATTGAGATATGACAACAAAGGTAGTTAAAAGACGCTCCGTAGTGAGTTTTTCAAACCTTCCTGAGGAGTTGCAGGAGGAGGTAAAGAAGCTATACCCCTATGGTTACAATGAGGCGATGATGCGCATCGAGAAGCCCAATGGCGAGTTTTTCTATGCTGTGCCCTTTGAGACCGACGAGGTGAGCTATTTGGTTAAGGTTACGGTTAAGATTGATGACCACATCGAAGACGACGATGACAAGGACTATTATAGCGACGACCTGAAAGGTGCCGACGAATTTGCCGACAGCGAGGAGGAGGAAGACATCGACAACCTCAGGGATGAAATCTAAACACCCACTAAACAACGCCCACCAAGTTCTGGTGGGCGTTGTTTTTAGTTAGTTGTTATTTTCCTTAGAGCCCTTAATGCCCTTAAACTCCTTAAAAAAACTTTGCACTATATATAAATATATGTAAAAAAAGATTATCTTTGCGCGCAGAAAGCGCGCGGAGAGGGGGAAACCCCACCAGAAATGCGCCCTTTTGATAGGAAGAAACACAAATAATATACATAACAAACAACAATTAACTATTTAACACACAAACAAAAACAAACAAATGAAAAAAGAGTACACAAGTCCTCAAATCTACGCAGAGAGCGTAGTTGTTGAGAACGGCATTGCCGTAAGTACCCTCGATTGGGCTTATTGGGGTCACGACGGCGTTGCAGGTCAGGAAGGTGAGGTAATTGATTATGGTGTTGAACTCTAAACCCTTTGCAGTTATGAAGAAACTTTTGAAATCTTTGATGCTTTTTGCAGCAGCTGCAATGGCATTGACCTCGTGCGAGAACGAGGCTATGAACGAGGGTATCGAGGCTAACGATACCGTTACTATGACTTTCGTTGCGGGTGCCCCCGAGAGCAAAACTGCGGTTAGCATCAGTGGCGACAAAGCTAAATACACTTGGAGCGCAGGCGACAAAGTAGGTTTCTACTATGTTGATGTCGAGGGTACTGACAGTAAAAAGAAGAACAGTAGTGAGGCTGTCCCTGGTGAGAATAATACCGCTACTTTCACCGCTTCTTTTGATAAAATTGATAATGCTTCTGCTTACAATGTTGGTGCATTCTACCCCGGTGAATCGTGGGTAAACCACGCAGAGGAGAAACCTTTCAACAATGTAAAGGTGAAAATCAATGCAGGTCAGAGCTTGACCGAAGACACTTTCGACCCCAAGGCAGACCTTATGATTGCATATCCTTTTATGGGTATTGAGTTGACAAGTGACAACACCAAGACTTTGAATTTCCACCGCATCGCAGCTATCGGTAAGATGAACCTCAAACTCGAAGGTATGGAGAGTGACGAGGTTATCAAGAGCGTGAAATTCAGCCTTGCAGAGGGCACTCACTTCAATGGTCCCGTTTCCCTCGATATGCAGAACAGTACATACACTTTGGGTACCGAGGATACTTCCAATGCTGTAACTCTCACTGGCGAGCTCGCAGCAAATGCAGAGCGCACTGCAATCTTCTTCACTTGCTTCCCCGGCGAGTACTCGGGTGCATACACCATTGAGGTTAAAACCGACAAAGCAACCTACAAGAAAGAGGCTACTCTCTCCAAAGCACTCTCGTTCACTGAGGGTAATGTTCTCAACTTCAACGCTACCGTTGGCGGTCGCGAAGCAGAGGTTGTTGAGGAGGGTAGTACTGTTGATGTACTTGATCGTGAGTTCACTGGCGCAACTAAGAACAACACAAGCTATAGCTCGTGGAGTGGCAAGACTGGTAAGTCGGGTGCTGTTTATGCAGGTAACTCCGCAGGTGGCAATGACGCTATCCAGTTGCGTTCTAACAACAGCACTAGCGGTATCGTAACCACTACTTCGGGTGGTACCGTGAAGAAAGTTGCTGTAACTTGGAATAGCAACACTGACACATCTCGTGTATTGAGTGTTTATGGTAAGAACTCTGCATACACCGCAGCTACCGAGTTGTACAGCTCTACGACACAAGGTACCTTGATTGGCGAAATTACCAACGCTAATACCTCCATTGAGATTGAGGGCGACTATGAGTATATCGGCTTGCGCTCTAATAGTGGCGCTATGTATCTCACTGAGATTCAGATTACTTGGGCTGGCGCAGGACAGGGTGGCGAGACTCCCGTAGTGAAAGCTGATAGGAACTTGGCTTGGAGCGCAGCAACCGCTACTGCAACTGTTGGCGAGGCATTCACTGCTCCTACTTTGAGTGGTACAACAGATGGCGTTACCTACTCGTCGAGCGACACTAGCGTTGCAACAATCAATGCAGATGGCATAGTAACTATCAAGGCTGCTGGTACTACCACCATCAAAGCAGAAGCAGACGAGACCGAGACTCTCAACGCAGACGAGGCTTCCTACACCCTTACCGTTAGCGCAGCTCAGGGCGGTGAAGGTGGCGAAGGTGGTGAGGTCGTATCGACTGTTACCCTTGTACCCTCTGATTTCTCTTTGAATAACAAAGAACTTGTGGCAGCAAAAGGCGGAGTAAATGTAGTTGTTAACAAGAATACTTCTAACTCCGACCCTGTTGAAAACAATGATGCTATCAGATTCTACAAGAGTCACAAAATGACCTTTACCAGCAGCAAGGATATTGTAAAAATTGTTTTCAACTACAACGACGGCAAAGAATATAATGACTTGACCGTAGCAACTGGTAGTGGCACATTCACTCGCAGCAACGCAACTGGTACATATACAAGCACTGGTGAGAAGGAGATTGCATTTGTAGCAGAAGTTGCTCAGGTGCGTTTCAACTCTATTGAGATTACCTTTGCAGGTGGCGAGGGTGGCTCGACTGAGCCTGAGGAGCCTGAGACTCCCGTAGTGAAAGCTGATAGGAACTTGGCTTGGAGCGCAGCAACCGCTACTGCAACTGTTGGCGAGGCATTCACTGCTCCTACTTTGAGTGGTACAACAGATGGCGTTACCTACTCGTCGAGCGACACTGGCGTTGCAACAATCGATGCAGATGGCATAGTAACTATCATTGCTGCTGGTACTACCACCATCAAAGCAGAAGCAGACGAGACCGAGACTCTCAATGCAGACGAGGCTTCCTACACCCTTACCGTTAGCGCAGCGCAAAGCGGTGGTGGCGAAGATCTATCTGTAACGCAAACTTTGAGTTGCTTATTTAGTAACAACTCCACTTCGGGTTGGACCAACTCATATGGTGCACACACTTTCACTTATGACGTTGCTACTATCAAATTTAGTGCTGCATCAAAACAGACTGGCACCATTACAACTATGCCTGTAACCAAAAATGGCACCGTTGACGTTGCGATGACGAATGGAGAAAAAATCACTTCTGTAACTTATAAGTGCAAACAGTGGGGTTCAAAGACTCAGACAATGAAGTTATATTACAGTACTAATGGCACCACCTTTACCGAATATACCACAAATGTAACTTGGAGCAACTATGAACTTACCTGTACAAGTCTGCCCGAAGGAACAGTGGCGGTAAGGGCAAAAGGTACCAGTAGTTCAAACCAGATTGGTATTGAATCTGTAACCATTACCTACTGAGGATCATCCGACGGGGGCGTCGGAGACGAAGAGTCAACAGATCCTAATCCCGAGCCCGAAAAGGTAGTTGTAACCACTGTCACTGCCGAGACCGTTGCAAAAGAGACTACTACGGCAACTCTCTCTGCAAAGTGTACACAGACAGTTGATAGCGTAGGCGTAAGCGTGAGTCCCACTTCGGTGGGATTCCGCTACGGCGCCTCGACAACATCGGCAACTTGGGAAGATGTTCCTTGTACAAATGGCAGTCAGTTCTCCACAACTCTCACAGGGCTCACTCCTGCAACAACATACTACTACATAGCCTATGCAGTAGTTGATGACAAGGAGGTAAAATCAACGAGGCACCAGTTTACAACCGAGAAAGGTTTGGAGGTGACAATTACTTCACACTCCTGCGAAGATCTGACGGATGATAGTGCATATCTCTCGGCAAGTTACACTGCTACACTCAACAGTGCAAACATTACACCAACAGCAGCAGGTTTCTACTACGGCGTAGGCACAACCCTCGATAACGCAACCAAGATTACCACCGCAACATCCGCAAACCTCACAAGTGGCAGCGGCTCGTACGACTACTGGTTGAATGGACTGAATCCCGACACCAAGTATTACTGGTGGGCGTGGGTTGAGGTCGATGGCGAAGAGAAAAAATCAGATCGCAGGGAGTTCACAACAGCGAGCAAAGTGAGCACCAAGCCCGTAGTCGATGCCGAGTGGTTGGAGTTGCCCGCAGAACTGACAGGAACACCTTGCGAAGGTGCCTATGTCTGGACTGTCAAAGACGACACCACACGAAACTACACCATCGCATACAACACTTCTGAGTATGCAACATACTGGGTGGCGTACAACTTGAAGGCAAGCCATATGGGCTCGCTATCAAGACCTTCCTCCTGGAATTACGACACAACAGCGGATGCACCCGACCCCAATTATCAGGTCAATGTAGATAACACCTACAACTCCTACAACAATGGCGCAGGGCACTCCAAAGGACACCTCATCCCCAATGCTTCTCGCAACGGTGATGAAGAGATGCAGAAGCAGACTTTCTTCTATCCCAACTCCGTACCTCAAATCCAAAATGGATTCAACGGCGGTATTTGGTCATCGTTGGAGGGCGCTCTGCAAACCATCGGTAAACAAGAGGAGATTTTCATCGTGACAGGTACTGCCTTCTCGAAGGTCGGAGAGAGCAAGAGTATCAGCTACACCTCCACGAAGAGCGACAGCGAAAAGCAAGTTCCCATTCCCAACTACTTCTACAAAGTAGTGCTCAAAGTGAACAAGACTAACTCGACAGTGAATGACGCAAAAGCTATCGGCTTCTGGTTTGAGAACAAAGCTTATGAAGGTTCTTACACAAACTACGCCGTGAGTGTGGATCAAATCGAGAAGTGGACAGGCTTGAACTTCTTTGTAAACCTCAAAAACGATCTCGAAGAGAGCGCTGAGAGCAACACAAGTTGGTCTGAATTCCAGAGCTTCTAAGCGTCGAATTCCATTTCGGCACAACAAAAAAACTCTTCCGAATTTCTCGGAAGAGTTTTTTTTGTTAGTAGTGAGTAATAACGCCCTTAGAGCCCTTAAAGCCCTTAAAGCCCTTAATGACCTTAAAGCCCCTATATATCTTTCGGCAAGGTCACCTTACCCAAAATGCCTTGAAGGTGGGCAATCGCCATCCCATAGTTGGTCATCGGGATACCCTGCGACTCCGCACGAGCAAGGCGGGAAAGCACGTGGGCACGAGTGAACATACACGCACCGCAGTGGATAACAAGGTCATAAGGGGTCAAATCGGAGGGAAAATCCGCACCTCCCACAACATCCACAGTGAGCCCCGCACCAACCTTACGGCGCAGCATCATAGGTAGTTTAACCCTACCAATATCCTCACTTGCAGGTGCGTGGGTGCAAGCCTCCGCAATCAGTACCCTACTCTGTTCGGTCAGGCAATCTATACTCTTCGCACCCTCAGCAAACTTCTCGCCATCGCCCTTATAGCACGCCATCAAGACCGAAAATGAGGTCAGAAGGCTCCCCTCGGGCACTCGTTCGGCAACATAACCAAACACCTGAGAGTCGGTAATAATCAATCGGGGCGCCTTCGCAAGTCCTGCGAGGGTCTGCTCCAACTCCTCGGGTTGGCAGCAAACAGCCGTAGCCCTCAAATCCAAAAGTTCACGCAGAGTCTGCACTTGGGGCATAATGAGCCTTCCCTTGGGTGCGCTCCCATCCTGTGGCATAACCATAACAACCGTATCGCCTGCACTTACCAAGCCTCCCGTAATCGTCAGCTCCGCACCTCCCTCGGGTTGGAGCCGCACAAGAGCATCCACCAATTCGGCAATACCCTCCCCCGCTACGGCACTCACAAGCAGAGGTCTTATGCCAAGTTCCCTCTCCACGCTATCGGCTCTCTGTTCGGGGTCAATGAGCATATCGGTCTTACCAAGCACTACGAGAGTGGGCACCTTGCGCTCCGCAAATCTCCGTAGCCACTCCCTCTCCAAGTCATACTCCTCCGAAGCTCCACATACCACAACAGCCATATCGCACCTCTCCGACGCACGCAGGGTCTGCTCCAAGCGTTTCTCGCCCAGCACTCCCCCATCGTCGAAGCCCGCTGTGTCGATGACCACACAAGCCCCCAGTGAGCCTATCTCCATACTCTTCACTACGGCGTCGGTCGTAGTTCCCGCCACATCGCTCACAATCGCAATACTCTGTCCCGTCAGGGCGTTGATGAGTGATGATTTGCCCACATTGCAGCGACCAAAGAAGCCTATATGAGTTCGCAAAGATTGAGGTATCTTGTTCATAAGCCTATGATTTTAACCTTTTTATTAGAATCTGAAATCTCGCTCGCCATTCTCAATCTTTACGAGATTTTCGGTGGCAATGCGTCGCACCTTCTGGTGGGGCACTCGCTCCAACTCCTCGGCAATAACCTTCAAGCCGAGGCGTAAAGTTTCGGGCGAAGCGTAGTCCATAAGGTACTCTTTGAGGGTCATCAGCGCATTGGGCTGACAGCAGTTGGCAATCTGACCAGTTTTGGCAAGCGACATAAACCTATCGCCCGTGCGCCCCTCACGATAGCAAGCTGTGCAGAAGCTCGGCACATAGCCAAGTTTGAGCAACCAACCAACAACCTCATCAAGCGTACGGGTGTCGCTCACATCAAACTGTGCAGTGTCGTTATTGCGCTCCTCCACACCATCGGCATAGCCACCTACGCCCGTATTGGAACCACCACTAATCTGCGACACACCCAACTCCAAGACCTTCTCGCGTGAGGAGGCACTCTCTCGGGTGGAGATAATCATACCCGTATAGGGCACAGCGATGCGGATGATGGCTACCATCTTATGGAAAATCTCATCGGGCACAGCATCCTTGAAGTCCGCAACATCTATATCGTCGGCAGGGCAAATCCTCGGCACACTAATCGTATGAGGACCCACACCAAAGGTCGCCTCCAAGTGCTCGGCGTGCATCATAAGACCCACAAAATCATAGCGGTAACCCTCCAAGCCGAAGAGCACACCAATACCTACATCGTCTATACCGCCCTCCATAGCCCTATCCATTGCCTCCGTGTGCCAAGCATAGTTACTCTTGGGACCTCGGGGATGGAGGCGCTCATATCGCTCCTTATGATAGGTCTCCTGAAAGAGAATATAGGTGCCAATACCCGCATCTTTCAGTCGGCGGTAGTTCTCCACCGTCGTCGCAGCAATGTTTACATTGACCCTACGGATTGCGCCATTCTTATGCTTAATGGAATAGATGGTCTTGATACTCTCCAAGATATACTCCAAGGGGTTATGCAGGGGATCTTCGCCCGCTTCGAGTGCGAGCCTCTTGTGACCCATATCCTGCAATGCCACGACCTCACGGGCAATCTCCTCCTGAGTGAGTTTCTTGCGAGGAATGGTCTTATTGGCAATATGGTAGGGACAATAGGTGCAGCTATTCACGCAGTAGTTGGAAAGGTACAAAGGAGCAAACATAACAATACGATTGCCGTAGATGCGCTGTTTTATCTCCTTTGCGAGCGCAAACATCCTCTGCGTCAGCTCCTTGTCGTCGCACTCCAAAAGCAATGCTGCTTCACGGTGCGAGAGTCCTCGGCAGTCCGCAGCACGCTCAATGATACTCTCAATGAGCGCACGGTTATCTTTATTCGCTGCCGCATACTCCATAGAGGCGAGAATCTCCTCGTGGGAGATGAACTCCTCTGCAACTTTCGATTTCGGGTTGTACATATATCTATCTCTTTTTTATCGTTTCATAAAATCCAAGTGGTCGCCACGAGTGAGCACAGCCTCATAGCCAATTGCTCCCAACTCCGCTTGAAGTTGTCGAAGACCCTCGCCCGCCTCGGTACCACTACTCTTTTTGCCATCATAGATGGCGTAGTCTGCTCGATATTTATGTGGGGTTATGTTGGGCATAACCACATTTGCACCCGCCAAGACACCCCTTGTCATACCCTGCGCATCCGACGATGCGAGTGCCGTAGTGGAGGGGATGAGTGCCTTAGGCAAAGCCATTCTCACGAGTGACACCATCAGTAGTGTGCGCTCGACACTGCCACGCTTTTGGTTGGCAAATGGGGTATCACACTGGGGAATATAGGGACCGATGCCCACCATTGGGGGTTGCAACCCCAGCAGATACTCTATCTCGTGAGCCAACTCCTCGGTGCCTTGAAATGGCGAGCCCACCATAAAGCCTGCGCCCACCTGATAGCCCAAAGTCTTCAAATTGGCAAGGCAGCGCTGGCGATTATCATAGCGCATCCTCTCGGGATGAAGCCTTGCGTAGTGCCCCTTCGTAGCCGTTTCGTGGCGCAAGAGGTAGCGATCCGCACCTGCCTTACGCCACAGCTCATAGACCTCCGCATCCTGCTCACCGAGCGAGAGAGTGACCGCCACATCGGGCATCAGGCTCTTTATATTGCCAACAACACTTGCCACCTTCTGGCTCATATCATAGACCTCTCCCCCTTGCAAAACAACGCTACGGAGTCCGAGTTCATAGCCACCCTTGCACGCCTCCACAATCTCTTCCTCGGAGAGTGCATAGCGATTGATATTCCTATTTTCTGTCCTCAGTCCGCAGTAGTAACAGCCTCCTACGCATCGGTTTGACACCTCTACAAGACCTCTCACAAAGACTCCGTGACCATAGTTCTGCACAGCCACCTCACGAGCCAACCCCATAGCATAGTCAAGCCTCTCGGGGTCGGCAGTGGCTATTAACCTCTCCAACTCCGAGTGGGATGCCTCACGATGCAAGGCGAACCAATCGAGTATCTCTCTGTAACTACTCACTTCGATTTTGTTCTATGTGCGACAATGCGCCATAGTACAAATATAACATTTCTACACGAAAAATGCAACAATTCCCACAGCAGCGACCACCAAGCCAACAATCTGCATCCTCGTGAGTCTTTCACCAAAGATTACCACACCCATAGTTGCAACCAGTGCTACAATACCGACGTGATAGATGGGGAAGAAAATTGCGCTGGGCAGTTGCGCCAAGCCAAGAATCATAAAATAGGTCGTAAAGAAGTTGGCAACACCTAATCCTACGCCACCCACAAGCGCCTGCCACGAAAAGCGACAATTCTTTGTAGTGAAAAAGTAGTAGATTGCCCCCACAAGTGCCGCAAAGAAGAAGATTGCTGCCGAGAGTTGCTCCGCAGCCCCCACCTCGGTCATACGGCTCTGTGCCCATTTGAGGCAGAAGTTATTGGTGCCAAAGAGCAGAAAGACGCTTATGGGAAGAAGCACACCCCTTGCACCCTCTCTCTTCTCCCTCTCTCCACCTTTCTTGGGTTGCCAGATAACCATAACGAGGGCAAGCAGGATGATGGCAATAGCCCACCATCGGGGCTCTATTTGATTGGGCAGGAGCAGATAACTACATACCACAGGAATGACAAGCGCCACCCTTGCAGATACGGTAGTGACCGACACACCCACCATCTTCGTACTGCGAGCCATCAGCACAAAGGCGGTCATAAACATCACACCCAAGAATATCGACAGTCCCCACTCCACTCCATCGAGTACCACACCCTCAGTGGACACACCGAGGCTCATACCCAAACCTAAAATGGTTGCCGTCAGGTAGTTAAAAGCAATCGCTTGCAGAGAGTCTATCTCTCTGCAAGCGAACAATTTGAACAGTATCGAATAGGTCGATGCTGAAATTATTGCAAGGAATAGGTATAGCATCTGCGTCGTTTGTGATTGCGGTGTTCAAACATCTTCCACTGGCTCTGAACCTCTACATTCGTTTCGAGCTCGGGACCAGTCTCCGCAAACTTCATTCCATTCTTGATTGCGCCCCTAAGGCTCTCACGCAAGATAATTGCATTCACACCCTTATTCTGATACTCGGGTTTCACACCAATGCTATACAAGTCGAGCGTTTTACTCTTCTTCAAATCCCTAAAAATGCGGAAGATACCACAAGGCAGGAGTTTGCCTTTCGACTCCCTTACAGCCTTGCTAATCGAAGGAGCCATAAAGCCATAACCGATAATGTTGTCGTTCTTATCCTGAACAACCGACACATAATCGGGGTTGCCCACAAGCATAATCAACTTAGAGTAATCCAAAAGCTGTTTGTCGCTGAGCCATACGGTACCAAAGAGTTTCTCGAATGCCTCATTGAGAATCTGCAAAGCAGGGATGATGTAGGGCTTAATCTCGGAAATCTTCTTGAAGCGCAACACCTTATAACCATACCTCTGAATTGCCATATCTGCAATCCTATCGAGCCTCTCGTTGATGGTGTCGGGAATGGTAATTTGGAACTCCATCCAGTCCACCTTCTTGGTCAAGCCCAAGCGCTCGAAGTGCTGAACATAGTAGGGATAGTTATAGGGGGTCACATACATATCCTCCTCTTCAAAGCCCTCAATAACAAGACCTTGTTTATCCAAGTCGGAGAAGCCGATGGGACCGATAATCTCGTTCATACCCATCTCTTTGGCATAATCCACAACCTGTGCGAAGAGTTCATCTACAACCTCTGCCTCATCCACAAAGTCAAACCTCGTGAAGCGCATCTGCTTTACACTCATCTTCTCGTTGTATGCCTTATTGAGCACAGCCGCAGCCCTGCCAACAACCTTGCCGTCACGCTCCGCAAGCCACATCTTGCACTCTGCGTATGCAAAAGCACCATTCTGCTTGGGATCAAACTCGCTCTCCTCGTCAATATAGAGCGAAGGCACAAACCAAGGACAATCCTTATACAACTTCACGGGGAAGTTAAAGAAGCGTTTTCTATCTTTTTTGATATTGGTTATTTCCCTAACTACTAACATTTTATCTCTATTTTTTTAAGGTTAAAATTTGGGCTATTATCGATTTCTCTCCCTTTTCACAACACCCACTCAAACACTACTCCTCCTGATTGCTAATCAATGACTTGATATTCTCAATAATCATCTTCACAGCCACAGAATTGAAACCACCCTCGGGGATGATTACATCTGCATATTTCTTCGAGGGCTCAACAAACTCCTCGTGCATAGGTTTCACGGTGGTAGTGTACTGATTGATGACCGACTCCATCGACCTACCCCTCTCCTGCACATCACGCAGAATTCTGCGAGAAAGCCTAATATCAGCATCGGTATCCACAAACACCTTGATATCCATCAAATCACGCAACTCCTTATTCTCGAAAATCAAGATACCATCAACAATGATAACCTTCGAGGGTTTCACGGGCACCTTCTCGCTTGTGCGGTTGTGCTCCACGAAAGAGTACACGGGACGCTCGATAGCCACACCCTCTTTGAGAGCCTTGATGTGCTCGACCATCATATCCGTATCGAACGCCTGAGGATGGTCGTAGTTGAGTTTGCAACGCTCCTCATAGGTCAAATTGGGGAACGACTTGTAGTAGTAGTCGTGGCAAATAGTCGCCACATCATCACCTGCGAATGCCTCCTGCAAACGCTTTACAAGCGTACTCTTACCGCTACCGGTACCGCCTGCAACTCCAATAATGGTTACATTCATAATATTTGAGTTATCAGTTTCTTCTTTTTTGTCGCTATTGGTTTCAATGCTTTTTGCAAAAAGCATCTACAAGGCACTCTCGCCCACTACTATGCGTCGATGTTCGCATACTTAGCGTGCTTCTCAATGAACTCACGGCGAGGACCTACCTCATCGCCCATAAGCATCGAGAAGATGCGATCTGCCTCAGCAGCGTTCTCAATAGTCACCTGTTTCAAGATGCGAGTCTCGGGGTCCATAGTGGTCTCCCAGAGCTGGTGCTCGTTCATCTCACCAAGACCTTTATAGCGCTGTACGGTCACACCCTTAGTGCCAAGTTCAGCAGTGATTTTTGCACGCTCCTCGTCTGTCCAGCAATAGTGCTTAGCATTACCCTTCTTCACGAGGTAGAGAGGTGGCATAGCGATATAAACGTGACCATTCTCAATGAGCGCCTTCATCTTGCGGAAGAAGAAGGTAAGCATCAGTGTTGCAATGTGGCTACCATCCACATCCGCATCGGTCATAATGATAATCTTATCGTAACGCAACTTCTCCAAGTTCAGAGCGTTGCTATCCTCCTCGGTACCAATTGACACGCCAAGTGCGGTAAACATATTCTTAATCTCCTGATTCTCCCACATACGGTGCTCCTGCACTTTCTCGATATTGAGAATCTTACCACGAAGGGGCATAATTGCTTGGAACTCACGGTTACGACCCTGCTTTGCAGTACCGCCTGCCGAGTCACCCTCGACGAAGAAAATCTCTGCCTTCGAGCGATCACGGGTTGCGCAGTCTGCAAGTTTACCAGGAAGACCTGAGCCCGAAAGCACGGTCTTACGCTGCACGAGCTCCCTTGCGTGGCGTGCTGCGTGGCGTGCGGTTGCCGCAAGTACCACCTTATCAACGATTGCCTTAGCATCTTTGGGGTGCTCTTCGAGATAGTTGGTCAGCGCCTGCGAAATTGCACCATCCACAGCTGCCGATACCTCATCGTTACCAAGTTTAGTCTTGGTCTGACCCTCAAACTGGGGCTCTGCAACCTTCACCGAAACCACTGCGGTAAGACCCTCACGGAAGTCATCGCCCGAAATATCGAACTTAACCTTTGTGAGCATACCATTCTCCTCAGCATATTTCTTCATAGTACGAGTGAGCGCCCTACGGAAACCTGTCAAGTGAGTACCACCCTCAATGGTGTTGATGTTATTTACATAGGAGTGCACATTCTCCGAGAAGCTATCGTTGTACTGCATAGCAACCTCTACGGGAGTGCCATTGCGCTCGGTATCAATATAGATGATATCGTCGATAATCTTCTGACCACGACTCTCATCAAGGTACTCAACAAAACCCTTCAAACCATTCTCCGAGTAGAAGTGCTCGTGGAGGTACTCTCCATTCTCATCCTTCTCCCTACGGTCGGTCAGGTCGAGGTTTACACCCTTATTGAGGAACGAAAGTTCCCTGAGGCGTGCCGCCAAAATCTCATAGCGGTAAACAGTAGCGGTGAAGATGTCACCATCGGGCTTAAACTGGATAGTGGTACCCGTACGATCGGTGGTGCCAATAATCTTCAACTCCGAGGTGGTAGCACCACGAGAGAAGGTCATCTGATGAATCTTGCCGTCACGGTGTACGGTAGCGATAAGCTCGGTCGAAAGTGCATTCACACACGACACACCCACACCGTGGAGACCACCCGACACCTTATAGGAGTTCTTCGAGAACTTACCACCTGCGTGGAGAATTGTGAGCACCACTTCAAGTGCCGACTTACCCTCCTGTTCGTGAATACCCACAGGGATACCACGACCATTATCCTCCACAGTGATGGAGTTGTCCTCGTTGATAATCACTTTGATGTCGGTACAGAAGCCTGCCAACGCCTCATCAATAGAGTTGTCCACAACCTCATATACAAGGTGGTGCAAACCCCTCTCGCCGATATCGCCGATATACATCGCAGGGCGTTTGCGCACTGCTTCAAGACCTTCGAGCACCTGAATACTCGATGCGGAGTACTCCTCCTGCTGTACTGGTGTGTTCTGTTGTTCCAAGTTTTCCATTGTGTCTAATTTTTATATCTATTTTCTTCTTTTATTTTCCATTTGGTTGGCGGAGCGCTACGCCCTACCGAGCGCCGCCTTGATATCAACTTCCTGCACTTTACCCTTCCTGAACATCAGCGTACGAGCAGGATATTTATCCACGAGTTGGATGTTGTGTGTCGCCATAACCACCGAACAACCCCTCGCCACAATCTCTCCAAAGAGCACCATAATATCGTTTGCCGACTTTGGATCGAGGTTTCCTGTGGGCTCATCGGCAAGAATCACTTTGGGGTTATTCACAAGCGCACGAGCAATCACAAGCCTTTGCTGTTCGCCGCCCGACAGTTCGTGGGGCATCTTATACTCCTTATTGCGAAGACCGACAAGCGAGAGCAACTCCTCGATGCGTGCGGCAATATCCGCCTCACTCTTCCAACCAGTAGCCCTCATTACAAAGCGTAGGTTTTCATAGACATTCCTATCTCGCAACAACTGATAGTCCTGAAAGACAATACCCATCGACCTGCGCAGATAGGGAATATCTCTGCGACGAAGTTTACGCAAGTCGTAACCCACAACTTCGCCATCGCCCTCCAAGAGAGGAAGCTCGGCATAGAGGGTCTTCATCAGCGACGACTTACCACTTCCAACCTTGCCGATAAGATAGACCATTTCACCCTCCTCCACCGTCAGCTCAACGCCCGAAAGCACCTGCTGAGCATTCTTGTAGGAGAGTTTGCCACCCTCATCCTCAGGCTGAAAAACAGCCACATCGGAAAGCCTTATGATCACCTCTTTTGCCATCTTGAAAAATTGCTCTAAAATCAAACAAAGATAGGAATTTCCTATGGAAATTCAAAAGTTTCGGAGCAGTATTTTACACTTTACGCCCCCTATTGGGGCACAAAAATCAAAATTACGAGATGGAGAGAAGAAAATTTGCAAAATTCTCAATTCTTTGCATTATCTTTGTCCCCACTTACAGACTATGGGGTTGACCGGTTTTGACAGCAGGTTATGCAGGTCGGTAAGCACGCCGAGCTTTGTGTGGGGGCTCGTTAATATCAACACTCAAACAATTAAATGGCAATAATAGCTACGCACTCGCTGCTTAATTAACCGAGTTAATTGGCTTAATTTCTGCGCCCAAGGCTGGTGCGGAAACGAGTACTCCGCAGAAGAGCCCGCTTCTTGCCCCTCTGCACACGGAGTATCATCAATGAGAAGATAGCCCGAGGAGCGTTCCGACCGTAGGGCGAAAATTTAGGAACTGGGACTGCGATTTGGTTGCCGTTCACCGCATCGCAGTAGAAGGATTAAGCATCGGATAAGCGTGTAGAAAGCTTTCAGGCAGACTGTTTGGACGGGGGTTCGACTCCCCCCAGCTCCACAAAAAAAGAACATCCGAAGAGGATGTTCTTTTTTTTGTGGAGCCAATTGATATACATTCCTCCTAAATTTCCCTTTGAAATGGAGGCTTATTAGAAATTGCCCCTTTTCTTGCGGAGCCACACTACGCAAGTCAAACACTCACTATTAGTGGGCGTGATTGTGGTCGTGACCACCACAGCAAGCGTCGGTCTTAATGTGCTCACCTACGCAGGGACCTGCACACTGCTCTTTGTCACACTCCTTAGGCGTAACAACACGCACATCAATCTTACCTAACTCTGCAACAAGAGTCTCGGCGTTGGTCTTACGGCTATCGAAAGTAACCTCTACGGTCTTGGTTGCAACATCCACAACGCAGTCCTTAACGCCCTTCTTAAATGGGATAACATTGAGGATTTTCTTTGCGCAATTCTCACAATCGAGGTCGGTAGTGAATTTCACGGTTTCAACAGTTGCCTTTGTCTTCTTCTGTTGTGCCGAAACTGCACTCACACCCATAGTAAGTGCGAGCATAAGAATCAAAAGTTTTTTCATAGTTTTTTTCGCTGATATTTAGTTAATTATTTATCTCTAATAGAGGTTAAATCGTGCGCCAATGTAGAACTTGCGACCCATCAGAGGACCCCACACCACCGACGAGTTGAAGTTGGGGTTATTGAGCGCATTCTCGGCGCCAATAATGGGATTTTTCTGCATATAATTAAGAATATTCTCGCAACCAACATAGACATCCCACTGACCAATGCGGTGGCTTACCTGACCATAGAACATTGGATAGATGGGCGAGTATTCCGACTCTGAAATATTGCCATCCAATGCGGGCAATCGCATAGGACCATTAACCTGCGCAGTGAAGTCGAACACCCAGCGACGGAACTTAGTTGCATACTGCACATTCACCAAGCCCTTAAAAGAGCCAACCAAGGGGCGCTCAACGAGCATCTTCTTGCCATCACGCTCCAAAGTCACACGAGAGTCGGTATAGCGAAAAGTTGTGAAGACATCCAAGCCCTCAGCGGGAGTCCATTGTACATCGAGCTGATAGTTATTTGCCCACGAAGGGAGCGAGGTATTATACAGGTGGATTGTGCCGTCGCTATACTCCTGATCGGCATACACTGAATTGGAGAACTGAGTGCGGAAGAAGTCAAGACTTACGGTCATATCATTGTAGCCCACAACACTCAGCGTATGGCTCAGGCTACCGCCAAAAGTTGCCGCCTTCTCCATATCCTTTCCAGCCTCTATCTCATTCACGATTTTGCGATTGGTCGCAAGCATCCAGATATTATCCGTAAAGGGCATAATTTTGCGTGAGCCAAGACCTGCCGAGCCCCTCAAAACGGTCTGTTCGGTCAGGTTATAACGAATGTGCATACGAGGAGTTACGAGCAACTCGCTTGTAACGCCTTGCCCCTCCAAAGGAGTGCTTATCAGGTCGCCCCTCACACCAGCAACGAGAGAAAACTTATCCTTGATGGCGTAGGTATATTCGGCAAAAACACCGGGCTCAACCATCTCGCCACCGCCCACAAGGGCAAAGCCACTCTGCAACACATCCTCCTCGATATTGCGTGCCCAAAATGAGCCACCCGCAACCATCGACGAGCGACCCGAGAAGTAGTGCTGATAGAAGAGGTTGCCCCAGAAGGACTGCTCCACGCCCTTATATTGATTTAGACCGAAGAAGCTATCCATCTTGAAGTTGTCCATATCTGCCACAAAGGCAATAGAGGAGCGTTTCTCCTCCTGTGTCTCCTCTTCCCAAACTGCTGCACCGACAGGTTTGCCAATCTTGAAGTAGGCATTAAGCCCCATATTCTTAATCTCCGAACCGTAGATTTGTTTCTCTGCAACCATAAGGTCATACCTCGCAGGAGTGTACTCCATCTCACCACCCACACGATTTTCATTCACAAATCGCCAACCCCAGCGCACCTGCGTACCATCGCTTGCCTGATAGAGCCAGCGATTTGCCACATTGAACTGCTGCGCCATAGGTAAGTCACGGAAGCCATCGCCATTATGGTCCATAGCCTGCGTATCGCCCGAGTAGTGGAGCAAGATATTGGTCGTGAGTTTCTTATCCTTATCGAAAGCAATAGGAACTGCGATATTCACCTCTGGTTTGAGTTCATTATCGAAGTAGAGATTCAAGAAGAATTTTTCCTCATCAGTAGGCTTGCGGTATTCGAGGTTAATCTGACCCGTCATCGCCTCGTGACCAGCCGTCACAGATGCGATACCTTTGGACACCTGAATGGAGTTGAGCCACATACCAGGGGTGTAGTTCAAGCCGTATGGCGAGCCGATACCTCGCATAATGGGGCGATTTTCATCCAAAATCTGAGTATAGGTACCCGCCAAGCCGAGCATTTTGATTTGGCGTGAGCCACTCACTGCATCACTATAACCCACCGTTACAGCTGCCGAGTTCTCAAAACTCTCCGCCAAGTTACAGCACGCCATCTTGCAAAGACCTGCAAAGCTGATATTCTCTCCAACCATAATACTACTCTGGCGAATCTTATTATTGGCGACACCTTCAATTACCACCTCCTCGATACCGACGCCATCGGAGAGCACAAAGTTCACCTCGCTCTGCGAAGTGACCTCAACGACACTCTCTCCGTAGCCCATATAGGCTGCCACGAGGCGAGGATAACCCTTGACACGATAGAGCTCATATGAGCCATCTATGCCTGTGGCAGTACCAACGGTCGTACCCTCCCAATAAACGCTTGCTCCAATGAGAGCCTCGCCCTTTGCGTCCCTCACATAGCCTCTGATATTCTGCGCTACGAGGGTCGATACCGACGCCACGAGCACAGCAAATAGAACAATAAATTTTCTTAATTTCATATAATCCGTATTACAAGTTTTCCAAACAATACTCCACCATCTTCTCCCTCACATTGACACTACCATAGGGCATCATCGAGTGGTTGTCATCGGTGTAAATCATCATATCTATCTGTTTGCCAGCCTCCACAAACTCATCTACGATTGCATAGGTATTCTGGATATGCACATTATCATCCGCTGTACCGTGCATCAGCAGGAGTTTGCCTTTCAGGTTGGCAGCATAACCAATAGGCGAAGGCTCATCATATCCCTCTGCATTGGTCTGTGGCAGACCATTGACCCTCTCGGTATATACAGAGTCATAGTAGCGCCACGAGGTTACGGGTGCAACCGAGATTGCCATCTTGAAGGTATCGGCACCTTTGAGTATGCAGTTGAGCGCCATAAAGCCACCATAACTCCAACCATAGATACCAACCCTCTCAGCATCAACATAGGGCAAAGTCTTAACCCACTCGGCAAAGGCAATCTGATCCTCTGTTTCGAGCCTACCCATAATGCCATAGGTGCTCTTCTTGAACTCAGCCGAACGGAAGCCAGTACCTCGGGGGTCGCAATCAACCACTATGTAGCCGTGCTGAACAAGTACATCCTCCCAATCAATACCCCAGCGGTCACGCACATCCTGCGAGCCAGGACCACTATACTGAGTGAGCAGAACGGGGTATTTCTTTGTAGGGTCGAAGTCTGCGGGCTTTTTGATATAACCATTAAGCACATCGCCACGAGGAGTCGTAAAGGTAATAAACTCCCTTGTGGGCAGACCAATCTCGGCAATATAGCGTTTCAACTCGGCATTTGCTTCCAAAGTATCCACCAACCTACCATCACCCTTATGGAGGGTCACAGTATTGGGCGTAGAGGCATTGGAGAAATAGGAGATATAGTATTTGCATCCTGCGCTGGGTACGATGCGATAGGTACCATCGGTGGTCGAGAGGCGTTTTTTACCCTTACCATTAACACCCACAGAGTAGAGCTCCCTACGCAGAGGCGAGCCCTCGGTCGAGAGATACCAAATCTTCCTATCGGTAGCACACACAACCTCCGTCACATTCCACTCGCCCGAAGTAACAGGCATCAGACCACCCTTCGAGAGCGAAGAGAGGTAGAGGTGGTTATAGCCACTGCGCTCACTCAAAACCAAAAACCTATCCGAGTCGGAGAGGAATGTGATTGTACCATTCGACAAACCGTCGATATATTTGTCATCCTGCTCGGCATATATAACCCTCTGCGAAGCGTCGCCAACAAGATAGACTTTCAAGTCGTTCTGCAAGCGGTTGATTACATAGTAGTAGAGCTCGCCATTGGGAGTCCAGTTGAAGAAGGGAATATAGAGGTCACCCGTATGCTCACTACTCACACACTCTGTAACACCATCTGCGATATCGTAGATATGGAGCGACACAGTGGAGTTCTCCTCTCCCGCCTTGGGATATTTATACTTGAAGAGTTCGGGATAGGGAGTGCCCGTGAGGAATTTCATAAAGCCAAACTCCTTCACTCTACTCTCGTCACTTTTGAGGAAGGCAATTTTGCTACCATCGGGCGACCAGCAGAAGGCGTGGTCAATACCCCACTCCTCCTCATACACCCAGTCGGGCATACCATTGATAATGTGATTCCACTCTCCATCCTCAGTAATTTGGTAGGTAAACTTCTGCGAGAGGTCGTTGATGAAGATGTTGTTATCTTTCACATACGCCACCTTCTTGCCGTCGGGCGAGAAGATAGCGTAGCGCACATCATCGCTCTTATCCACATCCATAAGTTCGGCACTCGCCAAATCATAGACTGCATAATGGGAGTAGTGGGAACGACGATAGAGGGGGCGTGAAGATATTCGTAAGAGTATCTTGCTCTCGTCAGGCGAGAATGTGTAGTCACTAACCGAGCCATCAATGAAGCCGAGATCCACTATGAGTTCCTTTTTGCTACTATCCGAGTAGGAGCAACGATAGATACCCTTCATCTGTCGAATGGTATAGTGCTCTCCATCATTCATTGAGCGCAAACCACTCACACTCTTTTGTGCAAATTTTCCCATAGCGATGTCGGCATACGAGAATTTGGGCTGTGCCATCACAACCACAGCCGAAAGAAGAAGGAGCAACAGTGTAAGCGAATATCGTTTCATTTTTGGTAATTTTTCTGGGTGCAAAATTATTGGGTTAGCGTGTGGCGGTCAATACCTTGAAAAGTGTATTTTCGTCGCCCACTATACTCATTTATGACTACTTACACGCTTTGAGGCTCATATCAAGACTCTTGATTTGGTGGGTCAGAGCACCCACAGAGATGTAATCCACGCCAGCCTCTGCGTATGCCCTCATAGTATCGAGCGTAATACCACCCGACGCCTCGGTGCTGCAACGACCTGCTACCTTCTCAACAGCCAAGCGAGTCTGCTCAGGCGTGAAGTTATCGAACATAATCCTATCCACTCCACCTGCCTCAAACACAAGGTCGATATCCGAAAGCGACCTCACCTCGCACTCGATGGGTATATTCTTACCCTTCTCGGCAAGATATTTCTTAACGGAGTTGATTGCGGGCACGATACCACCTGCAAAGTCGATGTGGTTATCTTTGAGGAGCACCATATCGAAAAGACCGATACGATGATTCTCGCCACCGCCAATCTTCACTGCCATCTTATCGAGCACCCTCATACCAGGGGTGGTCTTGCGGGTGTCGAGCACCTTACACTGCGTACCCTCCAAGATTTTTGCATAAACAGCAGTCTGGGTTGCCACACCACTCATACGCTGCATAATATTGAGCACAATGCGCTCTGCCTGCAAAAGTGTCTGGATGCGACCCTCCACATAAAAAGCAACATCTCCCACCTTCACACTTGCACCATCCTCCACGAGGAGTTCAATCTCAATGGTTGGGTCGAGCCTACGGAACACAGCAACCGCCACCTCGATACCAGCGATAATACCCTCCTGTTTTACCAAAAGGCGCATCCTACCTCGTGCATCGGCAGGGATGGTGGAGAGTGATGTGTGGTCGCCATCGCCAATGTCCTCACGAATGGCAAGTGTAATAAGTTCCTCTACGAATGGGATGTATTCTGCTTTCATATCGATTAAAATGTTTTAATTTTCTCTTTATCGTTAATTTTCTATCACCTTGTTCTCTTTTCGGTTAATTTATTATAAATTTGCGCTACTCGCCTCGCAAAATACGGCAATTAACCCACAAATATATAAATTCTTTTAGAATTTATCATATAATCTCCTTCAAAAAAAGGTTTTGTACCTTACAAAAAAGAGTATTACTAAAAACAAATGAAGAACAAAATATTGATAAACACACTCATCGAATCACTCTCTTTCGAGGACAAGATGTTCCGCACGATTCCAGATGTTGAGCCGAGAATGAGCCCTATGGGCGGTCCGAAATTCACATCGGGGCGCAATAGCGCCGTCTTTGATGTAATGAGTCGTGGCAAGCGTTACGCTCTGAAAGCCTACACAGAGCCACTCCCCTACGGAGAGGAGATTTGCCGTGTTGCACAAACCCTCCCCGAGCACCTCATCATTCATCCCAAGATGTACTGCGAGGAGTTGTGGGTGGGCGACCGTTACACGGATGTTATGCTCTACGATTGGGTCAATGGTCGCTCCTTTGATTGGTGGATTCGCAAGGCACACTACGACCGTAGTAGTCAAAAACTTAGGGAGCTGGCACGCAAGTTCACAGACCTTGCAATCGAAATGCTCGACAGCGATTGGAGGCACGGCGACATAAAGCCCGAAAACATACTCGTGCGAGAGGACGGCTCACTTATTTTGGTCGATTGCGACACACTCTATTCGCCCACACTCCCTGCTCGCAAATCGTTGGGCACACCCCACTATATCCACCCTGCACGCAAGGATGCATACGATAGTCACATAGACGACTACTCAATCGCTCTCATACTACTTTCATTGGAGGCTTTGAGGCGCAACATCGAGCTCTACAATGGCGAAACAATGGTCGCACTCCCAAGCGAAAACACCCCCGAAACCCTCCTTCCACTCTTTGCAGACTGCGATGCACTCGTGGTTCTCTACGAAGCAATGCGCTCGGAAGATTACAAGATAGACAACCTCAAACAACTACTAATCAATGTACAACGCACAGATAACACGCAAGAATAAGGGTGCAATAATGATACTCATAGACCGTTCGGGCTCAATGGAAGAGGAGGTCTATTTTGAGGGTCGCACGATGACCAAAGCACAAGCACTCTGCGATGCCGTAAATGCACTCATCACAGAGATTATCAATCGCTCACACCGAGAGCGTTATGTTGGCGACTATTTCGACTTGGCAATCATCGGCTATGCGGGCGACAAGGCAGAATCGTTACTCGGCAGCGGTTTCAAGCGAATTGTAGATGTCAGCACCATAGACACTCCCGTGCGCATCATCCGCCGCACACGACGCCTACCCTCTGGCAAACAGTTCGACACCCTCATCGAAAGGCGTGAGTGGATAACACCCTTTGCCAAAGGTCGCACACCTATGGGCGAGGCGCTGAAAAAGGCACGCAGGATGTGCGCAGCGTGGTGTCGTAAGCACCCCGACAGTTTTCCACCAATCGTCATAAATATCACCGATGGCGAGGCTACGGATGCATCACCCGACCAACTTCGCACACTCGCCTCCAAGTTGCGCTCGGTCAGTACCAACGACGGCAATGTCCTGCTTGTCAACATCCATCTTGCGTGTCAGTACGACACACCTTCTCCTGCCGTGCGTTTCCCCTCGGAGAACACACCCTTGCCTGTCAATCGCCACTCGCAACTCCTCTATGACATTTCCAGCACCCTACCCTCGCTCTACAACAATGCAATAATCTCTATGCAGGGCGGCGTGCCACCCTTCCGTGCGATTTGCTACAACTCGCCAATCAGCGAACTTGTAAGCCTGCTTGCCATCGGTTCGCTCGGAATCGACCAACTAATCTAAAATCCCCCCGAGTATGACACACTTTACCATAGATGCCTACTTTGAGGCGCTCCACTCACACCACCAGCGCCACCCTCGACTGACCGATATGCACCCTCTATCACACCTCTCGCACAACGGTTATCGCCTGGCGCAAAATACCATAACTTTTTCTCTATCGGACGGCAAGAAGTTATGGAATTTAACACTCCCCACAAAGGAGGGTTTCGAACTCACACGCAAGGAGATAGAGGTGCGCATCTCACAAGTGGCACGCCACCCACTCTTTGTTGAGGCGCACTATTTTCCCAACGCTCTCACACTCTTTGACGAAAGCGGAAAGTGTCTTGTTTGTCAGGGTATTTTGCAGGAGGCATACACCCCTTTGACGGACTTCATACGCCTAAATTGCTCCTCCAAGCGTCGCTCAAACCTACGCACCGCACTACAAAATGTAGCGATGGCTTGCCGCACACTCCTCCGTGACGGCATCCATCACGGCTCACTTGACTACCACTCACTAACCTTCGATGAGAGTGGCACGCTCTACATTGCAGATTACCCACTCTCCACGCAGAAAACCTCGGACTATATACACCTTGCCGAAGCCGCCATACTGCTCTTTGTGGCAGGGTGCGACATCGAGGCATACAAAATACTCATTCAGCGCAAACCCTCGCCAGAGGATTACCAGAGGCGACTGCGCCACATCCTCTCCGCAGCCGAGCACTACGACATCTCTCCCCTCATAAGGCTCGCAAAACTCCTTGCCACACCTGCCAACGGCAACACCTTTGCAGAGGCTATTGAGCAACTCTCCTGCGAGGGTTTTAGGGCTATGCCGCTACTGCATAGTCTGCTCGCCACACACCACCAAGCAGGTACAATTACTGTTTCTCCCTACGATCACGATGAGTACATAGAGGGCGAAATGGTGGATTTTGCAAAGTGCGATGAGGTCTATCAAAGCGACCAGATTGTGCGCTTCCGCAAAGGGGATATTTGGGGTTATGCCCACTGGAATGGCGAGTACATAGCCATAGAGCGCATCATACTCTATGCCAACGACTTCGCAGAGGGGCGTGCAGTAATTCGCACCAAGCGTGGATATGGTATGATAGATACCTCTGGGCGTGTTGTGATGAACGATGTATGGGAAGATTTGTGCTGGTATGGCGATGAGAATATAGCCACCGCCTCGGATGAGAATGGCAAGTGGTACATCTTCGACCGTTTGGGTCGCAGACTTTCAACAATCCCCGCAGAGTGGTTGGGCGATCCTTCGGAAGGATTTGTGGTGGCTCGCAAGGGCAAAAAGTTTGGCTACTATGCCACAAATGGCGACCGCCTCACGGACTTCATCTACGACGAAGCATTCAGTTTCTGCAATGGCGTGGCACTCGTAACCAAAGGCAAATCACGATATCACATCGACACCACACTCCATCGCATATCCAACAATCAAGAGGAGATTGTCAGGAAATTGAGAATTGAGAATTATTTCCCTTAAAGTCCTTAGAGCCCTTAGAGTCCTTAAAGTCCTTAAAGCCCTTAAAGCCCTTAGAGCCCTTAAAGCCCAAAGTCCCTAACAATAAATCAACAAAAAAAACCTCCCACAGCCTACTTTTCGTAACTGCGGGAGGTTTTTTCAAGTGCAACGAGTCAAACGCTCGTTATATGGATTGTTTACTTTTTGCCAAAGATAAACTGCGACGAAATCTCACGATAATTGTGTACACGCTCGATGACATCAGCCAACATATCGGCAACGCTCAACACGGTAAATTTCGAAGTATCCTTGTCGGTACGCAAGGGGAGAGTGTCGGTCACGATAATCTCATCGAGTTGGCTCTCTGCGATGCGCTCATAAGCGGGACCACTCAACACGGGGTGGGTAATCACGGCACGCACGCTCGATGCACCCATCTCCATAAACATACCTGCTGCTTTGGTAAGGGTACCTGCGGTATCCACCATATCATCAAAGATGATGATATCACGACCCTTAACCTCGCCAATAGCTGTCATTGTACCAACCACATTGGGGCGCTCACGGTGTTTGTGGCAGATAACCAGAGGAGCCTCCAAATAGGATGCGTAGGTATTTGCACGCTTTGCACCACCGATATCAGGAGTAGCAACCGAAAGGTTTTTGAGGTTAAGATTTTTGATATAGGGGACAAATACCTTCGATGCGTAAACGTGGTCAACGGGGATATCGAAGAAGCCCTGAATCTGGTCTGCGTGAAGGTCGATGGTAATCACACGGTCGCAACCAGCCGAAGTGAGGAGGTTTGCAACGAGTTTCGCACCGATAGGTACACGAGGACGATCTTTGCGATCCTGACGAGCCCAACCGAAGTAGGGAATAACTGCCACTACCATATGAGCCGATGCACGACGAGCAGCGTCGATGGTCAGCAACAGCTCCATCAGGTTCTCTGCGGGAGGAGGTGTAGATTGCACGATGAATACGGTACATCCACGAATACTCTCGTTGAAGGTGGGCTGAAACTCACCATCACTAAACGGACTTACAGTCAAATTGCCAAGTTCTACGCCGTAGCTCTTTGCAATTCTTGCAGCCACAGCCTCCGAGCCTCGGCACGCAAAGATTTTCAATTTATGAATAGCCATTGTATGTGTTAGATTTTGGGTTTTTCGTGTCGCAAATATAGCGCCCAAAAGCGGAATACGCAATTTTTCATCCGCTAATTATCAACATTTGACCAACTTTTTGATTTTTACCTCTCAAAAGCGGTCTATTAATGGAAATTGTGGAGCTATGCTACCCTGCCACAGGAGCAGCAAGACACTCCTCAATGAAGGTAAGAATTTCCTCCCTGCCACGCCTCTTTTCTGACGAGGTGACAAACATTCGAGGCAACTCCTCCCACCACTCCGAGAGGGTGCGACGGTAGGTTTCAATGTTGCGGTTGGTGTCCCTCTGGCTCTGCTTATCAATCTTCGTAAAGACAATACCAAAAGGCACGCCCTCCCTGCCGAGAAGTTGCATAAAGTCGAGGTCGATTTTCAGGGGCTCGTGACGGCTATCCACCAACACGAAGAGATAGTGAAGCGCCTTCGCTTTTGTCACATAGTCGGTAATGATGGTGGCGAACTCCTTACGCACGGTCTGCGAAGTGCGAGCATAACCATAACCCGGCAGATCGACCAACCACCACTTTTCATCCACAAGGAAGTGGTTGATGAGTTTGGTCTTACCTGGGGTTGCCGACACCTTAGCCAACTTACTCTCCGAGAGCATATTGATAAGCGACGATTTGCCCACATTACTACGACCTATGAAGGCAAATTCAGGCTTGCCGTGATCGGGAATCTGCGAAAGTTTCGAGCTACTGAATTTGAATACAGTTTTCATTATAACGAGGATTTTTCTGGGGACAAAGGTACGCTTTTTTTCTTTCGCACGAAAGCTTAGGCAGGAATTTTGCAACCCCACAGCAGTAGCAAACAACAAACATCTAATTCTTTTATTCCATCTGCTATGAAAAAAATTTTACTTATCATCGCCATTTCTGCCTCACTTGCGACACTCATCGTACCCCTCGTGGTGACAAGTACCAACCCCACGGAGCCAAGTACAACCTTTGCGCCCGATCGCAAGCGTGAGAGTTCGCTCGACGAACGACACCAAGAGCGCATTGCTAAGCGCAGGGCTCGACAGGCAGAGTTTGAGCGTTGGGTGGATTCCACCATCCTCTCACACCACTATCGCTTTGTTCCCACAATGTTCAATGTGGAGCCTGCGGGCAGTAGCCACATAATCACAAACCCCAACATCGAACTCGCAATATTGGGCGACTGGGCAGATGTACACCTGCCAGTATATCAAGGTTTCACACCACCCTACCGCCTCGTTATCTTCAACACATCCGTAAGCAATCTTGCCAACTTCACAACCATTCAAACAGACAATGGATGGACAATCTCTTTCGATTCGTGGCTCTACACCTCCAACGACTACAACTTCACGCTCGAAGTCTATTCCAAGACGGGCGGTGCAACCCTCACACTCTCCTCAACATTCTACCCCACAACCACCTATTGGGGCTCAATCGTTGGGGTCTATTAGAAGTGGGTGGTCTTAAAATGGGAAGACAACAAAAAAGTGACCACTGCGACGGGTCACTTTTTTGTTGCTATATAGAGTAGGTCGAAACATCGTGGGTGGATTGGGACGACAGAGTAGTCCGCCATTGTAATGCCCGTCGTGAGGGCTGTGTTGTTGGCAAGTAATCGGCGGCGATTGAGGCGATTGAGCAGATCATAGGGGATTTGGAGCATCCAACGAGGTAGGCGATGTTGCAAGTCCAGAGGATCGAAACGAGTAATTCGCTCCACACCCTTGCGATTCTGCTCATAGTATTCCCACACCTTCTCATTGCCCTCCACACCAAGTGCCTCAACGCTCTCAAAAGTACCCTCCAAGAGAGCCGCAAACTCCTCGGGAGTATATTCCCTCACGTGCCAAGGGTTGCGAGTGAGCGACATTGTGCGGTTGGGGGTCGAAACAATGAACTTTCCGCCCTTTTTCAACACCCTATGCACCTCACGCACAAACTCGCCATCCTGCTTGATATGTTCGATTACCTGAAACGAAATAACACAATCTACACTCTCATCCGCAATACCCACAAGTGGTGGTACGGTCATTGCCCTAAACTCAACATTTGGGTGGTTTTCAACAAGTTCCACCGAAGGAGTGTGCTTATCAATCGTAAGGAAATACTCCGCTTTGGGGGCTATAACCTCCACGCCATAGCCACTGCCCGTACCAACCTCCAACACACGCCCCGACACCCTCTCGGATGCATAAACATACGCAAGCAGAGAGCGTTGGAATACATAGTTATCAGAGGCATCACGCTGTGATACTCGTTCGGCAGTTTGAGGTTTTCCCATCGGTTTTTAGTGAGCTTATTTTGTGAGTGTAATGGTAGTATCTGTCAGAGAAATACGACGCTCCTTATAGAGTGCGCCCACTGCCTTTTTGAAGCTCTTTTTGCTCAGACCAGTGACCGTAGCTATCTCCTCGGGCGAGGACTTATCACCCACCTGCAAAACACCTTTCGACTTTGCGAGCAGGTCAAGAAGTTTGGTCGTTGCACTATCTCGCAACTCACGACCCTCTTGTTGGAGCATAACATCAATGCGTCCTTCGGTGCTGATGCGGTGGATATAGCCAGTGAGTTTATCACCCACCTTCACGGGGCTGAAAATCTGGTCGTTATAAATCATTCCCCAATGACGATTGTTGATTACCACACGGTAACCCATATCCATCTTGCGTGCCACGAGAATATCCACCTGCTCCCTTGCCCTCACAGAAATCTCGGCATTGGAGATATACTTTGTAAGTTTAGTGGTTGCCACAACCCTACCCGTAAGGTTGTCACGATAGAGATATACCAGATAGTGACCACCCATCTGCACCTCAAAGGGCACATTACGGTTGGGCATAAAGAGATCTTTGGCAGTGATACCCCAATTAAGAAACACTCCGTGAGCATTCCTATCGACAGCCTCCAAGACAGCCGCTTCGCCTACGGTTGCGAGAGGTTTCTCACGAGTGGCAATGAGTCGGTTTTCCGAGTCGTGATAGACAAAAACCTCCACCATATCCCCAATATGGTCAGAGAGCGACACATAGCGGTTGGGGAGGAGCACTTCTCCACCCTCTTCGTCTGTGAGATAGATTCCTGGGTCGGCGATGCGACCTATTCTGAGCGACTGATATTCTCCTGCGTTGAGCATAAATGTGCTTGGTTTTTGTTCTATATTTTGTGCAAAAATAGGGCTTTGTTGCGAGAAATCGCTATTTTTGCACAAAATAAAATTCACTTACGATGAAAGTAGCGCTCGTTCAACTCGACACACGCCCCAATAATAGGGAGTCAAACCTCCGCCGCATTGAGCAGATAACAGCCAATGTAGAGTGTGACCTCGTGGTCTTACCAGAGATGTTCGCCACCGGCTATAACATTGAAGCAGAAGCGGTTGCCGAGCAGACAAATGGTGCAACTTTGGAGTGGATGAAGGGTTTTGCCAAGGAGCGAGGGTGTGCCATTGCGGGCACAATTGCCACAAAGGAGCGTGGCGATTTTTTCAACCGCTTCTACTTTTGCCTTCCAGACGGCAACCACTTCCACTACGACAAGCGTCACCTTTTTACCTTTGCGGGCGAGGAACAACACTTCTCGGCAGGCAAGGAACGAGTGATTATCGAGTGGTGTGGGTTACGCATTTTGCCCCTTGTGTGCTACGATTTGCGCTTCCCTGCGTGGAGTTATTTGGCAGGAAGCGTGGATGTAATACTCTACTCTGCATCGTGGGCTGCAAGTCGCATCTCTGCGTGGGACACCCTCCTGCCTGCCCGAGCTGTCGAAAATCAGGCGTGGGTCGTAGGTGTCAATCGTGTGGGCATAGACCACTCGGGGACACCCTTCTGTGGTCACTCGGTAGCCTACGACTTTATGGGTCGCAAGGCGGTGGAGTGTGGCGAGAGGGAGTGCATCGAGATTGTGGAGATTGAGCGTGGCGACATAGATACTTTCAGAAATAAATTTAGGGCGTGGCAGGATGCCGACCAAATAGTTATAAGATGAGCGAGCAGGACAAAATAGTTATAACAGGAGCGAGGGTACACAACCTCAAAAACATAGACCTCACGATTCCTCGTGACAGCCTTGTGGTTGTCACAGGCTTGTCGGGTAGTGGCAAATCCTCACTCGCCTTTGACACCATCTATGCCGAGGGTCAGCGTCGCTATATGGAGACACTCTCGTCCTATGCACGCCAATTTGTAGGCACTATGGAGCGACCCGATGTGGACAAAATTGAGGGTCTGAGTCCTGTGGTGGCAATCGAACAGAAGACCACCAACAAAAATCCCCGTTCGACGGTGGGTACCGTAACGGAGATTAACGACTTTTTGCGTCTGCTCTATGCTCGTGCCTCTCGTGCCTACTCTCCCCTGACTGGCGAGGAGATGGTGCACTATACCGACGAACAGATTATTGCGCTCATTGAGGAGAACTTCGGTGGGCACAAGATAGCCCTACTCGCCCCCGTAATCAAGGGTCGCAAGGGTCACTACCGTGAACTCTTTGAGGGTTTCATCAAGCGTGGCTACCTCCACGCACGCATCGACGGCGAGGTTGTAGAGATGTCGGCAGGTATGAAGCTCGACCGCTACAAGACCCACAACATCGAACTTGTCATCGACCGACTAATCGTTGGCGAGAGCGACCGTGACCGCCTGACCAAGAGCCTCAAAGAGAGTATGCGTCAGGGCAAGGGTACGATTTTGGTCTATGACTACAATCTCGACACAGCACGCTACTTTTCACGCCATCTGATGTGTCCAACAACTGGTGTATCGTTCGACGAACCTGCCCCCCACACCTTCTCCTTCAACTCCCCACAGGGCGCTTGTCCCCACTGCGGAGGTCTGGGCGAGGAGGCACGATTTGACCGAGAAAAACTCTTTCCCGATATGAATGTGAGCATAGCCGATGGCGGCATTGCTCCACTCTACAAGATGCGCACCAAGTGGTTCCTGGCCGTGATGTCGGCCCTGGGGCCTCGCTACGACTTCACCATAGATGACCC
>JAGCJH010000075.1 GCA_017648105.1 Tidjanibacter sp.
AGGAGGGGGCGAGGGAGGAGGGGGCGAGCCGGGGCGAGAGCCAGAGCGAGGATAGTGGAAAAATAACAAAAAAATGAGAGCGATAGGGACTCCTATCGCTCTCATTTTCATATTACCAGCTCCAACTTACTCTGAGAGTTTGTGGAGATAGATATTAGCGTGAACATTTGTCAGTGCAGACATACTGCTAATAACTTCGCCATAACTTCCATCTTGATAACCCAAATAGCGGTATTTACCTTTAATATATTCGTAGCCGTTTTCTTTATCCTTGACATTAACAGCAATATTAAATACCTCTTGATTCTGACTACTATATATCAACGATACCAACCTGAAATTTTGTGAATAAGCCGCTCCTGTATTATCAATCAAACAGTTTGTACCAGCTGCGTTCATTGACAAGTACTTTTTCTTATTACCATCTTTGTAGTAGATTTGATAGGTACCTGGGTTGGAGGCATCACGCTTGATGTACCAAGTGTAGTTGGTGGGGTCGAAATCATCCGCCACATTGAGAGTACCCTGACTAAATGGACCGATTTCAGCAGGACGAGTGTAGGAATACAAACCATTCGCAGAATCTGCCGCAAATTTCTCCATCACCATCTTATTGCTGGTCACGCTGTGTGTCATTACACTCTGAAAACTTGTACCATTATATGTGTAATCAAAAATTATCATATATGGAATTTCCTCGTCACCATCGGGCAAAATATACTGAGCATCCCACAAAGACTTACCCTCCTCGTATTTCAAAAACCTTACACGGAGTTTGTCATTCTCCCCATTATTGACACCACGCAAAGTCACATTCCAAGAAATACTATTTGCCGTATAGTAAGGATATGCCACACATTTCAAAGTTGAGCCCGAAATATTATGGGTACTGGTCATATAGAAGCTATCGGAATACTCCTCGCTTTCAAACAGACGGAAGGTGTTTACATAAGTTTTTTTACCTCCTTCGTAATAGTAACCAGCAGTAGGATCGGCAAGCACAGCATAACCCTGAGCATTACCATCGCTCTGATAGAGATACTCATTATAGTTACCATCGCCATCAACTGCTGTGGGATCCAACGAGAGGAACGAGAAGGTACCATCGTCATTCTTGATAATTCTCCAAAGGAAATTATTAACACCCATCTGTGCAACGGTAGGGAACTGGAACGCACGAGGACTCCTTGAACAAGTATTATTCCTCAAAACAAAGTCACCCGAGATGTGACCAGTCGCAGAGGACTCGCTCGAAAGAACGATGAAATACTTTTCATCCTCTTGGGGATTGAAGTTTGCTGCATCGTCGGTAACAACCTGCGAGAGTGCGTTGGTCATATCCACAGTGAAGCGGGAAATCTCGCCTGCCTTGAACTGCAAAGGTTTTGCACTCTCCGCAAAAGAGATTGTCTTGTGGTAGAAATACTTGTTGGTCTGGATATATACACTAATCTCACCAATCTCATTACTTGGAAGGCACGCAAACCACACATCTTCGAGGTCGGTAGTCCTCACATTAACTGCTTTATAACAGTTACTCTCATTATAAATGCTCCACTGCTGCTCCTCGGGGTTGAAATAGTATGTACCCCAAAGGTTTTGGTCCGCAACAATCTGCACTAAATCAAGAGTCTCGCCCTCGGCAAGAGCGAAGTTCTTGATATCTACCTTACCATAAGCGGTAGCGTGTTTGAGGGGAAGATTTATCTTGTTGGGAAGCGAAGTGTAATTGTCGGTCACACCATAAAGCACAATGTTAGTTTTGTTGGGCATAAGACCATACTGATCCTTCATATCGCTACGGATAGTCTGAATGTTGGATACTTTAACCTTCGCTTTACCATCGGCATAATCAAGAATACCGTTGCCATTTGATTGACCCACAGGGGACAACACAACAAACTTATGTGCGCCCGAGTTGTCGGCAACAACATCAAGAGTAACAGTTGTTTCGTCTTTGAGAGTCAATGTCTCCAACGCACCGCCATTGTAGGAAACACCAATCTTTTCTGTGCTGTCGAACTGGAAATCATAAACCTCGGCAGTGTCCTCCTGAGCATTGGCGATATACACCTTGGTACTCTCGGTGCTAAGCGAAATTTGAACCTTCTGCCCGCCTTCGATATATTCGGGCTCATTGGTACACGAAAGCGCTACGGTTGCTACAACCATCAACGCAAAAAATTTAATGTTCTTCATTGTTCTTCTGGTTTAATGGTTAGAATGGACCGTAATCTTCGGCGTTAGCATCCTCGATTTCAAAAAACAGGACGGGAATCATCTCGGGGGTTGACATTGCAATGCCACTCTCCACCTCGATTGAAGCAGTACTCAATTGAGGTGCTTCATAGTTGAGTCTTTTCATAGGTTTTTTTAAGTTTTATTTAAGTTTTTAGTTGTTTTTCGCCTCGGGCAAAACCATTTTGCCACCCCTCTGTCACGCCTTATTAGGTATCGGCGAGAAGGTAAATCGGACAAAATGTTTAGTTAAATCGTTTTAATATTATACAAAGGTATAAAAAATTTCAAACTTTCGCACATTTTTTGCCTACCACAATGAAATTTTAGTCAAATCGTTGCGATCGAAGTAGAAAAATCTGCCACTTTGGCAACCAACAAGCAGGTTGGGACGAGCATTGGGCGACACACCAAGCATACAAATAGTGGGAGCGTTGGAGTGGGTGCCAATGTTCATATCATTGCCCTTGAACTGGAACATCTCGGGGTAGGCAAAGCGCATATCCTCATTGGTGCCAACATTGCGCAAAAATAGAACATCAAGCGAGCAGCGGGTGCGATCCCAGTATGTCCAAGGCAAACCATAGTTCGGCGAGGGGAAGCACGCCTGTTTTGTGGTGCCCACAAGCAAGTCCAAAACCCCGTCGCCATCCCAGTCCGCAATCTCCAACTTATGGCGACCACGCTCACTGAGCGTTGGGGCTGTGCCATTGGCACGGTAGCCCGTAATCACTCCACCATCTTCGAGAGGCAGTGTGCCCATATCGAGAACTGCCGTAGTGGAGGCGTAGCGGTAGAGGTGGAGAGCCTCATCCTCATCCATTGTGACAATATAGGTGTGACCGCCTGTCTTGAAGACCGCAGGGCGAACACGCCACGCTCCATAGAGTTCCATACCGTCAATCTTAATGGCTTGGCGAGCCCCCAAACGAGGAGATGTGCGTGTGCCCTCGCCCAGCATAACCTCAAAAACGCCCTCATTGTAGGAATAGACAACATCCAAAAGCCCATCCGAGTTCCAGTCCACAACCGTGGGGCACAAGTAGCCCCAACCCGACTCCTGAGGACCCTGCAACTCATAGTAACCCGCACGAATACAGATGGGTTTGCCTCCTCGGCAAATATATTCGCCCACACCAAAGGCAGGCGCCTCAGTGGAACCATAGTTCTTGAAGAAGAGCAAGAAACCTCCGCCATTGCCCGCAACAATATCCAACGCTCCGTCGCCATCCCAATCGACAACATTGGGCACCGAAAGGTTACCACCATAGAGCTCGCCCGAGCGTTTCATCACTTGAAGGTCGTGGTTGAGGGTGGGAATACCCGCACTATTGACCCTATCGGCAAAGGAGTAGTGGTACATCACAGCCTCGCCCGACACAAAAAGGTCGTCGTGGAGGTTGTCGCCATCAAGCGACATCGCACGCATCTTATTCACCGTAACCTTATTGGTCACAGGCTCGCCATCTGGACCATAGATATAATCCACAGCACTGGGGCGGGCAGCAGGCATAAATTTCAGGTTGCCAAAGTAGGTGGAAAGTACATAGCCTTCCAGACCCTTTGCAGGATTGCGCAGGCGGCTGATGCCCGCAGGAAAGGCAATGATGTTCGCCTCGCCCACCATCTTGGGAGAAGAGAGAAGTTTCCCGTTTTGGAGGTCAATCTTGGCGATAAATACCGAGCCATAGGGGATAGTGCCGAGGTACTTACCAGCACTATCATACCAAGCGTCAATCTTATCCTCCGTCACAGGCTCCGAGCCCTCAATCGTCTCACACAGCAGTAAAATATCCGCCGTGCCGTCACCATTGGGCTGCACATCCGACGATGCCACAGTATAGCCAGTTGTAATATCCACACTACCCAACCAAGAACTACCAAACGAGTTGGTCGCAGGGTCATATTTGCAGTAGTTAGCCCTCGTAGCGGTCGTAGCCACCGCCCATACTTCGCCACCATCCTCAAAGACCGACACCGAAGTCATACCCTTATTCCAAGGGTAGCTCTCCACCTTACAAGGGGTGCCATAGATAAGCTGACCTGTGGGAGTCGTCGCCTCGTAGGGGCAGTAATAGACGCCCTCCTCGCTACCAACAAGTGACGAAGAGCACAATACAAAAAGGTCGGGGTGCTCGGACGAAGAGATATGTGCCGAGCCGTGAACAATCATCGAGGAGGTCTGATCGAAGGTGAAAGGTGCAAGTCCGAGTGCTGCCGACGCCTTCAAGGGAGTACCACTCAAAGGCGAAATGCTGGGCATCACATCAATACCCGACATATTGACCCTAATGTTTGTCATTGCACCCATAGCGAGGGTTAAGCCCTCGGAATCGGCACTCGCAAAGGTCGTGCGAGTGTGGTAGCTACCGCAACTTGTAACAACCGTAACAGCCAACCACTCCAACGCCTCGCAGGGGGCTGTGGCAATCCACAGAGCATCCACACTCTGAGGCGAGGACAAAACAAGGCGATCTTCGCCACCCACAACCGAGGTTGTTCTGTCGATTTGTTTGTATGTAAATTTGCCCCACAAAGGATCCGAAGCCACCAAAACAACCGACTCCACACTCTCCTCGGGTGCAAGGTTCAGCCCATCAATCGAAAGTTTGCAGTAGGAGCTCCAATGGGTAAGCGACACATCCACGCTCTGGGGCTTGACAGCGACGCTCTCCGAAGAGCCATATCTCACAACAGCCTTTGCGTCGGGGTACATAGCCGAGGGGCTTTGGGTCGCAGGCATAGTAATATTCATACTACCCTGTGAGACACTCACTGCCGTAAAGCCCGACTCCTCATCGCTGGGAAGATAGACATCAAAGGCGTAGGATGCGAGTTCCTCTTTGCCGAGTTCAACGACTGCCGAAGCACTCTCGCTGCCATCGGTGGAGATACCCACCACAGACTGTGTTGTGTCATTGAGCACCACAATCGCCTTCTCATTGCCACTCCACGGGAAGACCACACCCTGCACACCTACACCCTGATCCTTCAATTTCAGCGTGACGGAATTTGAGGAGGGTGCTGGGGGCGTTGGGGGCTCATCAACATCATTACAAGCGCCCAAAGTCAGACCCATAGTTATGCACACAGCCATAGCAAGGCGTGTGTGAAGTCGCTCCATATTTACAAACATTCTCATTACTCAAAAAAATTCAGCATCGTAATATCCTTACGGTCAAAAAAGTAGAAGTTACCCGACTGATTGCCAATTATCAGGTTGGGCAAGCCATCCTCCGAGCCAAAGTGGCACACAGAGGGGGCATTGGAGTGGGTACCAATATTCATATCCTCCCCCCTAAACTGCACCAACTTGGGCAGTGCAAAGAAGATTTTTGACTCCGTGCCCACATTCTCAAAGTAGAGAACATTGAGCGACTTTTTGGTCTCTTTCCAGTAACTCCAAGGCAGACCCTTATCCATAAAGGGCATACTTGCCTGCTTGGTTGTACCCACAAAGAGGTCCAAATCGCCATCACCATCCCAATCGGCAAAGTGGAGTTTCTCACGCCCACGCTCACTATATGTGGGAGCTGTACCGTTGGCACGATAGCCCGTGATAGACATACCATTGTAGAGCGTCAGCAGACCCACATTGGCAACATCCGCATCCGAACAACGGCGGTAGATGTGGAGTGCCTCCTTGTCGTCCATAATGGCAATGTAGGCATCCTCTCCGATGCGGCACACTGCGGGGCGCACACGCCACGCTCCATAGAGCTCCATACCGTCGCACATAATCACACGAGGTGCGGCAAGTTTATGCTCCGTAGGGGTGCCATAGTTCATTATGCTGAGGAATTTACCCTCATTGTAGCCACAGATAATATCGAGCGTTCCATTGCCGTCCCAGTCAATCACTGCGGAGCAAGTGTAGCCCCAACCCGACTCCTGAGGACCCTGCAACTCATAGTAACCCGCACGAATGCAGATGGGCTCGCCCTCGTGGCACAAGGTTTCGGGAGTGCCAAAAGCGGGCTCTTTGGTGGTGCCATAGTTCTTGAAGAAGAGCAGATAGCCTCCCGCATTACCTGCGATGATATCCTCTGCGCCATCGGCATCCCAATCCACAACCGTAGGCACTACAAGGTTGCCACCATAGAGCACACCCGAGCGCATAGAGATAGTTGTAGATTCCTTATAGGTAGGAACGCCATTTGTATCCACGCCAGCAAGGCGGAAGATGTAGTGAGAGCCCTCGCCCGAGGCAATCATATCGCCACCCGAGCCATAGGCACGGATGCGACCCAGCGTGTGGGGCATCTTCACAACATCGCCACCCTCACTTGCGAGGTAGGTAACGCTCTTGGGGCTCTTTCGAGGCACATATTTCATTGCGCCCACCTTATTGCCGACCACATAGCCATCCATACTACCGTCCGAGCTACGCACGCAGGCAACCGAAGAGGGCATAGTCATAATGTTCTCCTCGCCCACCTGTTCAAAAGGCTCCACGATTTTCCAACTGCTTAGGTCGAGTACGCCACGATAGAGCGTACCTGCCGAGAGCTGACCCATATAGAGTCCGCCACTATTGTAGATTGCGTGGGACTTATCCTCAAATTTAGGGACAATCTCCTCCCTACTGCGGCACAAGAGCACGACCTCTGCCGTGCCACTCTTGTCATCCACCACCAAGTCCCAAGCCTCAATGGGGTATTCGGTGCCTTTGTTGTAGGAGATACTCTTGTCATACTCTTTTGCAAAACTCCTCTTTGTCTTATTGTACTCAGCGTAGTGAATCTTGCCATTTGTCACAACAAAGGCTCCCACCTGGTCGCCAACATTGGTAATCTTCACAGCTCCATACTTATCCTCCCAAGGGGTCTGTATAACCCTTTGGGGCTCGGAATAGATAGGCGTACCGTCTGTCGAGAACTCCTCGAAGGCGCAATAGTAGAGTGCCTTATCGGTCGTGATGCGTGAGGAAGGAGCAACAAAAATGTCGCACACCTCGGGGTTGGATATGTAGGCAACGCCCATCAACCTCGACCCATTGGCAAGTTCAAAACGCAAAGGTGCTACACCCTCGTTCATAGTAGCCTTCATAGGCGTACCGCTGATGAGCGAAGAGAGCAAAAGTATTTGTGTAAGTAGTGTCATATATTTCTAACAGAATAGGTTAATACCACAACGAAACGGTACGGAGGTCTTCACGCTCAAAGAAGATGAAGCGTCCGCACTCGGCACCCACAATCAGGTTGATACCCGAAGTGGTGTCGCCAAAAGGACAAGCCGACACAGTCGTTTCGTGACCACCAAGATAGTAGTTCTCGCCTCGGAAGGTGAACTGCTTGGGATAGTCGAAAGTCATATTCTCATCCGTGCCCACATTCTCCATCCAGAGTGCCTGCAAACTACGACCCCTGCTATATGGCAAGCCCATCTCGGGCGAGGGGAAGCTACCCTGACGAGCACATCCGATGAGCAAGTCCAAGTCGCCATCGCCATCCCAGTCGGCAAGTTCAAATTTCTTGCGACCATTCATACCATAGTGGCGTTTGGCGAACTCTGTGATGTGACCAGTGATAATTTTGCCATCTTTCAGGTGCAAAAGACCTCGGTCGATGACATTATTGCCCACCGATTTCTCATAGAGGTGCAGAGCCTCATTCTCGTCGGCAATAATCATTATGGTCTTACCACCCACATTTGCCAATGCGGGGCGACAGCGCCACACACCCGCAAGCTCCACGCCATCAATCATAATGGTTTCGGGGAGCGACATCACGGGCTCGGAGGGTGTGCCCACATTGCGTATAACCTTATAGATTACATCGTTGTAACCATAGACAATATCCTGCGTACCATTACCGTCCCAGTCGAATACGGTGGGACCCATATAACCCCAAGCGCTCTCCTCGGGACCCTGACTCTCATAGTAGCCAGCCCTCTCGGCAAGGATGCGACCACCAACCTCAATATATTCGCCCAAACCGAAGGCGGGCAGAGCGTTGGTACCATAGTTTTTGAAAAAGAGGATGTTGCCCGAAGAGTTGCCAGCAATAATATCCACAATACCATCGCCATCCCAGTCTGCCACAGATTGGCTCACAAGACTACCTGCGTGGAGGTCGTTCTGGATGTGCAACAGCGCTTTGGGCTCTTTATAGATGGGAGCACCCGAAGGGGTAAACTCTCCCGAGAACTCATAGAAGTCCATACCACCCTCGCCCGAAGTGAAGAAGTCGGCACTTGCGCCCGCCTTGCGAGCAACAGTCTTGGAGATAAGGCATCTATTGGTAATAACCTCCCCCTTCTCGTTGTAGATGTAGTCCATCGCTGAGGGGTTGGTAAAGGGCACATACTTGATTGCGCCATTCTTGTTGCTAAACACACAGCCACTCACTCTGCCATCCGCCGACTGCACTGCCGCAATGGAGCGTGGAGAGAGAATTGCATTGGGAGGTGTGAGGGCAACAAAGCGAGAGAGAGTAAACTCTACCATATTCAACTTGGCATAGATAACCTGACCCTCCGAAATGTCGCCTCGGTAGATACCTGCACTATCATACTCGGAGTCCTCGGGCACCACAGCCTTAGGCTCCGTGGAACGCTTGCTGCGACACAGCATCACAACCGTTGCGCTCTTTCCCTGTGGTATCAAATCGAAATCCATAACTGGCATAGGCACATTCACCTCGCCCTCATACATCCACTCCTTGCCGAACGAACGAGTTTTGTCGTCCCAGTAGGCAATCTGCAACTTATTGGTAGAGATTGCGAAAGCATAGAGCATATTGCCTACCTGATACATTTTCAGATTGGCGATATCGGGAGTCCAAGGCACCTCGATTTTCTCGGCAGGATAGTATGTTGGATTATTATCGGCACTCATACCCTTATATTTGAAGTAGTAGCAACCGATCTGGGGTTTGCGGACAGGTTTGTTGTTGGCATTGGACTGGCAATTCACAAACAAATCCGGAAACTCCTCCGAGGAGAGGTTCACGCTACCCACCAACTTGGGAGTAATCACAAAATCGGCGCTCAACTGAGCAAGACCATCGTCGAGCGTTGCGGGAATTGCCGCACCACTCACCAATGCTCTTCCCACAATGGGCTCTTGTGCGCCCAGATAGAGCGACGAGAGCATACTGAGTAGTGTCGCCAGAAAGAGTTTTCTCTGTTTCATAGTATATGTTTTGCAACAATATTACTTATAATATCTCTTAAAAATCTATTCTCTGGGGAGGGGTTAAAAATCGCCATAGAAGGAGTTGTTTCCCGCAGAGATAGAGAAGTTGTTATCGATGACTCCATCGTTCTTCCAAGTCAGGTCGTCGTGCTCATAGAAGACAATTTTGCCACTCTCCACGCCAACGAGCATATTGGGACCATTCGTGCAGTCGCCAAGCGTACATACGCAAGCCGAATTCTCGTGGGCACCCAGATTGTAGTGCCTACCTCGGAACATCATTCGTCGAGGCCAGCGGAAGACGAAGTTGTGGTTTGTGCCCCTATTTTCGAGCCAAATAACTTGCAGACCACGCTCATCGTAGTTTGGCAGACCTTCGTAGGGATTGGGAACGGAGCCCTGACGACACGAGCCAATCACAAGGTCCAGCAATCCATCGCCATTCCAATCGGCAAGTTCGAGTTTCTTGCGACCATTGACACCATAGTTGCGATTGTCGGGAATCTGCGAATCATCCAAATGACCCGTGATGATGCTGCCATCCGTGAGTCGTATGACACCTCTATCGATGAGCGTCGAGTTGCCCGAGCGCTCATAGAGGTGGAGGCGTTCCTCGACATCGAAAATCATTATATAGGTGCGACCATCCACACGAGCAAGTGCGGGTCTTTGTCGCCATACGCCATAGAGCTGCACACCATCGACATACATATCCTGCGCCTCGCCCATACGGGGTTGTGTTGCCGTACCCTCGTTGAGTATATACTTGAAGCTACCGTCGTTGTAGCCAAAGAGTATATCGTAGAGTCCATCGTCGTTCCAGTCGAAGACATTGGGACCAATGTAACCCCAGCAGGACTCCTGAACACCCTGCACCTCGTAGTAACCTGCACGATAGCAGAGAGGTTTGCCGTCGGGACCGCAGATATACTCATAGTCGCCAAAGACGGGATTGAGATCCGTACCATAGTTTTTGCACCACACAATGTTACCCGGGGAGTTGCCAACCACCAAGTCCTGCGCGCCATCGCCATCCCAATCGACAACCGTTGGGTTGGGCATAGAGTCGAAGAACAGATCGCCACCTTCGAGCATCAAGGGTTTGGGCTCATAGTAGATAGGTCCTCCTGTGGGCATAAACCTACCCGAGAACTCATAGTAGAGCGCCTGACCCTCGCCCGAGGTGATGAAGTTATTGGAGTAGTTACCCGACGAGCAAGCGAGTGTAATCAAATGCAGATTGGTCAAAACCTCTCCGTCGGTGCCATAGATGTAGTCCACCGTACCATTTGCTCCCACATATTTGATTGCACCAAACTTGTTCATAACCAAGCAGCCCTCGGTGCCATCTCCCGCACCGTGGAAATCGACAATGCCGGTAGGATAGCTGATAATCTTATCGTTATCCACCACCTTTTTCATATTTGTCACCTTGTGTGTTGTGGGATCCAAATCGGCACTATAAACCGTACCATAGGGGATTGTGCCACGCCAGATGCCATCGGAGCCATACTCCGACACCGAAGGATCGGGGTCGTCGAATGACGAACCCTCAACGCCATAGCACAAAAACCAGAGTTTCACCTCGGTGGGCGACTTGTATGCCA
>JAGCJH010000076.1 GCA_017648105.1 Tidjanibacter sp.
AAGTTTTAAAACTTTTTTCCTGCGAGCTCTCGATGCTACAGCATTTACTGATCTAGGCATAAAATCTTAAAGTTTTAATCGTAAGATTAGCGGCGGGTTTCTCTCCCACTCTTCGGGGCTAATTCTCTCTTTGGTTAAACAATAACTCTACGGGTTACATAATTATTTTACGAGGAGTTTACGGAGTTTGGCTGCATCGGCAGGAGTTACAATTGCCGAGTAGTCCAAGTTGCGTTTGCGTTTGGTAGATTTTTTGGTGAGGATGTGGCTGTGATAAGCGTGTTTCCTCTTAATCTTACCAGTGCCGGTGAAGTCAAAGCGTTTCTTCGCGCCGGCGTTTGTTTTCATTTTTGGCATTTCGATAAAATTTAATTGGTTAAACAGCCCGCAAAGATAAGAAGATTTTTTATTCCTACAAACACCCCCTGCCCTTTTTCTTCTCTATCTCGGTCTTTATCAAACAAAAAAGCCGACGGAAAACTACTCCATCGGCTCTCTATCGTCGTCGTTTCTACCCTCTACTACCTACTCATCAGCCGCCACAGCTGCGGTGTTATAAGGTTTGAGAATACCACGCTTGGAGCTACGGATGAACTCTACAACCTGGTCACGAATCTCACTCTCGGGGAACTGTGCCATCACAATTTCACAAGCGGTCGTATAGTTGTGACCATCTTGGAAGAGCACACGGAAGATATCCTGAATCTGTTTAATCTCCTCGTTGGAGAAGCCCCTACGACGCAAGCCGAGGAAGTTGGCACCAACATAGGTTATGGGGGTGTGCGCAGCCTTAACATAAGGGGGCACATCCTTATTTACATAGGTGTTGGCAGCAATCATTGCGTGGTCGCCAATGCGGCTAAACTGGTGAGCACCCGAGTGACCACCAAAGACTACATAGTTACCGAGCTCAACCTCGCCAGCGAGCGACACATTGTTCACAATCACACAGTTATTACCAATCACGCAGTCGTGTGCAATGTGGGCGTATGCCATCACAAGGTTATTGTTACCAACCACAGTTTTACCCTTCGACTCGGTACCACGATTGACCGTACAGCACTCACGGAAGGTGTTGTTGTCACCAATCTCGCAGGTGGAGTATTCGCCGTGAAATTTCAAATCCTGAGGCACACCACCGATTACCGCACCGCTATGCACCTTACAGTTCTTACCCATACGGGTACCTGCCATAACACTTGCGTGGGGACCAATCCAGCTACCATCGCCAATGACAACATCTGCCTCGATGTATGCAAAAGGTTCCACAGTTACACCCTCGCCAATCTTGGCATCGGGATGAATGTATGCTAAGTTACTAATCATATTCCTATAAGCGTATTATTGGGGAAATTTATTGTTTGCTTAATGACTTTTCCAACTCTTGTGCCATCTGCGTATTGGCATAGTGCCCCGGGCGCAGAGCCTCAACACGACCCTTTATACGCCTGCCGAGGAGTGCTAAATCGCCCAAAATATCGAGCAGTTTGTGGCGTGCAATCTCATTCTCAAAACGCAAGGGCGTGTGGTTGAGATAGCCCCTCTCAACCTCTATATCATCTCTTCCAAATGTCTTGCAGATACTCCTCTTGGTGCTCTCTGAGATTGGCTTCTCGACTACCACCATTGCACTCTCCACGCTTCCTCCCTTGATGAGTCCGAGCTTCAAAAGAATCTCAATCTCGTGGAGGAATACAAAGGTGCGACAGGGGGCAATCTCCGCCGCATAGTCCACCGACGAGTCGTAGCGATGGTGCTGAACACCCACAACCTGCGAGTCGTAGTCCACCGTAACATCTACCGAATACTCCTCTGCGGGAGTAATCTTCACCTTCACACCCTTCTTAGGAATCTCAAAGAGGAACTCCTCCTGAATCTCCATATAGTTGCGTTCGGCACCCTGCTCAACCGTACCCACACGCATAATTTCGCTTGCATACTCCTTTGCCGAACCATCCATAATGGGGGTCTCGGGGGCGTCAATCTCTATGAGTGCATTATCAACACCCATAGTCCAGAGTGCAGAGATGATGTGCTCAATGGTCGAAACCTTAGCCTTGCCATCCTTAATTGTCGTACCTCGTGAGGTGTCGCACACATTGTGCGCAAGAGCCGCCACCTCGGGCATCCCTTTCAGATCTACACGCCTGAAAACAATACCCCTATTCTCCTCAGCGGGCAGTACGGTCATTGTGACCAACTCGCCAGTGTGGAGTCCTTTGCCGCTGAAAGTAATGGGCGCAACAATCGTTCTCTGTTTGGACATTCTTTTGTTATAAACTTAATTTGAATTACAAAGATAGTCAAATTTCAATAAAAAACACTACCTTTGTATGAATTATAATTTTTTCGCACCAGAGCATCGAAATGGCAGAAAAACCACAACATAATGGGCAACCTAAGCGCCCCAAGCTCAACCTCCCCTTCACACGCAAGAGGGTGGATTTGGGCGTATGGGCTTATGACCATCGTGTGGCAATTCTCATTCTTGTCTTTGCCTATGTGCTTTTCGGTGTGGCATTTGTAGCAGCTGATGTGGTGGTAAGCAAGAAGCATACCCAATCGGACATAATGATAGATTTAACCGACCTTGAAGCCCTGCAAGAGGAACTTAAAAGGGTTCAGGAACTTAACAAACTACTCAACGAGCGTTACGAGAACAGCCCCACAGCCAACCGCATCTCCAATGAGAATGCACTTGACGATAGGCTCGAAGACCACCGCACGGATGCAAGCAAAATCTACTCCGAGGCAGACGAGGTGCAGCAGCGTATTCGTGACAACGCCTCAGCCTATGCGCTCGGCTTGGAGGGCGAAAGAAAAATTCTCGACCAGCGCTACGAAGGCGAGAAGATAGAAAATCGCAAGGTGAGAGGCAATGTTACCGTCTCTTTTTCGCTTGCCAACCCTGTGCGCTATGCCGTACAGATGCCCGTACCAGCCTATATGTGTGAGGGAGGTGGCGAGGTTGTAGTGGACATCACAGTCAACAACTCGGGCGAAGTGATAGACTGCAAGGTCAATGACGCCCTCTCAGCAAAAAACAACTGTCTGCGTGAGGCGGCACTCGCCAAAGCTGGAACATCGCTCTTCAATGCCGACCCCACTGCCCCCGCAAGGCAGAAGGGTACAATTGAGTATCAATTTATTGCACAGTAGAGAGTTGAGATTTTTTTCAATTTTCAACTTTCGACCTCAAAAAAAAGAAAAATGGTTTTAGATGTAGGTAACATACTTTTGATTGGCTCAATAATCCTCTTCGTGGGCATTTGGGCAGGCAAGGCGAGCAGTCGTTTTGGTGCGCCTCTGCTGCTCATCTTCTTGCTGGTGGGTATGGCTTTTGGTACGGATGGTTTGGGCATTGAGTTCGACAACTTCGAGGTTGTGCAGTTTGTCGGTATGGTGTCGCTGAGTATCATCCTCTTCTCAGGTGGTATGGATACCTCCTTTGAGAGCGTGAAGCCCGTGATGAAGGAAGGCTTGGTGTTGGCGACGGTGGGTGTGATGCTCACAACGCTCTTCACGGGTGGAATTATCTACCTTCTCAGCGACCTTTTGGGGATATACATACCCTTCAAGATGGCACTTCTGATTGCTGCGGTTATGTCCTCCACGGACTCAGCATCGGTATTCTCCATCCTGCGCTCCAAACGCATCGGTCTGAAACACAACCTACGCCCACTATTGGAGTTGGAGAGTGGTAGCAACGACCCTATGGCATACATCCTCACGATTATGCTCATTCAAGTGAACCTCGGAGGAGATAGCAGCATAGGTAGCGTGGCGCTCACATTCCTCAAACAGATGGGCATTGGTGCTCTGTCGGGCTACCTGCTTGGCAAGCTCGGAGCGAAGATTATCAATAGGCTCAACATCGGCAACAAGTCGCTCTATTCGGTACTATTGCTCAGCATCATCTTCTTCATTGCCTCCTTCACTGACCTGCTCTCGGGTAACGGCTACCTTGCAGTCTATATTGCAGGTATTGTGATGGGCAACCACAAACTTAGCCACAAGCGCACCCTCTCAACCTTCCTCGATGGTGTCACTTGGTTGATGCAGATTGTAATGTTCCTATTACTCGGCTTGCTGGTCAATCCCCACGAACTTACCAATGTTGTTTGGCTCGGTATCTTGGTGGGCGTGGCAATGATTCTCATCACACGACCTCTGGCGGTGTGGGTTTCGCTCCTGCCCCTCGGCAGCAAGATTCCCAAGAGGGCTCGCCACTATATCTCGTGGGTCGGTCTGCGTGGTGCAGCCCCAATCCTCTTTGCGACCTACCCCAAACTTGCGGGTCTTGACCCCAACAACAACATCTTCAACATCGTATTCTTCATCACAATCTTCTCGCTCGTGGTGCAGGGTACGACCGTGAGTAAGTTTGCCGAACTTCTCAATGTTGCAGACGCCTCGCCCGAGAAGGGTTTTGATATCGACATCCCCGAAGAGATCAAGGCGGCACTCACGGAGGTGGATATTATTGAGGGTGGTGCAAGGGATGGCGCCCTGCTGAGGGATGTCAAACTCCCCGAAAAGACCCTCGTGATGATGATCCGCAGGGGCGACAAGTACATCGTGCCCAATGGGGCAACAACACTACACAAGGGCGACAAACTGCTCCTTATCTCGGAGGAAATTCAGGCTCAGCAACCCGAAATTCGCCACCGAGGACATATCGTATTGTGGGATAGTATAAAACAATTCATAAAAGGATGACAAAAGAGAAAACTTTTCTGCTCGACTGGATGAGCTCGCTGCTCGACTGGCTCGGCATAAACTCCGCCGAGGGTGGCTACAAATCGCTCTTTGCGAGCTTGGTTGTGGTGTTCTGTTGCTTGATTATCTGGCGACTTGTCCGCTACATACTCCTGCGTGCCCACCGCCTCGGCAAGATGGTCGATGAACGCCTGCAAGTGATTTTCGACCCCACAAACCTCAAAAAGATTGCCTTTTCGATAGCACTCTTCATCTTCTATGTACTCATACCACTCGCCTTTGATCCCGCAAGCGGCTTGGGTATCATCGTGCGCAAAGTGCTCGATGTACTGATTGTCTGGATGCTGACCAACGCCGCAAGTGCCGTTGTGAAAACTATCTTCACACTCATCTACCACAAGCGCAAGACCAAAGATGCACCTCTGAAAGGCTTTATGCAAGTCATCCAGATAGTGCTATGGGTTGTGGCTATCATCATTATTATCAGCATACTCTTGGATAAATCGCCCGTCAAACTATTCACAGGTTTGGGTGCTTCGTTGGCAGTATTGAGCTTTGTGTTCAAGGATTCCATCCTCAATCTCGTGTCGGGCATCCTGCTATCGAGCGACAAGATGGTCAAGGTTGGCGACTGGATTGAGATGCCCTCGGCAGGCATTGATGGTGTAGTTATTGATATGACCCTCAACACCGTAAAGATTCAGGGCTGGGACAACACCATCTCCAATGTGAGCCCATATACGCTCACCTCGGGCACCTTCAAGAACTGGCAGGGTATGTTCGCCTCGGGAGGTAGGCGCATTGCACGCTTCGTGGAGATTGACATCAACACCGTAAAGTTCTGCTCGGAGGAACTCTTGGAGCGCATATCGAAAATCGAGCTTATGACCGAACATATCGCCTCGCTCCCCACCCCCCACTCACAGATTAGCAACCTCGAACTTTTCAGGGTTTATATAGAAAAATATATGGAGTCGCAGCCTTGGCTCAACAAGAAAATGCTCCATATGGTGCGCCATCTCCAATCAAGCGATACGGGTGTGCCCTTACAGATTTACGCCTTCACGGCAACAACCGTATGGGTGGAGTATGAGCGCATCCAAGCATCACTATTTGAGCACATTATGGCTATTGCTCCTCTCTTTGACATCAAGATTTTCCAGCGTCCCTCGGGTGGCGACTTGGAGAAGCGTGTTACGGTAGAGGAGATTATTGGTGCGGCAGATGAAAATTAGTTTCACAGGACATCGCCCCGACAAGATTGCCGACTATGAAGGCTCTCGTGGGGAGGTGGAGATTGCCATCCGCAAGAGGGTGGCAGAGGAGATTGTAAGACTCACGGAGGAGGGGGCAACAACCTTCCTCTCGGGTATGGCTCCCGGATTTGACCTCTGGGCTGCGGATGAAGTTCTGCGCCTGAGGGGCGAGGGACGCATAGGGGCAGATGTGAAGCTCCTGCTTGCAATACCCTACCCCAACTTTGAACGCTCCTTTGGCGTGGCATATCGCCCACTCTATGAGAGCATCTTGGCAGGGGCTGATGAGGTGGTTTATACCTCGTGTGGCTACCATCACGGCTGCTATGCCCGTCGCAACGACTTCTTGGCAGAGAGTGCCGATGTTGTGTTGGCATACTACGAGGGTACGGAGGGTGGCACCCGCTACACAATCCGCAAAGCGGAGAAGTATGGCAAACGCATCATCAACCTCCACCAAAGGAGATTATTTGAGTGAATTGAAAGTTGATAATAATTAGACGGTTGATAAAAATTTAGAGGTATGTTTAGCTTTTTCAGGAAGAAGAGCTGGCTACGAGATCAGCTCGAAGGATTCTATGACATCCACAGCCACCTACTGTGGGGCGTGGATGATGGTTGTAGGGATGAAGATCACACTCGTAAGGTTGCTGCCGAACTTGTTGAATTGGGGTTTAAGGGTGCCTACCTCACACCCCACATCATCTATGGACTCTATGGCAACAACACCGAGAAGGGTTTGCGTGAGAGATACAAGGAGATGCCCACAGACCTCGGCTTGGAGTTGAAACTCGCAGCCGAATATTGCCTCGATGAGAAATTCCTCGACCATATCAACAACCCCGAGGAGCAGATACTCACGCTGGATGGCAACCACGTGCTCGTGGAGTTCAGCCTCGGCACTACACGAGTAGCAACCCACGCCAACGACCTCTTTGAAACGGCACTCACGGGTAAGAATATAATCATTGCCCACCCCGAGAGGTATGCCTTTCTGTCCATTGAACGCAACCTCCAAGAGCTTGAAAAACTTACCTCCAAAGGCTATGCGCTCCAACTCAACATCCTATCACTCACAGGGCAGAGTGGCGATAAGACAAAGAGTATTGCCGAGGAGTTGCTGTTGAAGGGTGCTTATACATTTGTGGGTAGCGATGTCCACTCCCGAGCCTACACCAAAGAACTCCGTGAGGGTACCATCAACCCCAAAGTCATCGAGCCTCTCAGGGAACTTATGGAGAATAACCGAAGGTTGCTCTGGAAAAAGTAGAGTTTTTTTAAGGGGCTTTAAGGACTCTAAGGACTCTAAGGGCTCTAAGGGCATTAAGGGCATTAAAAAAATCCCTCTATAAAATAACGCATATAAGCGAGCGAATTTTAGGCGCACAAGAAAATCCCCTCCGTAGTTTGCAAACGCAAATGAGGAGGGGATTTATCGCAGTGCAACGCCAAAGTCGCCGCTTATATGCGTTATTTGTGGGTCATAATATGAAGAATCATCCTATCCGTCTCCAACATTCCTCGTGAACCAATAGTGGTGAGATTGAGAATAGACTTATCAACATCGTCATCCACAATGCCCTCATAGGCTGTCACACAACGGTGCTCCATAGCCATCGTTGCAGCCATCACAGCAGTCGATACCGACGAGGAGAGTTTCAGCGCACAGCTGGGCTTCGCACCGTCACAAATCATACCCGTGAGAGTCGCAACCATATTCTTCACAGTCATCGCAACATTCTCATAACCACCACCCATAAGATAGGCAATACCACACGCCGAGCCAGTGGAAGCCACCACGCAGCCGCAGAGTGCCGAGAGGCGACCGAGGCTCTGCTTGATATAGATAACCGTCAGATGTGAGAGTGTAAGTGCACGGATGAGTTGCTCCTCACTTGCGCCCGTATCCTCGGCATAGACCACCACAGGAAGGGTCGATACGATACCCTGATTACCGCTTCCTGAGTTACTCATCACGGGGATTTTTGCACCACCCATACGAGCGTCGCACGCTGCGGAGGTGTAGGAAATCATATGCGAAAGGATGGTGTCGCCCATAATCTTACGGCTACCCTCGCTCTCCCTGACGGTACGACCGAGGCAGTGACCCCACTCACCCTTCATAGATTCATCGGCAGCCGCCTTGTTGAGCCTGCGGGCTTCGAGGATGAAGCGGAGTTCCTCGATGGGCGAGGAGATTGCAAAGTCCCACACAGTGCGGAGCGAGAGCGTCACACTCTTCGCCTCGCTATGTGCGGCAGCAGGAGTGCGGTTATCGACAATCACTTGGTTATCGTGAGCGATATATACAAAATTGGTATGCGCACCAGCAATTATGGCGGTGGCTGTATGGTCGGCAGTGGATGCCTGCACCTCAATATAGAGGGTTTCGCAGTCGCCATCCTTCACACCGACGCAGACTCTACCCTCCTCTATCATCTTGCGACCCTCGGCAACCGCCTCGGGAGTCACATCACGCAAGACTTCGAGTGAATATTCGCTCTTACCCACAATAGATCCGAGGGCAATAGCGATGGGCAGACCTATCATATCCGTACCTGGGATACCCACACCCATTGCATTTTTCAGCACATTGGGGCTGAGATACACATTGAGTTTTTCGGGCTTGGTGCCGAGAGTCTCGACAGCTCGTGCCGTGCAGAGCGACACAGCGATAGGCTCGGTGCAACCCATTGCGGGCACAACCTCACGATTTATGAGGTCTATAATCTCCTTGCGAAGTGGTGCTGAAAGCATAGGCGTAAAGAGTTTTTAGGTTATTTGGATTTTCAAAGGTACTATTTTTTTCGTAAGTCCGCACACTCCGAGCTCACATTCTTGGCTCGGGGGCACATTTTTACATATCGATAACGCCCGAGCCTATGAGCTCGTCGCCATCGTACCAAGCAGCAAACTGACCTGCCGTAATACCCCTTTGGGGCTCATCGAAGAGCAGATAGCCACCCTCCTCGGTAACATAGAGGCGTGCGCCCTGTAAAGGTTGGCGGTAGCGAATCCTCACACTATATCTGCGTGGCTCGTCGCCCGCCTGCATCTTCAAGTCCTCCCTCACCCAGTGCATCTCCTCGGGGCGAATGTGGAGTGCCGAGCGCATAAGTCCTGCGTGGTCGTGACCCTGACCCACATAGACAATGTTACGCACGACATCCGTACCAATGACAAACAAGGGGAGTTGTGTGCCACCCACGCCCAAGCCGTGACGCTGACCGATAGTGTAGAAGTGTGCGCCTGAATGTGTGCCCACCTTCTTACCATTGGCAGGCTCGTAAGTATATGGTGTTGAGAGCGTCACGAGCTCCTCGCCCGCAACCAATCGTTCATTCTCCTCTGCCGAGCGATAGCCCTCCCAATCTCTCGCAATCTCCACAATGCGTCCCTTCTTGGCGGCAAGTTTCTGTTGCAAGAAGACTGGCAAATCGACCTTACCCACAAAGCAGATGCCCTGAGAATCCTTCCTCTTGGCAGTTGCGAGATGGTGCTCCGTAGCCACAGCCCTCACCTCGGGTTTGAGCATATCACCCACAGGGAACAGAGCACGGGAGAGTTGCTCCTGCGTGAGCCCGCAGAGGAAGTAACTCTGGTCCTTATTACCATCCGTGCCAGCAAGCAGTCGGTGGGTGCCATCCTCACAGTGCTCAACCCTACAATAGTGACCCGTAGCCACCCAGTCGGCACCAAGTTTGAGCGCCTCCTTCAAAAAGACATCAAACTTTATCTCCCTATTACACAGCACATCAGGATTGGGAGTGCGACCCTTCTCATACTCCGAAAACATATAGTCCACAACCCTCTCACGATATTGCTCCGAGAGGTCCACCATACGGAAGGGGATGTCCAACCTCTTAGCCACAAGCTCGGCAAAGAGTCTATCATCCTCCCAGGGGCACTCACCACTGAGCGTACCCACGGTGTCGTGCCAATTGACCATAAAGAGTCCCACAACATCATAGCCCTGCTCTTTGAGCCTCTGCGCCGCCACAGACGAGTCCACTCCGCCAGACAATCCTACAACTACTCGTTCTCGTTTCTTTTCCATTATTTTGCTGTTAGTTTTTTTGTTTTGAAACTTTTTGTAAAAAGCTTCACCAAAAACTTTTAGTGCTGACTTTGCTCTTCCCTAAGGACTCTAATGTCTTTAAGGGCATTAAAGGCTTTAAGGACTTTAAGGGATTTTTTAACGATAACAGACCGTTATCGCCCACCCTGCAAGTGCATTAGAAGAAAAGCCCGACCCGACGGGTCAGGCTTTTTTTCTAACACAAGAAGCGAAGATTAACGCATCGATTTGAAGAGTGCGTTGTACTTCTCGTATTTCTCCATATACTCGGGCTTCTCGTTGCGCACCTGGAAGCAGATACTCTTCAAGAACTCCACAGTGTTCACATCAGCGGGGTTGAGCTCGTGAGCCTTCTCGAAGGGCTCAATCGAAGCTGCGTATGCTGCCATTGCGGCTGCGAGTACGCTACCACGATTCTCATCGTTCCACGACATATCGTTTGCCTCCTTGCCGAGAGCGTCACCCTTGCGAGTGTAGGTATATGCCTTATTGAGGTAGAGGTTGATGTTGGTGGGATCCACAGCGAGAGCCTCATCAAACATTGCAATAGCCTCATCAAACATTTTGAGTTCTGCATAAACAGCACCCAAACCAATCATCAACTGAGGATTCTGGGGATCAGCAGCGATGGCGTTCTTCAAGAGGTCGATCATAGGCTCGGGACTCTCGCCAAGAACGAGGTAGAGGTCGGTCATACACGAGATGAGATCCGAGTTACTGGGGAACTTCAAGAGTGCGCTTTCGAGGAAACCCTTAGCCTCAGCCATCTTCTCCTTATCTTCGAGGTATGCACCACGATAGGAGTTGTAGAGAACATTGTAGAGCGAGCCCTCTGCATAGTAACCGATCTCCTCAGCAATCTTCAAGTTCTTGATACTACCCTCATAGTCGCCTGCGAAGTGTGCGAGGTAACCAGCATTGAAGATACTTGCGCTATCTGTGGGCATTGCTGCCTCGGGGATAATCGACACCTCGTATGCCTTCTCGTAGTATTTAGCAGCTGCGCCGTAGTCCTGCATAAAGAACTTGCCATTTGCATTCTTGCGCAAGATGTTGCTTACATTTTGGAGGTTTGCGCTCACTTTCTTTGCGAGTTTGGGGTTGAGCTCACTGGATTTGAGGTATGCTGCAACAGCCTCATCGAGGGCGGGCTCATAGATAGGTTTGGTCACATCCCAACCCATAACCACCTGACCAGCCGCATCCACATATACATCGTATGCGCCATAGCCAAGTTTGATGTAGCTGGTGTTACCAATCTGCACCATCTCCTGAGTTGCAGGCTGACCAATCTTCATCATCAGAAGGTTGATGGGTGCCTGCTCGAAAATCTGGTTGGTGTAGGCGGTCTCTGCCTGTACCATCAAGTCACCACGCTTCATCCAAGTAGAAGCCTTCAACGACTTCTTTGCATCCTGAATATCTGCATCCGACGATGCGATTTTCTTCTGGATAGCCTCAGGATTTACCACTACGGGCTCCTGTGCAAACATTGGCACGCACAACATAAGTGCTGCTGCAATAGTCAGAAATGTCTGTTTCATAATAGTCTTTTTTTTGAGTGTTTTATTTACTTGTTATCTATTTCTCATTCAGCCTTTTGGGCATCAGCCACAGATTACTCCTCTGCGGGGTTTTCGATCTGCTCAGTAGCCACCTCAACGGCAACCTCCGCAGCCTCAACTGCCACATTCTCGGTGTTCTCTGCGCCCTCCGCAACGAGGTTTTCATCCTCCTCCTTAGGAGCCACAACCACCGAAGCAATCGAGTCGCCCTCACGGATATTGATAATCTTCACGCCCTGAGTAGCACGACCTGCCACACGGATATCTGCCACCGAAGTACGGATTGTGGTGCCACTGCGGTTGATAATCATAAGGTCATTCTCATCGGTCACAGCCTTCAAAGCCACCAGTGCGCCAGTCTTCTCGGTCACATTGATAGTCTTGACACCCTTACCGCCTCGGTTGGTCACACGATAGTCCTCGATATCGGTACGCTTACCGTAGCCATTCTCGCTCAGTACAAGGATATCCTTGCCGTCGCCCATCTCTACGCAAGCCATACCTACAACCCAGTTGCCCTCTTCGATTTCTACGCCACGCACACCTGTGCTGACACGACCCATAGCCCTGACTTTCTCCTCGCTGAAACGGATAGCCTTACCCTCGTGGGTTGCAATCAGAATCTCCGAGTTGCCATTTGTGAGTACCACATCTACGAGCTGGTCGTTCTCACGGATATTGATAGCGTTCACACCGTTGCGCCTTGGGCGGGAGTACTCTTCGAGGAGAGTTTTCTTCACGACACCCTCTTTGGTACACATCACGATATAGTGGCTATTCACGAAATCGGGGTCGCTCAGGTGGCGGATGTTGATATATGCCCTCACCTTATCGTCGGGCTCAATCTGGATAACATTCTGGATAGCCCTACCCTTCGATGCCCTTGTACCCTCGGGAATCTCATAAACCTTCAACCAGAAGCAGCGACCCTTCTCGGTGAAGAACAACATAGTATTGTGCATCGAGGTAACATAGAGGTGCTCGATAAAGTCCTCATCCCTCGTTGCGCTACCCTTCACACCAATACCACCACGATTCTGCGTGCGGTAGTCGGCAAGAGGCGTACGCTTGATGTAGCCCATATGTGAAACGGTAATTACCATCTCCTCATCGGCATAGAAGTCCTCGGGGTTGAACTCGCCAGCACTCATAACAATCTCGGTGCGGCGCTCGTCGCCATATTTTTCCTTGATTTCGTTGGTCTCATCTTTGACAATCTGCAACTGCATCTTCTCATCAGCAAGCACTGCGTTGAAGTAGTCAATCTGCTGGATAAGTTCTGCGAGCTCTGCCTCCAACTTACCTCGCTCCAAGCCTGTCAATGCACGAAGCCTCATATCGACGATAGCCTGCGACTGAATCTCCGACAAATCGAAGCGCTGCATCATTGTGCTCTTAGCCTCATCGGGGGTCTGCGAACCACGAATAATGTGGATAATCTCATCGATATTGTCCTGAGCAATCAAAAGACCCTTCACGATGTGAGCCCTTGCCTCAGCAGCTGCCAAGTCGTGTTTGGTACGACGCACAACAATCTCGTGGCGGTGCGACACAAAAGCTGCAACCATATCCTTGAAGCTCAAAAGCATAGGACGACCGCCCACAAGTGCGATATTATTCACAGAGAAGGAACTCTGCAAGGGGGTGTTCTTGTAGAGGTGTTGGAGCACAACGCTCGACACTGCATCCTGTTTGAGGATAATCACAATCCTCACACCCTCTTTGTTACTCTCATCGTTGATATAGGAGATACCCTCTATCTTCTTCTCATTGACAAGCTGTGCAATCTTCTGCACAAGCTCTGCCTTATTAACCATATAGGGCACCTCGGTAATAACGATACACTCCCTACCAGTCTTGGTGTACTCAATCTCGGTTTTCGCACGGATAACCACACGACCTTTACCAGTCTCGATAGCCTCTCTTACACCCTCATAGCCATAGATAGTAGCACCTGTGGGGAAATCGGGACCCTTGACATAGTTACACATCTCGGCAGGCTCCATATCGGGGTTATCGATGTAGGCGCAGATTGCATCGCAGCACTCCGAGAGGTTGTGGGGCGCCATATTGGTTGCCATACCTACGGCAATACCGTTGGAGCCATTGACCATCAAGAGGGGAATGCGAGTGGGGAGCACGGTAGGCTCCACTTCTGTATCATCGAAGTTGTAGGTGAAATCTACGGTATCTTTGTCGATATCCGCCATCACCTCATCGGTAATCTTCCTCATACGAGCCTCGGTGTAACGCATAGCCGCAGGCGAGTCGCCATCCATCGAGCCGAAGTTACCCTGACCATCCACGAGAGGATAGCGAAGGCTCCAAGGCTGTGCCATACGACACATCGCATCGTAGATACTGCTATCGCCGTGAGGGTGGAATTTACCCATAACCTCGCCGACAATACGAGCACTCTTACGAGTGGGCTTGTGGGAGTAAAGACCGAGCTCGTGACTCATACCGTAGAGGATACGGCGGTGTACAGGTTTCATACCATCACGAGCATCGGGCAGAGCACGAGATACAATTACCGACATCGAATAGTCGATGTAGGCGCTTTTCATCTGCTCCTCGATGTTGATTTTGATAATTCGCTCCTGATTTGGGAGCGCCTCAGTAGGGGTTATGTTCTGTGTTTCGGACATAATATTTTGTTTAGTTTCTTTCGTGCGCATTTAATTGCGTAAAAATACAACAAAAAATTGAAATCCACTAAAAAAGTCGCACAAAAAGTGCGACTTTTTTGTCTTCCGTATGCCAAGACCCCCTTGTTGTGTTTCTTTTGGGGCGATACTTTGTATCGCTATCGCCCAAAACACCCTTTTTCTATCTGAAATCAATCACTTCAAAGCCCTCAATCACAGGTTGTGCGAAGTCGCCATCTGTGGGGGTTGTGTGAGCAAACTTTTTAATCCTAACAAACAGCCCCACGCCACCCATATCATAGCCTAACAGGGTGGGTAAATTTGTCGCACGGCTGACCTCTAAAACAACTCTCTCGATGCCGTCGAGCACCCCCTCCGCAGGGCGAAGAACAACCTTCCAGACACCTCCACCACCTTCGTCAAATCCAACAATCTCAAACATCCCCTCCTCGAAGTCAAAGGCTCGTGTGGGGTTGTCGAAAAGTGAGCGACTTTGGGGCTTGGGCTCGTCGAGTGTAATCTCACTATTCAACCCATTCACAGTCCACACAGACTCCCCATCGTATCCCTGCCTCAGTTCCTCAATGCCAATTACATACCTCTCGCCATCGACCAAGCAATAGCCATCCGAGCCACTCTCGGCACCGGGCATTTCAAGACTAAATTCTATACGATAGGGGGCAAGTTCCGCCACCCTCTGACTCATAGCACGAAGCACCTCAACGCCACCTTGCGCCCAAGCACCAAGACTCACCGCAAGAGCCGAAAGTATGATTAAAAATCGTTTCATTTTCTTCTTCTTTGAACCTTTTTGCAAAAAGCTTCACCAAAAACTTTTAAGACCAACTTTACTATGCCTTAGGAACCCTAAGGGCTTTAAGGGCTTTAAGGGCTTTAAGGGCTTTAAGGGCTTTAAGGACTCTAAGGGTTTTAAGGGCTCTAAGGACCTTAACGACAATTCTCCATTGCCATCCCTATTGAGTCCCCATCACAAGGCAGATGCCCACGAGATGTGCTCGCTATTAAAGGGTCTCGATAAAGATGTCGTTGAGCAACTTTTCGAGCGATGAGGGGTCGGAAATCAACACCTCACGAGGCTTACTACCCTCACTCCTACCGACGATACCATAGGCTTCGAGTTGGTCCATAATGCGACCCGCACGGTTGTAACCAATCTTGAACTTACGCTGAACAAAGGATGTGGAGCCCTGCTGATTGCCGACAACAAACCTCGCAACCTCCTCGAACATACTATCCAAGTCGCCAACATCCTCCTTAGGCTCACCCGCACCACCATCCTCGGGCACATAGTCAGGCAGGAGGTATGCTGATGAATAGCCCCTCTGGCGTGCCACAAAGTCCGTAATGCGCTCAATCTCGGGTGTGTCGATGAAGGCACACTGCAAGCGAGTCTCCACGCCATTTATCTGCACAAGCATATCGCCCTTACCGATAAGTTTCTCCGCACCCGTACCACCGAGAATAATCTGCGAGTTGATGCGGTTTGTAACCTTGAAGGCAATCCTTGCAGGGCAGTTGGCAGAGATAAGACCCGTGATAACCTTCGCATCGGGACGCTGGGTGGCAATAATCAGGTGAATTCCGATAGCACGAGCAAGCTGACCGAGCCTTACAATGGGAGTTTCGACCTCCTTACCTGCGGTCATAATCATATCGGCAAACTCATCGATAACGACCACCAAGTAGGGCAGGTAGCGATGACCATATTTGGGGTGGAGCTTGCGCTCCAAGAACTTCTGGTTGTAGGCGTCGATGCGTTTTACACCAGCAGCACGAAGAAGTTTGTATCGCTCCTCCATCTCATTGCAGAGCGAGTTGAGCGTATAGACCACCTTCTGGGTGTCTGTGAGGATTGCCTCCTCCTCACTCTCCATCTTCGCAAGGTAGTGGTTTTCAAGTTTGGAGTAGAGCGAGAGCTCCACCTTCTTGGGATCGACCATCACAAACTTCAACTCCGCAGGATGGCGCTTATAGATAAGCGAGGCAATGATGGCATTCAGACCCACCGACTTACCCTGACCCGTAGCACCTGCCACAATCATATGGGGCATCTCTGCGAGGTCAAAGACAAATGTTTCATTCTGGATGGTCTTGCCAATCACAACGGGGAGTGCAGCCTTGCTCTCTTGGAATTTCTTGGACTTGATGACCGAATACATCGATACCGTACGGCGTGTGCGATTGGGAATCTCGATACCAATCGTACCACGACCGGGCATAGGCACAATGAGTCGGATACTCATAGCTTTGAGTGATATGGCAATATCATCTTCGAGCGACTTGATGCGTGCCACCTTCACACCCATCTCGGGCTCAATCTCATAGAGTGTGACGGTGGGACCTACGGTCGCCGTAATCTTCTTAATCTTCACGCCAAACGAGTCGAGCGTCTTTGTGATGAGCACCTTATTCTCGTTAATCTCCTCCACGGAGGACTGCACAGACTCCTCATCATACTTTTCGAGAATCTCGACAGGTGGGCGTTGGAATTTGGAGAGTTCCTTTGTGGGGTCGTAGAGGGTGCCTATCTTGCCTGCCTCTTCATCCGAGTGCTCCGAAACGAGCACCTGCGAAGTACCATCCTCCGAGGTTTCGATAACACCACCCGTGCCAATCACAACATCCTCTGCCGTAGAGGTCGATTTGGGCAAACCAACCATACCACCCTCTGCGTGATCGACAACCACAAAGTCGTCATCCTCCTCGGGTGTCGCCACCGAAGCCGCCACTGTTGCGCCCTTTGCAACTGTGGTTGCTGTGGTTGTTGCTACTGCCGCCACTGCTGCAACCTCCACGAAGTCCTCATCCTCGGAGATTTCATCGGTGGGATTATTGGGGGTTGTGATTACCTCCTCATCGGTCACAACATCCTCCTCGTCGGGGGGTATAATGATTACCAAATCATTATCATCATCGTGCAACTCTTCGAGCTCATCATTCTCCACAAGGTCATCATCATCCTCACTCTGTCCATCTTCATCCTCTTCCACAAGCACATCATTCTCCTGCTGTGCAATCTGCCTGAGGAGTTCATCATCATCCACATCTTCTTCCTCCTCTTTCTCTTCTCGATGGGGTTTGAGCAGCGATGCGGTCTTGCGTGCCATCATATTCACAGCCTCTATCGTGCGGCTACTATTGATATAGACAGCCACGAGCACCCAGCACATAAAGAGCATCAAACCCAAGCCGAGCCTACCAATATAACCCGTAATCCATTCGGCAACATCAATACCCATCTTGCCACCTATACCCGAGCCAAAAGCACCATCGGCACGAGTAACAAAACCGAAAGTTATGCTACCAAGCACCATAACCATCAGTAAAATTTTGACCATACGACTCGCATAGCCCTTCTCGCCACGCCTCACACGCAGAGAGAGAAGAAAACCAGCCACGGGGATGCAGAGTGCAAATACTCCAAACCAGTCGCCCACAAGCAGATTGGCAATCGACAGACCCCACGAGCCACCACTATTGCTCACAGCGCCACCCATCTGGTCGGCACGCCAAGTGAAGTAGTGCGACACAATCGAGAGGGTTACGAATGCCGAGAGGAAGAAGAGCACAAAACATATTACCCAGCGCTGATTTTCCGAAAGGGAAAACCTCTCACGCAGGGGTATGCGCTCCTTCTTGGGCTCCTTTTGAGGCTCCACTTTGGGGCTTTCCACCTTACGCTGGCGACCATTTGCCGAGAGCGTAGTGGGGGTAGTATTATTCTTCTTAGTTGCCATATATCTTGTCTGCTTGGGTTATTGATTATCGTCTTGGGTGGCTATCTCCATAGCCTTCTCTGTGATGCGTGCGAGGTACTTCTCGCCACCAAAAGTCACGAAAGAGTATTCCGCCTTATGCTCCTCAGAAGCGACCATATCGCCCTGCTCCAAGAGCCACTCGACCCTGCGGGCTACGGCAGGAGCAGGATTTACAAGGGTTACATCCCTCTCTCCTATTACACCCCTCATAACACCCTCCAAGAAGGGGTAGTGAGTACATCCGAGGACTATCTGGTCGGCACCTGCTTCAATGAGTGGAGTGAGCACCTCTGCGACCCTCTCTCGCACCTCAGAAGTCTGCTCCATATCGCTCTCCACAGCCTCCACAAAACCCTCGCCCACAACGGGGAGAATTTCCACATCGGAGGCATATTTTGCAGAGGTTGCCAGAAACAACTCGCCTGCCAGCGATGCTCGTGTTGCAAGGATACCTATGGTGCCGGTCTTGGTTGCGAGGGCTGCGGGTTTCACAGCGGGCTCCATACCCACAAAGGGTATATCGAACTCCTCTCGCAGGGAGTCTATCGCCACAGCTGTTGCGGTGTTGCACGCCACAACAATGAGTTTCACGCCACGAGCAATGAGTTCCACAACAGCGGCTCGTGTTAGGGCTGCAATCTCCTCCTTCGTGCGGTCGCCATAGGGGCAGTTTTTGCCGTCGGCAAGATAGACCACAGACTCGTGGGGGAGCCTCTGTCGCACCTCACGCCACACAGACAACCCACCCATTCCTGAGTCGAAAATTCCTATTGGAGCATCCCTCTTCACGCTACATAATTTTACCAATTTACAAAGTTAAGAAAAAGAATTGAGAATTGGGAATTGGGAATTGAGAATTATTTTCCTTAAAGACCTTAATGTCCTTAGAGCCCTTAATGCCCTTAGTGTCCCCTAACCACAATCCAACGCTCAACAATAAAACAAACAGGGCGGTGGGGAGCAAAAAAGAGTGGCTCCACAATTTGCTTAATGCAAATAAGGAAGCCACCCTCTGAAATTTGGTGCAAAAAGCACCCACAAGGCACTATCGCCAACAATATTACATCTTATCGGTCACATCCCACACGAACGCCCTCAATCCCTGCAACTGGGTATCCTTGTCGATTGTGCGGAGTGCTTCGAGGGCGGGGGCGACTTTCTCGTCCTCCACCATTGCAATAACCGTGGAGTTCATCGCAGGCCAAGTGTGGCTTGCCATATGAGGCTCACCAGTGAAAGAGCCCCTACCGTGAGTAAGGGGAAAGAGGGTGTAACCTCTGATTCCCTGCTCGTCGAGCATTGCTGCGATACGCTCGGTCATCGCTTGGTTATATGAAATAAAAAGTGCTTTCATAACTTCTTCTTTGTTTGCTTATTTAGACACTACTCCTCGTTTTTCTCTCGCTCGGCAATAGCGGCGAGTTTCTCCTGAGCTTTGCGCTCCTTGCGCTCCTTGCGACGAGCCACATACTTCTCACTACGACCCATAAAGACATAGTAGAGAATGGGGACAGCCACGAGGGTCAGAATTGTTGAGAAAGTCAGACCACCGATAATGGCGATACCCATAGGTTGCCACATCTCCGCACCATTACCCAAGCCAATAGCGAGGGGCAACATACCGAGAATGGTGGTCAGCGAGGTCATCAATACAGGGCGCAGACGGCTCTTACCTGCGGCATATACCGCCTCATACATACCCACACCACGCTCACGAAGCAAGTTCGTAAAGTCCACCATCACGATACCATTCTTCACAACGATACCCACGAGCATCACGATTGCGATGAGCGCCATAAGGCTCAAAGGGGTATTGGTAATCCAAAGTGCGATAGCCGAGCCGGGAACTGCATAGAGGATAGTAAACATAATGATGAAGGGCATCACGAAGGACTCAAACTGGGTTGCCATCACAATATAAACCAACAGTATGATGAGAATCATCAGCGTACCCAAGTCGCCAAACGACTCCTGCTGGTCTTCCCAGTCACCACCGATGTAGGTATAGACCTCCTCGGGCATTGGGTAGGCATCCAACACACCATTTACCCTCTTGACCATATCTCCAAGCACCACATTGTTACCCAAAGCAACAGTCACAGTAACGAGCCTCTGGCGGTTTTGGCGCTCAATGGTGGGGGGAGCATAGACCTCCGTAACCTCGCCCAAGTCACGCACCCTCACGCCCTCGCCTCGGGAGTTATAGACAAGGATGTTCTCCACATCTTCGAGCGAAGTACGGAACTCCTCGCCATAGCGCACCTTGATGTAGTATTCCTCGCCATCCTCACGATAGATAGAGGCGGTCATACCATTGATGCGGTTACGAATAGCGGTTGCTACGGTATTGGTGTTCAAGCCATAGTAGGCAAGTTTATTTCTGTCAAACTCGACATTGTACTCGGGGCGCATATCATCCCTCGAAAGACGCACATCACGAGCGCCCTCCAACTTGGAGAACTCTGCCACAAGGTCGCTGGCAATAGCATTCGTATTCTCGATATCGTGACCGAAAATCTGCACCTGAACGCTGCTACCACCGCCCATCATACCGCCCATACCGCCGCCTGCGCTCACATTGGAGCGTTTGATTTCGGGAATCGTCGCCAAGTCCGCACGGAACTCATCGGCAATCTCAAAGACGGTGCGTTCCCTATCCTGAGGATCAGAGAGGCGGAAGGTGTAGTTGATGATGTTGCTACCAGTGGTGCTCATTGCCGCAAAGACATTCGACGACGAGGAAGAACCCGCACTTGTCGAAAGGAGGATTACCTCGGGATATTTTGCATAGACAATGCTGTCGATGCGACGAGCAATATCGGTTGTATATTCCACGCTGAGGTTTTGTTCGAGCGTGATGGTTGCGCTCATCTGCTCGCCATCGCTACTGGGCATAAACTCCGTAGGAATCTTCGTAACGAAGAGCCACATACCAAACACAAGCAACACCATAGGCGCAAAGAAGACTATTTTCTTATGCGAGAGCGCCCAGCGAAGCATCTTAGCATACGCCCTATCGAGCCAGCCGAGGAACTTATCAATGGGTCGGTAGATAGCACTCAGACCCTTATAGGTGTGTTTGTTATTCTCCGAGCGAAGCAAGAGTGCCGACATCATAGGGGTGAGCGAGATAGCCGCCACAGTAGAGGTTGTCACAACGAGCGACACAATCCAACCAAGCTGTTTGAACATAACACCCGCCATACCCTCAACCATAGTCAGGGGCAAGAACACGGCAACAACCACAAGTGTGGTGGCGATTACCGAGAGCCACACCTCATTGGTACCATAGATTGCAGCCTCTCGTGGCTTACTACCCCTTTCGAGGTGGGTCGTGATGTTCTCCAAGACCACAATCGCATCATCCACTACCATACCAATCGCAATCGAGAGCGACGAGAGAGAGATGATGTTAAACGTACCGCCCGTAAGTTTGAGGTAGATGAACGACACAACAAGCGAGATAGGAATCGTAAGGCAGATAATCAGCGTCGCCCTCCACCTACCGAGGAAGAAGAGCACCACCAAAATCACAAACAAGAATGCGAACATTACGGTCTCCGAGAGCGTGTTGATAGAATCCTTGATATTCTTGGAGGAGTCGCTAAGAATGTGCACCTTCACATCCGAGGGCAGATTGCGCTCAATCTCGGGCAACATCTTCTTAATCTTATTCACAATCTGCACCGTATTGGCACCCGACTGTTTCTGAATCATAACCCTCACGCCCAGTTCGCCATTCATACGCTCGTCCAAAGTCTGCTTTTCGAGCGTATCCTTAATCTCGGCAATATCACGCAAATAGACCTCCTGACCTCCGAGGTTGCTGATAAGGATAGTTTTCAAGTCGTCGGAGGAGGTAAATTCGCTATTGGCTTTGAGGTTGTAGGTGTAGTTACCAACATCGAGCGTACCACCCGAAGTGTTGATGTTCTCCTGTGCGATAATGCCGCCAATCTGCTCCACCGAAAGACCATACGCCTCCATCTTCACAGGATCCACATTCACCTGAATTTCCCTAATGGGAGCACCCATAATACTCACCGAACCTACACCATCGATACGGCTCAGGCGGTTGGAGAACTGCTCTTCGAGGATTTTATTGAGCGCAGGGTAACTCTCGTCCGCCGTAATCGAGAAGCCCATAATAGGCATCATTGAGGAGTTGAAGCGGAAGATGATGGGGTCGTCGGCATCCTCGGGCATAAAGTCCGAAAGCCTACCGAGGGCATCACGAATATCATTTGATGCCTCATCGAGGTTTGTGCCCCACTCAAATTCGAGCGACACGAGCGATACGCCATCACTCGACTTGGAGGTAATCTCCTTCAAGTTGCTCACCGTATTCAGACCATCCTCAATACGGCGTGTAATATTATTCTCGATATCCTCGGCATTGGCACCTGTGTAGGTTGTGATGACCGAGATGGAGGGGAGATCCATTTCGGGCAGCTGGTCGATAGCGAGGTCTTTTAGCGAGAACAGACCAAAGACAATGACAGCCACAAAGATGAGTGCCGTTGAGATTGGTTTCTTAACTGATGTTTCGTAGATTTTCATTGTGTTTCCCTTGTATCAGTTGTCCGACAGAGCTACCTTACGACCTCCACCGAGGTACCATTTTTGATTTTCGACAGGGCAGTGATTGCCACCTCTTCGCCAGCCTCAACACCCGAGAGAAGCTCCACACGGGTACCCACCTGACGACCTACGGTCACAACCCTACGCTCGGCAACGCCATCCTTGATGACATAGACATAGCGGTCTGCCACGCCCATCTGCTTCTGCACAGCCACATCGGGCACAGTAAGACTCAGACGGTTGCCCATATTGAACTGCGTGCGAGCAAACATACCAGGGCGCAAAATCTCCTTCGCATTGGGAACGATAACCTCCACATTGAAAGTGTGGGTCGAGGAGTTGATTGAGGGATAGACGATATTAACCTCGCCCTCGAAAACCTTATCGGGATAGACATCGGCAGTAACCTCCACCTTCATACCCTTATAGACCTGAGGGTAATATTTCTCCGAGATTGCCACCACGGCTTTGAGTTTATCAATCTGCATAACCTGCAACACACCCATACCGCCATCGGCATTGCCCGCCATTGCAAACAGGTCACCAGCCTCGTTGTAGCGACCAGTCACAATGCCATCAATGGGCGAACGGAGTTCGATGTTGCGTTCCAAGTTGGCAACAGTTTCACGCAATACAGTAACGGAGGTTTCGAGCTCGTCAATCTGCGAACGGCTCACACCACCCGCCTCAAAGACGCTCTTCATACGAGCCAAGTTCTGCTCAGCATTTTTCAGCTGTACAGCCGACTGGTTGAACTGATTGTTGTCGAGGGTTGCCACAAGTTGGTCTTTCTTCACGTGGTCGCCCACCTCCACCAAAATCTCATTGATGCGGAGCGACATCTGGGGAGTCACGAAGGTCTTTTTGAAGGGGAGAAGTGTGGTTGTGAAATTCACAGTTTCTGCCACCTCTGCCTGCTCTACTGGGGCTACCTTTGTGAGCACCGAGCTCTGGACTGGGGCAGCCACAGCCGTCGAGGTGCTCTTGGTCTTGCTGTCACACGAGGTGAGCGAGAGTGCAACCAACGAGGTTGCAAGAGTGAGAATTACAATGCGTTTCATATCTCTATTTTTCTTTTCTTTGATTATTCAAGGTTGTTGTTGGGGGTGTCTATCTCAAAACCCTCGCCAATAATCTTCTCGTAGTCGGCACGAGCTGCCAAATAGTCGTAGATTGCCTGCGAATAGTTGAGTTTTGCTTGTGTGAGCGAGAGCTCCGAGGAGTTGAGTTCGAGGATTGTACCCGTACCCGAGTTGTACCTCACCTCGGCAATCTGGTATGCCTTCTCGGCTTGACGCACAGTAATCTCGTTACTGGTCATCTTCTCACGAGCCGAGAGGATGTTGTTGAAGGCGCTCTCCACCTGCACATTCACACTCTGGCGCAGATAGTCCTTCTGCATCGAAAGTTGCGAAATGGAGTTGCGAATTTCGTGTGCCTTATTGATATTCTTGCCACCCGAGAAGAGAGGGATGCTGATGGAGATTCCTGCCGAAAGGGGATTCTGCCACCACCACTCGTTTTTCTTGGTTGTACTCGACGAGCCACCGCCCATAGCACCGCCCATCATACTGCTGAAATCCATCGTGTTGTCGTTACCCGAGAAGATGAAGTTAGTGAAGGCTGCAACGGTGGGGAGGCGTGAAGCATTGACCAGTTGGAGCTGCTGTTCGAGGAGTTTCGACTGAATATCCAGTGCCCTGAGGTCGGCATTGTTGGAGAGATCCACCGAGTTGGTTGGAACAGTAGCCATAGCCACCTCCTCGGCGAAGTCATCGAGCGTACCCACGAGCGTAAACTCCGCACTTGCGGGCAAACCGAGATACATCTTAAAGAGGAGTTTGCTGGTCTTAATCGAATTTTCGGTTTGGATGATGTTGGGGCGCAAGTTGGAGAGTTGCACCTGTGCCGACAGAAGGTCATACTCCGAAGCCAAGCCCTGCTTGTACATTGCCTCGGTGTTCTTCACAGTCTCGGCAATGGACTTTTCGCTCTCCTTCAATACCACGAGCGACTGCTCGGCAAGCAAGATGTTGTAGTACCCCTTTTTGACCTCGTTGGCAAGGGTAATCTTCGAGGAGCGTGCGTTCTCAACCGCCTGTTCCATCTGTGTTTGATTCATACGGAGAGTCTCATATACCGTAGGGGCGTAGAGTGGCACGGAGAGCGAAGCCGATGTGCTTATCGAGTTGTCCGCACCAAACGACAGACCCTTTGCCATCTCCTGCTTGACAATGCTATATGAGTATTGACCCGACACCGAAAGGCTGGGCAGAAGGTTGCCCACGCTCTGCTTGCGCACCCAGTCCTGACGCTCAATCTCCATATCGGCAACCTTGATTGTAGGGTTGTCCGAGAGTGCAATTTCGAGCGCCTTTGCGAGCGAGAGTTCAAAGCTCTGAGCCCCAGCCGAAAGGATTGCGCCACACAATAAAAGAAGAGTAATCACTGACTTCTTCATAGACCTAACTTAATAAAATTTATACCTTATTTTTATAATTCGTCGAAATAGTCCGCAAATTTACTATGAAACTTACGATTCTGAACGATTTTTCTTATTTTTTTATTGTTCTATATGGTGCCAAATATTATTTATTTGGTAAAGAACTATGCCCCTAATGCCCTTAAAGATTTTATCCGCAGTACGGTGCGGGATTTTCCCGCTATGTGCGTTTAATAAAAAAAGGTTGTCATTTAATCAAAATGACAACCTTTTAATCAACTGGGGATAGAAATCACTTCTAACCCAGCTTCTACTAACCTAAAACTACTAACCTAAATGAACCTTAAAACTTCACTGCAAAGATAAGGGGTTTTATCCCAAACTTCCAAACATATTAAAAATTTTTAATAATAATTTAACATTGAATTTACATTAAACTACCACTTATATCTTTGCAATGTGCTATTTATCAACACCTTAACCCCATTTCAAACTAATAGTAAAAAATTTTAATAAATTTGTGTTAAAATGGTGACAATCGTCCAAAGCAGCGTAACCCGTTGGATTACAGCACAAGGAAAGCGACATAGCAAGCCACCACAATGAGTGCCGAAAGCACCTTAGAGAGGCGGCTTTTACCTTTCAACGACCAAAGTGTAGCAACCATTGCAATGGCTCCGAAGCCGAGCATTTGTGCCACATTCCCATCCGTAAAGTCGTAAATTGTACCCTTAAACCAGAGCAGGTCGGCAATCGTGAGGATAATCATATTGAAGAGGCAGCTGCCCACAATATTACCCACAGCAATGTTGTAGTTGCGGAGTCGGAAGAGCGTTACGGTACTCGACAACTCGGGGAGTGAGGTTGCAACACCAAGGAAGAGCGCACCCGCCAAACCTGCACCCATACCGAGTGAGGTTGCGATGTCATCGGAGAGATAGGTGAGCCAGATACTCAGACCCACCAAACCCACACTACACAGCACAAAGCGAAAGATGATACCACGCATTGTGAGTGTGGATTCATCGCCCTTATCCTCTGTTGAGTTCTCACTCTCCTCGCCCGAGAGGTACTTGACACCCAGCGCATAGGCAATCACAATCACAATGGAAGTAACGCTCAGCGAGAGGATGTGGAAGTCGAAGAGCTTGGGCAGGAGCATATTGAGCGCAATGGCAGCATAGGTCACAAGGCAGTAGAAAATCACGAAATTGTGACCCTTTGCCAATTTTGCCGAGTGGCTACTCTTCAAAAAGAGGATGAACATCACAGCCAAAACCACAAGGTTGAAGATATTGCTACCCAAGATGTTACCCATACAGAGGCTGGGCTTGGAGAGCAGGAGTGTTGCCGAGATACTCGTGAAAAGCTCGGGAAGCGAAGTGACCGCCGAGAGCAGAACACCGCCGAGAAATGCACCCGAGAGGTTGCTCTTCTGGTCAATCAGGTCGATATACTTAGAAGCTTTGATGGAGAGAAAGACCACCGCAGCCGCCACGAGTAGGTAGAGAATGTATTGTGTCATATTTTTCTAATTTATGTTTTCTAATAGGGTTTATATGTGGCTCCGATTGCGCTATTTTGCGAATCGAGCCTCACGGCAATGAAGAATAGCACCGTGAATGCCAAGAGCGACGAGCCACCATAGGAGAACATCGGCAGGGGAATACCTATCACGGGCATCAGTCCGATGGTCATACCTATATTTATTATAACGTGGAACAGAAAGACTCCCGCCACACCATAGCAATAGACTCTGCGGAAGGGTTCCTGCTGTCGTTCTCCCATCTTCATCAGGCGGATAATGAGCACCGCAAAGAGTGTGAGCACCACAACAGCACCCAAAAATCCCCACTCCTCACCAACGGTGCAGAATATGAAGTCGGTACTCTGCTCGGGGATGAAGTCGTACTTGGTCTGCGTACCCTCCAAAAAGCCCTTACCAGAAAAACCTCCCGAGCCAATGGCTATCTTCGACTGGTGGACATTGTAGCCCCAGCCTCTCAGGTCGCTCTCCAAGCCCAATAGGTCGAGGATGCGTTTGCGTTGGTGCAGAAGGAGGATATTATTGAACACATAGTCCACCGCCCCGAGGAAGAGGTTGGCTCCGCCATACATCAGCGCAAAGAGGTAGATGGTCGATAGTTTGTGTCGGTAGGCGTAGAGGAGTGCGGGAATGAGCATCACGAGCGAGGCAGTAAGGAGTGAGCCGTGATAGTCCATACCCCACCCTGCAAACCACGAAATAGCATAAATAACAAGACTCAGCAGACCAGAGCCGGCAACATAGATTGCACTCTCCTTGGGGTTGCGGTTGGAGAGCAGTTGGCTCACAACAAAGAGCACAATGAGTGCAATAAGCAGAGCCGTAGGCGAGAGTAAGAATGAGCCCACGAAGAGTCCAACTATGAGGAATATCGCATAATAGACCCACGAGTTGAGCCCCTCCCTATAAAGCACCACGAGGAACGAGCAATAGACCATAGCCGAGCCCGTGTCGTTCTGCATCAGGATGACCAAGATGGGGACAAGGAGCAGGGCACCCACACCCACAACTCCTTTGGGATTGTGGAGCGAGAAGTTATACTCACTCATAAACCTCGCCAGTGCCAGTGCCGTAGCAAGTTTCATAAACTCGGCAGGCTGGATAGCCACAGGTCCGAGTGCGAGCCACGACTTTGCACCATTGACCTCCTTGCCCACAAACAGCGTGAGCACCAAGACCACAAGCATCAATCCATAGAAAGGGTATGCCAGCAGATGGTAGTATATATCATCAATGAGCAGTATGACAATGGCGACAATAGCCGAAATGCCAATCCAGAGGAGCTGCATACCATACCTCGACGAGAGGGCAAAGCCACCCGTCAGCGCCTCATTATAGACCGCTGCATAGATATTGAGCCAGCCAATGAAGACCAAGAGCACGAAGACCAAGATGGTCTTCCAATCTATCCTTGTCCAGCCAAGTTTATCGTTTACGCTTCTCATAGTTGGGATATGCAATCTCCATTTTCTCTATATATTCCACAAGTTCGGGGCGCTCGACCTTGCCGTTGATATACTGCTCAATGAGCAGCGAGGCGATAGGTGCCGCCACACTCGAACCGAAACCACCATTCTCCACATATACCGAGATGGCTATCTGTGGGTCTTCCTTAGGCGCAAAGGCGAGGAAGGTGGAGTGATCCTTGCCGTGAGGGTTCTGTGCCGTACCCGTCTTGCCACAGATATCCAGACCCTTGACATACGCCACACCTGCCGTACCAATCTCCCTATGCACCGTACCCCACATACCATCAATGATGGGATCGTAGTGTTTGCTCTCCACCATTGTGTAGTGGCGCTCATAGAAGCGACTATCGAGCGAGTCACGACCTTCGATGTGTTTCACAACGTGGGGTATGTAGTAGTATCCCCTATTGGCAATCGTCGCTGCAAGGTTTGCCATCTGCAAGGGGGAGCAACCAAGCTCGCCCTGACCAATAGCCATCGAAATAACCGTCAGCGAGTTCCACTTGGGGTAGTAGTCATCATAGAAATCTGCCGTAGGAACAAAGCCTCCCCTCTCGGATGCAAAATCGGAGCCGAGTTTCTTGCCGAAGCCAAAGCTCTCCACATACTTAGCCCAATTCTCATAACCACCATTGCAGATGCCACCCCTCGAAGGGTTGTCCAAAATATCACGGAAGACATAGCAGAAGTATGCGTTGCAGGAGTTGGCAGTTGCCTCTTTCAGATTGAGGGGTGAGCGATGGCTGTGACACTTCACACCCCTACCCACCTTATAGCCATTCTCGCAGGGATAGCGACGGGATGCCGTCACAACACCCTCCTGCAAGCCTATGAGTCCATTGACCAATTTGAATGTTGAGCCCGGGGGATAGCTCGACATCACCGCACGGTTGAAGAGTGGTTGGCGGGGGTTTTCGAGCATCTTGACATAGTTGTTACCCCTATCTCTACCCATCAGGTCATCGGGATCGTAGGTGGGGCTACTGACCATCACCAAAATCTCACCCGTCGAAGGCTCAATGGCAATAACGCTACCCACCTTACCCTTCATAAGCCTCTCGGCAAACTCCTGCAAGGGGGCATCAATGGTTGTTGTGATGGGCGTACCCGCCACTGGGGCTTTATCGTAGTGACCCTCTTGATAGGAGCCTTTGATTGTTCCCCTTACATCCACAACGCTCACCTTCTCACCCTTCTCACCACGCAAAAGCTCCTCATAGGCACTCTCAATGCCCGAGTAGCCTATATAGTCGCCACGAGAGTAGTATGGATTGCGGTCGATAATCTTATCGCTCACCTGACCAATATAGCCAAGCAGGTTGCCCGCAATCTTTCGGGGGTAGGAGCGCTGGGTGCGGAAGAGAGTGTAGAAACCATCGAAGTTGCCCTCATCGAAGAGGAGTTTTGCCTCCGTAGTCATCTGGCGCACGACCACCGACGCACGGGAGGAAGAGTAACTCTTTGCACTTCTCAGCGACTTTGCGAGTTGCTCCACGCTCACACCCGCAATTCTTGCGAGTGCCACCGTATCAAAACCTGTCTTGGGGATATTGCGAGGCACAACCATAAGGTCATACGAAGCGACGCTCTGCGCCAAAAACTCGCCATTGCGGTCGTAAATCTCTCCCCTCGGGGGGTGTTGCACCTCATAGCGGAGCACATTATTCTCCGCAGCATCACGATAGGAACGGTCGATAATCTGGATATGGAAAAGTCGCAGACCCAATACCACGAAGAGTCCGATGACAAACCATTTGAGAATATCCGAGCGATGAGATGACATATACTAACCTATCCAACCTATCATTTTTAGCCCACAACCCTTCGGAATAGCCTTGCCGTGAGCACCACGAGTGCCACCGTAATGATGGTCGAGAGAATGATTTTACCAATCGTAAAGAGGGGGTGGCTACCGAGCGACTCAAAGCCAAAGAAGAGCGTTTGGTGGAGACCTACGAGCATTGTGGCATAGAGGACAAATGAGCGATTGTCGATAGCACCTCCATATGGAATACTCTCGTGCGCCACATCCTTACCCATTGCGAGGTTCATAGCCACGGGGCGCAGGAAAGCCACAGCCACCGTAGCAATAGTGTTGAGCCCTGCTGTGCCCATAGACACATCCATTGTCATACCCATAACAATGCCCAGCACCAAGAGCCACAACCTATCCATCTTCACTGGTAGCAACACCAGGAAGACCACATAGTAGAGTGGCACCACAAGCCCCGAAATCAGGAGATTGTCGAACAGTAGCGCCTGCAACAGCACCACCACCACAAAAAACGCTATATATTCTATTGCTCTTTGCATTCTTCTTTTTTCTTTCTTTGCGACTTTTTTGCAAAAAAATCATTCCTTTTCGCAGCGAGTGCATATCGTGCCGCAGATGCGGTGCGAGATGTGCTCGCTAATATTTGCTGTGCAAGTCATATAACTCCTCTCCGTCAAGGTATTTGACCAGCAAAACCCTATCCAACTCCGAGAGATCGGCAGCAAGGCGCACCACAAGGTGGCTATTCATCCTATCTGCCGAGGGCTCAAACTCCTCAACATAGCCGATGACCCTATCGGGTGGGAAGCGGTAGGAGATGGTCGAAACAATCGTATCGCCCACCGAGAAGTTCGCATAGTGGGGGATATTTTCGAGCCTCACACGGCGATAGTCGCCACCATCCCACGCAAGGGAGCCCATATAGGCATTATGCACACCCTTTCCTCCCATCGTGAAGTCCCTATTTGCTACCGACATACACACCGAAAACCTCTCTGAGCAGTCGATGACATAGCCCACAACATATCCCTCGGGGGTGAGCACTGCCATATTAGCCTCCACATCATCGCTCAAACCCTTATTTATCGTGAAGAAGTTGTGCTGTGCAAATACCGAGTTTTTCACAACCCTCGCCTCGCCAAAGAGGTAGGGGGCAATCTCCTCGGAGGTTATGCGCCTGCGGGTAGGCGAGGCGACATATTCGGCAAGTTGCGACTCCAACTCCACAACCCTTGCCGAGAGCATATCGTTCTCCTTGCGCAACGAGAAATAGTCATCCACATTTCGGAATGTGCCATTGACCCTTCCCGTCACACTATTGGACACAGTGAGCAGTCGAGCCCTTGTGAAGCTCGTTGCCGAGGTGTAGCGACCGATTGCCAGTATCTCTACAATGATGAAGAGCACGGGCACAGCCATTCGTTTTATCAGCAGAAGAAGTTTATACACTCTCTCGTTTTGTTTTTTCACAGTGTAAGGTCGCCTCTTTGCAAACAAGGGGCAACCTTACCACATTATTAGTCCTTATCAACAACGCAGAATTGCACACTTAAATTGTGCCCCACGCCAGCACTACTTCATCAGGAAGGAGAACTTGTCGATATTTTTCAGTGCGATACCAGTACCACGCACAATTGCACGCAAGGGATCCTCGGCAATCACAAAGGGGATGTTGGTCTTCTCGCTCAGGCGCCTATCAAGACCCTTAATGAGTGCGCCACCACCTGCCAGATAGATACCGTTCTTCATAATGTCCGAATAGAGTTCGGGGGGTACCATATCGAGCACCTTCATAATGGCAGCATCCACTTTCAGGAGCGACTTTTCGAGCGCATACGCCACCTCGCTATACGAGATATTCACGGTCGAGGGAAGCGAAGTGAGCCTATTGGGACCTGTGAAGATGTAGTCTGCGGGGGGATTGTCAATCTCTCGCAACGCAGCGCCCACCGAGATTTTAATCTCCTCGGCTGTGCGCTCGCCAATCTTCACATTATACTGTTGGAGGATATACTTCTGGATATCCTCGGTAAATACATCACCTGCAACATCGATACTCTCACTACATACGATACCACCGAGCGAGATACAAGCAATCTCAGTAGTACCACCACCGATGTCGATAATCATCTGACCCTCGGGAGCCTCCACATCCAAGCCCGCACCAAGTGCCGCAGCCATAGGCTCGAAGATCATATACACATCACGACCACCAGCGTGCTCGGCGCTCTCCCTAACGGTACGAATCTCCACATTGGTAGAGCCCGAGGGGATGCAGATAACCATTTTCAGCGAGGGGCTGAAAAGGTAGCCATTGGTCTTCACCTTCTTAATCATACCACGCAACATCTGCTCTGCTGCGTTGAAGTCTGCAATAACACCATCCTTCAAGGGGCGGATGGTCTTGATGTCCTGGTGGGTACGACCGTGCATACGCTGTGCCTCCTTACCGATAGCCACAACTTTGCCCGTGTGTACATCCACAGCAATGATAGAGGGCTCATCAACAACAACCTTTCCGTTGTGGATAATGAGCGTGTTGGCGGTACCCAAATCGACAGCCAACTCCTGTGTTAAAGAGAATAAACCCATAGTGCGTCTATTGTTTTTGCTCGCCTTTCAGCGAAGAAAAGATTACATTTTTGTTCCGGAGTACAAAAGTAAAAAAAATATATTACATTTGCACGCAATTTTACGCCAATAGGCAAAGATAATTAGAATAATTTTTTACGAACAATGATTAGGTTAGATATCAAACACACTTCGTGTGGCACCAGCGAGAGCGAAATCCTCTCGCTCGCAAGCGCCGCAGAGAGCGCAAACTCCCTCCTCCACAATGGCGAGGGTGCAGGCAACGACTTCCTCGGTTGGGTAAATCTCCCTTCGAGCATCACCGCAGAGGAGATCGACGCAATCAAAACCACCGCAGCACGCCTCGCATCCAAAGCAGAGGTTATCATCGTAATCGGTATCGGTGGCTCCTACCTCGGCGCTAAGGCAGTGCTCGACGCAATGAGTTCGTCGTTCCACTTCCTCGACAAAAACCGCAAGAATCCCTACATCCTCTTTGCAGGTAACAACCTCAGCGAGACCTACACCGCAGAGCTTCTCTCGGCAGTGAAGGATTACAGCATCGCAGCAGTTGTAATCTCCAAGAGTGGAACCACCACCGAGCCCGCAGTCGCTTTCCGTCTTATCAAAGCAGAGATTGAGGCTCGCTATGGTAAAGAGGAGGCAAAAGAGCGCATCGCAAGCGTTACCGACGCTGCTCGTGGCGCACTCAAAACCCTCTCCACCGCAGAGGGTTACGACACTTTCGTAATTCCCGACAATGTAGGTGGTCGTTTCTCGGTGCTCACTCCCGTAGGTCTTCTTCCCCTCGCAGCAGCAGGCATTGATATTGCCGAGCTCGTGCGTGGTGCAAAGGATATGGAGGAGGCAACTGCCGACACCGTGCCTTACAGCAAAAACATCGCAGCGCAGTATGCAGCAGTACGCAATGCGCTCTATCGCAAAGGTTACAAAATTGAGATTCTCGCATCCTACGAGCCCCGACTCCAATACATCGCAGAGTGGTGGAAACAGCTCTATGGCGAGAGCGAGGGTAAGGAGCACAAAGGCATCTTCCCCGCAAGCGTAACCCTCACTGCCGACCTTCACTCGATGGGTCAGTACATTCAGGAGGGCGAGCGCACACTCTTCGAAACCGTAATCAGCGTAAAACAGCCCGAGGGCAATGTTACCATCGAGGCAGATGGCGACAACCTCGACGGTCTTAACTTCCTTGCAGGCAAGCGTTTGGATGAGGTGAACAAGATGGCAGAACTTGGCGTAGTTCTCGCCCACGTTGATGGTGGTGTGCCCAATATCCGCATCGAGCTCCCCGCAATGAACGAGTACTACATTGGCGCACTCCTCTACTTCTTCGAGAAGGCTTGCGGTATCAGTGGCTACATTTTGGGTGTCAATCCCTTCAACCAGCCCGGCGTGGAGGCATACAAGAAGAATATGTTTGCACTCCTCGACAAGCCCGGTTATGAGGAGGCTTCGGCAGCCATCAAAGCAAGGCTGAAATAAGTTGAAAGCTAAAAGTTGAAAGTTGAGAGAGGTTGCAAGTTTGCAACCTCTCTTTTTATTTAATATTTAACCACCAATCTCTCCTACCCCAACTTAGGAAATATAAAAAGCGGTGCGCCACAGCGCACCGCAATACAACTTACAACTCTCAATTATTCTGGACAATAGCCCACATCTTCTGCTAGCGAGGCGCCACCCGCAGCAGCAACTGCGAGTTCATCACAGCGGTTGTTCTCCACTGTCGAGGCGTGACCCTTCACCCACACGAATTTCACACGATGGCGACGATAGATCCTCAGGAAGCGTTGCCACAGGTCGGGATTCTTCGCCTTTGCGAAGCCCTTTTTCTCCCAGCCAAAGACCCATCCTTTCTCCACAGAATCAACCACATACTTACTATCCGAGTAGAGCGTGACATCCGTACCCTCGAATTTCAGAGCCTCCAACGCCACGCAGACCGCCATAAGCTCCATACGATTGTTGGTGGTCAGACGAAAGCCTGCGCTCAACTCCTTACGGTAGGGTGGCGAGAGGAGCACAACTCCATAGCCTCCCTTTCCAGGGTTGCCGAGCGAAGAGCCATCGGTATATATCGTAACGGTGGGCAAAGTTATTCCGCAGAATGTAAATTTCTCGTAGGCTTTTGGGGAGTCGGACTAACGACGATTCTCCTTTGCCTCAACCGAGAGGGTTGCGTGAGGTACCACACGCAGGCGCTCCTTGGGGATAAGCTTACCTGTCTCACGGCAGATGCCATAGGTCTTATTCTCAATCCTCAGGAGGGCTGCTTCGAGGTGGTTGATGAATTTGAGCTGGCGCTGTGCCAAGCGACCCATCTCCTCCTTTGTGAGTGTTGCAGCACCCTCTTCGAGCACCTTGAAGGTGGGCGAAGTATCCTCGGTATCGTTGCTTGCCGAGTTATTCACCGAAGAGCGCAAGAGTTCGTAATCGTCTTTTGCCTTGCCGAGCATATCAAGGATAATAACCCTAAATTCGGCTAATTCCTCATCGGAATATCTGTTTTTTTCAAGTTCCTGTGACATAGTTTAGTGTTTTTGGTTTGTTAAAGGTAGATAATTTTTGCCACATACGCAACTTTTCAGCCAATAATTTTTGAGCCCACCCAAAAGGGCAGGCTCAAAAACGAATCTTTATCTGTGCGTAGCTATTCTACGCAAGGGATTTGCTATGCTTTGGTAACGGCAATTTTGAGGGGCTCCTCGTCGATGTCGCTATCAACCACAAAGTCACCAACGGGACTCTCTGCCAACACAAGGCTCATTGCGAGGGTCTGCTGTGCGATAAACTCGCCGAACGCCTCAATAGCGCCCTCCAACATCTCCTTCTTCTCAATCTCCACCTTGATGCGGTCGGTAACCTCAAAGCCACTATCCTTACGGATATTCTGGATACGATTTACAAGTTCCCTTGCCAAGCCCTCCTTGCGGAGTTCATCGGTAACGGTTACATCGAGTGCAACGGTGAGTTTGCCCTCCGAAGCAACCAACCAGCCCGGCATATCCTCCGAAGTAATATCGAAGTCAGCGGGGCTCACAACAACGCTCTCGCCTGCAACCTCCAAAGTGGTCTGATCGGCAGCCTCAATAGCCGCAATCTGCTCCTGCGAGAAAGTAGCAACGAGTGCTGCCATAGGTTTCGCCAACTTAGCATAGCGAGCGCAGAAGTTCTTGAAGTTGAGTTTGATGCGTTTGGTAATCAAACCTGTCGTATCGGTAATGAGCTCCATCTCTTTCACATTAACCTCGCCCATAACCAACGCCTTCACAGCCTCCAACCTACGACCCATATCGGCATCCAAAACGGGGATGATAACTTTGGTGAGGGGTTGGCGCACCTTGATACCAACCTTCCTACGGAGGGCGAGCACCATCGAGGTGCTCTTCTGTGCAAGTGCCATCATCTCCTCCAAGTCGGTGTCGATGAGTGCCTCATTGTAGGTGGGGAAGCTATTGAGATGCACGGAGCCTTCGTGGCGACCGCTAATCTCGTTCAAGTCGCAATAGAGCCTCTCGCTGAAAAATGGTGCGAAGGGTGCCGAAAGCGATGCAACAGTTTCGAGGCAGGTGTAGAGTGTCTGGTATGCTGCAAGTTTATCTTTGGTCATACCACCACCCCAGAAGCGTTTGCGATTCAAACGAACATACCAGTTCGAGAGATTCTCGCCAACAAACTCCTGAATAGCCCTCGCTGCGGGAGTGGGATCGTAGTCTGCAAGCCTCTCGCCAACCTCCTTCACGAGGGAGTTGAGAGTCGAGATAATCCAGCGGTCGATCTCGGGGCGCTCTGCCATAGGCACCTCTTCCTCTTTACCAGTGAAGCCATCCACATTGGCATAGAGTGCAAAGAATCCATAGGTGTTGTAGAGTGTGCCAAAGTATTTCCTGCGAACCTCATCCACACCATCCACATCGAATTTGAGGTTGTCCCAAGGCTGCGAGTTGGAAATCATATACCACCTTGTAGCGTCTGCGCCATACTTATCCATTACCTCAAATGGATCGACTGCATTGCCGAGGCGCTTGGACATCTTATTACCATTCTTGTCGAGCACCAGACCATTTGAAATGATATTCTTGAAGGCTACGCTATCGAACAACATAGTCGCCAGAGCGTGGAGCGTGTAGAACCAACCACGAGTCTGATCAACACCCTCTGCAATGAAGTCTGCGGGATAGACCCTCTCAAACTCCTCCTTACTCATCTCAAAGGGGAAGTGTACCTGTGCGTAGGGCATAGCACCGCTATCAAACCACACATCAATCAGGTCGCTCTCTCGACGCATAGGCTCGCCCTTGCTCGACACGAGCACGATGTTATCCACATAGGGGCGGTGGAGGTCAATCTTATTGTAGTTCTCCTTGGAGTAGTCGCCCACAACGAACTCTTTGTAGGGGTTCTCGGTCATCAGACCCGCAGCCACCGATTTCTCAATCTCGGCTTTGAGCTCCTCAACAGAGCCAATGCACTTCATCTCCGAGTAGTCCTCGGTTGCCCACACGGGCAGAGGAGTACCCCAGAAGCGGCTACGAGAGAGGTTCCAATCCACAAGACCCTCCAACCATTTACCAAACCTACCTGTACCTGTCGATTCGGGTTTCCAGTAGATAGTCTTATTGAGCTCAATGAGCCTCTCCTTCACAGCAGTGGTGCGGATAAACCACGAGTCCAAAGGATAGTAGAGCACAGGCTTATCGGTACGCCAGCAGTGGGGATAGTTGTGGGTGTGTTTCTCAATCTTGAACGCCTTATTCTCCATCTTCAAGCTAACTGCGATATCAACATCGAGGCTTGCATCCTCATCGGTCAGCTTCTCGTCGTAGGCATTCTTCACAAACCTACCCTGCCACTCGGCATACTTCTCTACATTTACGAAATTCTTCACATACTCGGGGTCGAGGTCCTCAATGAGGAACATCTTACCCTGCTTATCGACCATAGGCTGCTGTTTGCCTGCCTTATCGACAAGCAACATTGGGGCAATGCCCGCCAGTTTTGCAACCCTATCGTCATCCGCACCAAAGGTGGGGGCGATATGTACGATACCCGTACCATCTGCGACGCTCACATAGTCACCAGTAATTACACGGAAAGCATCGCCATCGGGCTTCATCCAATCCATCAGCTGCTCATACCTCACACCTGCGAGCTCCGAGCCTTTCCAGCAGAGTTCCTCAACAGTGAAGGTGCCCTCCATCTTCTTTGTGAAATAGGAAGCAACAAGCTCTTTTGCCATAATCACACTCTGGCGGATGCCAGTGTAGGGATTGGCGCATTTAACCCTTACATACTCAATCGAAGGACCAACAGCGAGTGCGGTGTTTGAAGGCAGAGTCCAAGGGGTAGTTGTCCAAGCGAGGAAGTAGAGGTCGCCCTCAACACCCTCAAAGAGTTTCTCACTCTCGGCATTGCGCACAACCTTGAACTGTGCGGTACAAGTCGTATCCTTCACATCACGATAGCAACCGGGCTGGTTGAGCTCGTGGTTGGATAGACCAGTACCCGCTGCGGGCGAGTAGGGCTGAATAGTGAAGCCTTTATAGAGCAGACCCTTTTTGTAGAGCTCCGAGAGCATCCACCAGAGGGTCTCGATATACTTGTTGTCGTAGGTGATATAGGGATCGTCCATATTAACCCAGTAACCCATCTGGCGGGTGAGCTGCTCCCACTTGCCAGTGAACTCCATCACGGACTCACGGCAGGTGCGGTTATACTCCTCGATGGAGATATTCACACCCACATCCTCCTTGCGGATGCCAAGTTTCTTCTCCACGCCGAGCTCCACAGGCAGACCGTGGGTATCCCAACCTGCCTTGCGGTGTACAAGATAGCCACTCTGGGTTTTGTAACGGCAGATGACATCTTTGAGTGTACGAGCCATCACGTGGTGGATGCCGGGAAGACCATTTGCCGAGGGAGGACCCTCATAGAAGACAAATGTGGGACAACCCTCTCGGGTCGATATACTCTTGTGGAAGGTATCTTCGGCGTCCCATTTTTTGAGGACTTCCAGACCCACCTCGGGCAAGTCAAGACCTTTGTACTCGTTGAATTTCTTAACGCTCATATATGTTTCTGTTTTATAAATTTTCGCAACTATTTTACAAAGATATACAAAATTTGATAAAGTTATTATCCCAAACAGACAAATTTTGCATAACAACCACGCTCCGAGGCACTCTCTTGGGCGTTTGGTACTCTTTTTGCCCACCCCACCACGAGGACAAACCAACAAAAAAACCACGCCAATGGACAAAAATTTCTTACAGACGATGGAAAATCGTCGCACACACTACCTTCTCAACTCGGAGTGTGGCATTGAGGAGGGGCAGATTATTGATATGATAGATCGTGTGATGCTCACCACACCCTCGGCATTCAATGGGCAAACAACACGCATAGCCCTGCTGATGGGGAGGCATCACTATCGTCTTTGGGAAATCGTCAAGCACACACTCTCGGAGCTCCTCTCTCCCGAAGCAACAGCAAAGACCAACGAGAAGATAGACCGCAGTTTTCTTGCAGGATGCGGCACAGTGCTTTTCTTTGAGGATATGGAGATTGTAGAGCTACAAAAGCGGGAGTTCCCAACCTATGCCGAGGCTATGGCAACCTACTCCGAGCAGACCTCTGCAATGCACCAATTTGCCATCTGGTGTTTGTTGGAAGATATGGGGTTTGGCGCCTCGCTCCAACACTACAACCCGCTAATTGACAGCCGTGTAGCCGAGGAGTGGGCACTACCCTCTTCGTGGCGGTTGCGTGCCCAGATGCCCTTTGGAAACCCACTCTCCACCCCCGCACCACGAGAGCAACACATTCCCATTGCCGAGCGTAGGTTGATTTTCACAAAATAGTCAACCGCCGACCGACAACCGCCGACCGACTTTTTTATACAAAAACAAGAAAAACGATTATTCTTGCGAAGTACCCACAAGAGTCATTTTGCCGTTGTAGGTAACCTTGATGGAGTATTCGCCACTATTGGCATCGACCGAGATTGAGTAGGTATCGCTCTCGGGGTCGTGGGCAATGGTCACACTACCGCCCGTAAGGAAGGCAAAATAGTCCCTGATAGAGCCACTCACAGCCTTGCCATAGAAGCTACCGCCCGAGTAGAGCGTCTGATAGTTCTCGTCACGCACCTCATAGCGGGGCATAGCCAAATAGTCGCCTATGAGATCCACCTTGAAGGTGCCCACTGGGAGCGCTGTATCTTTGGGCGCCACAAGATCGAGAATCATAGCATCCCTCTTGATGCCATCTGCATCGCCAAGCATCTCGATAGTGAAATTCTCACCATCGGTAAACGCCTGACTGCCAGCAGGAAAGTATTTATAGGTTGCGCTTGTGGCGACAAAATCCACATCCGCAGTGATGCGAGTCAGGGGGTCTTCCTCCTCGCCAACATCGAGCAACCAGTCACAGCCACCAAGCAGTAGGCTGGCGGTAAGCATTGCAAAAAATAGGAGTTTTTTCATCAGTACAAAAGTGGGGGATGGTTTATTATTATTGCTCCTCGGGGGCGTTCTCCTCTGCCTGCTCTTGGGCAATCTTCTCTTCCACTACCCTACCGAGCCTCATAAGTTCTGCTTTGAGCTCCGTTTCGCTCAAACCTCGCTTAATCTTGCCATTCTGCGCTACGGAGATTGCGCCCGTCTCCTCACTCACAACAATGACAATAGCATCACTCTCCTCGCAAAGACCCATAGCAGCCCTGTGGCGCATACCGAACGAGAGGGGCACCTCGCTCTTTGTGGAGGGCAATACACACTTGGCAGCCATAATCCTACCGCCCGCCACAACCATTGCTCCATCGTGGAGAGGCGAGTTCTTGAAGAAAATGTTTTTGACAAGGGAGGTTGTAATGTTGGCGTCGATAGTCACACCCGTTGCAGCAATGTCATTCAGCGAGCCATCCTGCTTGATGACAATGAGCGCACCTGTGCGAGTAGCACTCATATCGCCACACGCCTTGACGATGGGGTCGATGATGCCGTCGATAATCTCGTGCTTACCTCGTGAGGAGTTTATGAACTTATTGAAAAGGGCAAGGGGACCAGTGTTCTGACTTCCACTACCGAGCGTCTGCAAAAACTTGCGTATCTCGCTCTGGAAGATGATAATCAAGGCAATAAGTCCCACACTCACAACCGAGCCGAGAATACCCGACATAAGCTCCATATTGAGTGCTCTGGCAACAATCCACGAAACATAAATCACGAGGATACCCGTGAGAATGCTTGTCGCCTGCGTGCCTCGGATGAGCTTGTAGATGTAGTACATAATGGTCGCCACGATGAGTATATCCACCACATCGATAATCGTCATCTTGATAAATCCCATATCCTTCTTCTGTGTTACCTTTTATTATCCAATTGTGCCCCTCTGCATAGGGGGTTTGCGAGAAATCTGTGCGCTCTTTTCGGCAAGTTTGCAAACCTCAACCCGCCCCCAACGAGCCACTCCTCTCCATATTAACGCAAAAGTAGAGAAAAAAGTTGATTCTGCAAAGTTTTTTTTGCCGACAACCAACCACCACCGTAAAGCAATAAACCCCCAAAAGACCCACACACCCGACAAGACCCACAAGCCCCTCGGAAGCCCCCTCCCACCCCAAACGATGGAGAAGAATAACTCCAAGAGGATGGTAGCCAACGAGTTTTTGAGGGTTGTGGGGTAAAATATTTGCGAAGACGGAAAAAAGTCGTATTTTTGCCCTCCGAAACAATACTGGTTCCGTAGCTCAGTTGGATAGAGCAACAGCCTTCTAAGCTGTAGGTCTTGGGTTCGAGCCCCAACGGGATCACAAAAAAAGGGCAGTCGTTTGACTGTCCTTTTTTGTAATTCGAGCACTCAGACCCCCTTAAATCCCCCTCCTATTTATCGGTACTTACTCGTGCAAGAATTACCACCTTCTCTATTTTCGTATATTGTTAAGTGTTAGTCAATTATATATAACAAAAGGGGTATTTCCTTAACACAAAACCTTAAACTAATAGGGTTTTGTAGGGGTATCAACCCCTAATTGAATGTTAAAATAATAGGGATAGAGTTTTAATAAGAAACGATGGTAGATTAGCGCAGAAGGCGCAGGGTGGTAAGACCGTGTTGGCGACCGACAGAGTAGTTTTGGTGGCGAATGGTCGAAGTGGTTGCATATGGAGTAAAATCGCCCAACAGCAGCTCTTTGCCGAGTGAGAACTGCAAGCACGAGAAGGTATCCCCCTTTTGCATTTTTGAGTTCTTGCACTCCTCGGCAACAAACCTGTTTTCACCCAAATAGCGAACCACACACAAGCGGTCGGGCAACCAACCAATTTGCAGGCAGTCGCCTACTGAAAGGTCGCTCGCTGAGATATGCTCCACATCAAAAAGTTCCGACTCACACTCGCTCTCGCTTGCCAGCCTTTCACAGAATTCCTGCCAATCGCACCCCTCGGCATAGTGGGAGAGCACATCGAGCGTGCGTAGTGATACCGTATTATATCCTCGCGTAGAGTATCCCCAAACTCGTTCCAAGGTGCTCTCGGAGATGTGTTGGCGCAGTGCCATCTCGACCTCTGCGACCAGAGCCAAAAAGTCGGCGTGAACGGAGAGGCGTTTGCCAAAACACCTCTCAACTCTCTTGCGAAGAACAGCAATTTGTGGTATGTCGCTTCGGATACTCATCGTGGTACAAAAATAATCATTATCTTTGACATCCGAAAACCGATGGTCGATGAACTCCGAAAGCGAAATATACGAAATTGCTCCTGCAAAAGCCACCCTCGATAAGCTTAAATTATTGAGGGAGAGTGCGGGTGCGCTTCTGTATAGCACAATAAGGGAGGGCAAAAGGCTACTCATAAAGACAACAAAAGACAAGTCGGAGTATCAAATAAGGCTCCTCAGGCGTGAGTGGGAAATCTCCATTGAGTGCAATCACCCGCACATTATCCACACTCTCTTGCTCGAAGATTTGCCCGACTTGGGTCCATCTATTATTATGGAGTATATCGAGGGATGTACCCTCTCGGAGTGGCTCTCAACAAATCCGCCACAGAACGAACGCCGCAGGGTATTTGAGGAGCTATTGACGGCTGTAAACTATCTCCACCAAAGAGGGATTATCCACAACGACCTCAAACCCGACAACATACTCATCTCTCGTGCAGACAACACACTCAAACTCATAGACTTCGGACTTGCCGATAGCGATGCCCACATTGCACTGCGAAGGCTTGGGTGTACACCAAAATACGCTTCGCCCGAATTGCAGGCACGGGGAGATGTTGATGCTCGCAGTGACATATATTCCATTGGTGTGATTATGGGCGAGTTGTTTGGCGCTCACCACAAGCGTATTGCAGAGCGTTGCACCAAGCAGCAGCCGGTAAAGAGATATGCCAATATAGCAGCCCTGCAACTCACTTGGCAAGGGCGCAACAGAGGTATCAGGATTCTTGCCGCCTTACTATTGATTGCAATGGTTTTGCCCTCTCTTGCGGAGCGTATTACAGATATTGGCAAGGAGCGCAAACGAGTGGCTCTGATGGAGGAGATAAATAGCGAGGTGGAGAATCGCTATATGTTGAGTGCTGACTCCATAAAGATGGCTCACTATCAGGAGTTTGCCGCAATGATTATAAGCCATTTCTACTACGATATGTGGCTCTACCACACCACCAAACTACCCACCATTGAGCCGGTCGAACTGCGTGAGAAGGCGACCAACCACTACACCCTCATAGTGAATCCGCTTAACCAACAACTCTGGGAAGATGCAACGGCATTACCCTCGGTTCACAACTCCAATTTACCCCGAGAGGAGTTGGATTACTACTTGGAGTTACTCCGCCTTGGCAAACCCTACGAATCCTATTCGGAGTAGTTGCAAAAGACAACAAAAGACAACTCCCTCACATTCCTTTTTTACATACCTTTGCAATAGCAACAGCCTAAAAAACGCCACAAAGGTTGCTGTTTTGATTTTTTTCTGCTACATTTGTAGGAAATATTCGATATACACGCAAGTGTTTGTCACTTCTCGCTGATGAACCTAGGAAATTCATTTTGTGATAAGAGAGTGAACAAGCCCTTTGTGCGTGTCTGTATATACTGTGTCGGAATAGTATGTGCGGGCATAGCGCAGGCTGTTGCTTCTTTTCTTTATCACAGGTTTTCCTAGGACCTATTCAGCGGAGATTAAGCAATTAGTCTGCGCTTCTTTTTTTACTGGCGCAGGCGTAGTTACAGTTCGTACACATACAAGTTTAACTACTAATAATACAAACTTATGGGACTTTTGAACAATTTGATGGACAAATTCAAAAATGCTGAATTTACCGTTGCACCTCAGAAAAAACTGAAAACCCTGTCGGCAGACTTCAAAAAGGCTTTTAACCTTTCGCTCGTGTTCTACAAAGGCGTGCAGATTGCCGATGGCGAACTGACCTTGGCTGCTTTGAACAAGAAAACCACCAAAGATGTGAAATCGACTGCCGATGGCTTGAAGATTAAGGCAAGTATGAAGGTTGGCGATGCCGAGAAGTTGTTTGACGCAAACTTCGGCGTAACCGTTCAGATTAAAGATGCAGCTGGCACCAAACTCGTTCCGAATGGTATTACCCTCGGACAGGCAGCACGCGGCGAGTACTAATTTATGCCACACAATAATCTCGGGGTGCCTGACCGCACCCCGAGGTACAAAAACTTAATTAGGGATATGAAGAAAATCTCATTAAGAAAAGACGCAGAAAAGGCGTTGAAGATGTACGAAAAGTTGGAGCCTTATGGTATCCAAGAGATGCTATTGAAGACACTTGTGAAAAAGTATTCAGACCACACAAATCGTGCAGCAGTTGATACAAAGGTGAAGTTGCTTAATCTGTTCTATTCGACAGGCATTCAAGCGGTTAGTAAAATGACCGACAATATCGTTGGAATAAAGGATATCGATGCACGACTCGAACAAGGCGATTTGACATTGGTACCTGAAATAGCAACTTTGAAACTACAAGGTGGCGAGCGATTTAACTATTCGTTTGCAACAAAGTATTGTGCGCTTCATCAGCCTGAAAAGTTCCCTATCTACGATAGCATCGTAGCGGACACATTCGAGAGTCTATTTGTAAAAGGGTATTTTCCCAAATACACTTACAGCCGATCAAAGAGCAAATCGCCAAACACCTTTACCAAAGTTGAGTTTGCGGCAAAACTTAAAGAGTACAACTTCTTTGTTGAGTTTTACCATTACTTTATGGAGTTGTTTGATTTGACCAATCGTACAGTTCGTGAAATTGACTCATATATATGGGGCGCATTTAAGATTGCTGGCGAGGAGTTCGAGATTGAGAAAATGGCACAACTCGACAAATCGAAAATTGTAGAATACAGTATCTAATTAACCATTAAAAACTAAAAAACTTTATGAAAGTTACACCAAATACTAGCAATGCGGCATCTCTGATTCTAGATGACTTTAAAAAAGAAGCGCAAATTCGCTATTGGCCCAGGAACCCGGAAAATCCTGTTGCAAGAGTGATAGAGTTCCCCAGAGTCTGGCGTGAGTATGGTAAGCAATATGTAGTACGTAGGTGCTCGTATTCTCACAACGGCGATTGGAGTGACCATATTATAGTAAGGGCACCGTACGGTGTTGAGGTTGAGACAATGGGTTGTGATCATTGTACTCTGGAACGGTATTAGCAACATCAATGGCTTTTGTGCAAAGAACCACCCAAATTTTGAGGTGGAACAAGCATACGATATCGAGTGGCACCATAGAGAGATTGACAGCATAGATTTTCACTATTGCATTGTAACAATTTAACACTCTCTTATTAAAAATAAAGTTATGGCAAAGAAATCCGTAATTGCAGGCGAGTATATCTTGTCTGTTTTGGATAGTGGCGGTATTGAAGTTTATCGCATTTACGACAATGTGAAGGGTGCGCTTCGTGAGATTGCTGAAAAAGAGGGTTTTGAGTACGACGCAAATTGGACAACCCGTCAGTTTGGCTCTAAACTCATTGATTTCCTGAAAGAAAAGAAAGGTAAATAACAAACTTTTCAACTATTTATTAACTACTAAAAACTTAAAAACTATGGCAGATTTCAAATTGGACGGCCGTATGAAGGTAAAAACCTTGAAGGCTAATTTCAAAAAAGAGTTCGGTGCAAGCCTCCGTGTTTACACTACTACCACTTGCAAAACTCCCGCAGATGACGAGAAAACATTGGCAGCACTCCGTGCAGAGGGTTACAAAGGTGGCGAGCTCATAGTTGGCGGCAACCTCCATGTTGGTAACTTCGAGAAGAAGATCGCCGAGCTCTACGGCATTGGCGTTCAGGTGGCTGACAAGGACGACAAGAAACTCGCAGACAACGACATCACTCTCGTTGCTGCCGGCAAATAATTGTCCGCACAATTAGGTGTGTGGGGCGATCAAGCCCCACACATCACAAAAACAACTAACCAAATAAAATAGTTGAGACTTATGAGCAAAGAGTACTACAAAAAGAAGATTATTGACCTCCGTGCCGATATGGCAAAGGAAAAGGAGGCCAAGAAGCGTGATAACGAGCGCTATGCAAATCTGATTAAAGGCGCATCGTCGCCCACCACCAAGGCAAGCTATCGCAAAAGCAAAATTGATGCAGCGGCTCGTCACGATCGTAACATCGAGAGCTACAAGCGTCAGATAGAGAGTGCAAAAGAGTCGCTTAAACGCTGCAAATAGGATATGATATTGACTCTGCTTATACTCATTGTTTGTTGCATAATGTTCGCCACACCGGCCAATGTATCGTTGGTGATCGTGGGGTTGGTGTTTTGGGCTGGAGCTGGATTCGATGCAAAACTTGGATGCCTCGGACGAATTATCGACTTCATATTATTACTGATAGGTGGCGTATTTGTGGTATTAGGTTTTTGTTTATCCTGAAAATTGCATGATTGTCGTTTTTGAAGTCAAGAGCAGTATTGGGCTATGCTTGAAGCTTTGAGATGTGACCCAGTGGGGTCTATTTGGTCAACTACATGATAGGGCAGATTCGACTTTGAAACGCTTATAATCTTGTGTGATAAATGAATAAGTTTTTTTATTCACTAATTTTTTCACTCTGTACTATTGTTGCTTCTGCGCAAGAGGTGGAGTTTACCGCAGATAGACCAGGGGCATCAACAGGACCCGCAACGGTGGCACACAAGGTTGTGCAGTTGGAGCAGGGTGTTCAGTATGATGGAGATGGCGGTGCGGGTGTGTTCACATTTAGCAACACGCTCCTTCGCTATGGTCTATTTGAAGGTATGGAGTTGCGATTGGGTGGCGATGGCTTCGCCCACAAACCCGAGGGAGCACTTCAATATAGCCCCGCATTTTCGGGGCTCTCGCTGGGCACAAAAATCAAGTGCTTCGATGGCGAGGGTGTAATTCCTGCCGTGTCGGTGTTGGCAGATTTTTCGATACCTCGCACAGCAAGTGGTGGTTTTGGTGTGGATAACCTTGCCCCATCGCTCTACTTGCTGTTTGAAAACACCGTGAATGAGTGGCTGAGTATTGGCTATAATGTTGGTGCAGAGTGGGACGGTGCTCAACCTGCTCCCACGACCTTTGCAGCTCTATGCTTGGGTTTTAGTGCAACAGAACGCCTCGGCTGCTTCGTGGAAAGCTATAACTATTTAAGCAAGTTTGGCAATGTCTATGCTGTGGACTTTGGTCTTAACTATATGGTCGCAGAGCGTGTTCAGTTGGATTTTGCGACCAATCTCGACCTCCGCAATCCTGCACAAGCTTGGGCGGTGAGTTTCGGTGTGGCGTGGCAGATAAACAACCCATCAAAGCAATAACATGTTAGGGAGGGCATCCCTTCAAAAGTAAAAACAATAGAACTATTATGAAAATTCCCGGACTATCATTTTCGCTCAAACGAGCCGTGGGCATCAGCGGACTGAAAACAAAAGTTGCCAAAAAGGTGGGTATTCCCACAACCAAGCAGGGCTTGGAGCGCAAGATTGGAGGTGCAATACTCAATGGTGTATTGGGTCGTAAAAAGAAATAAATTGGTAAGTATGAGAATAGTAACTTTAATGATTGTTGCCCTTCTGGCAGTAGGGTGCGGAGGAGGTGCAGAACGCTCCAAGAAAAAGGTGGCAGAGTTCTATGCCACACTCGATGCGGGTAGCATTAGCGATGCCAAGTCGATGCTTTTCGAGATAGAAGGCGAGGATCTGTATAGGTGTGCAGAGGCACTCATTGAGGAATACATTACCATTGGAGATATTCGGAGTGCTGTGGGTGTCTATGAGCGCAACACTCCCAACCACTGCTCTGCATATCAGATGCAGTACAATATGTACACCCACAACGGATACGAAAATCGTGTAACAAGACTTCTCTACGAAGCGCTCATCGAGAATGATGATTTTGAGGCAGCGTGGAAGTACCACCCATTGAGGTATGACGACCCCGACTATGCGGGCAATGGAGCAGATTACTTTGGATACATTACAGATGTATTGTTTCATCTTTGCCAACAAGGACGCACCCTCGAAGCTCAACAATTCCTCGACAAACATAGTCTTTGGTTCAAAAAGAATGTCGATAATGGCGAATGGGGCTCCGAATACCCAGATTTCTACTACTCTAAGGTGGTGGGCGAACTGCAAACAATAATCAACAAGAGGTAGCAATCCTATGAATCGTTGGTGGACAATAGTAATGATATTCGTTGCCGTTGCGATGGTGTCGTGCGGTGACTATGGTCAATCAAAGGGCAAAAACATCCGGAGTCAAAAGGTGGAGAACGAAGACTCCCCAGAGGACATCGTATCTCTATCGGAGCGTGAGAAATTACTCTATGAGACCACCCTCGTAAAAGTAGTGGAATTGGAGGCTGCATTGACCTCTGCCGAGGCAGGCGAGGTGGAGAATGTGGGCAAACTATTCGGCGACATCCGCAAATTGCAGTACCACTACAATGACACCTCAATGAACTCTGCCACTCGTGCCTACTGCGCAACTCTTGCCGAGCGCATTACCAAACTTAAAGAGCACGCAAAAATAATGAGTGGCGAGAGTAGTGCAACCTACACCCCTGTTGGGTTTGACCAGAAGGTGAAGTGTGGCAAGAATGATAAGGGAGCTACGGCTGTGGAGACCATCAAGATGGTCAATATCTTTGCCGAGGCTCGCAAATTCACCCTCCGAGGACAGTTGAAAGCCTCCTTGTCGGGTGCCTCTCGCGCTATTGTAGCTGTGCCCGTACCTGCCGGAGCAACCGAGATTCTCTATTCGTTGCGCATCTCGACAAGCGAGCAAAAACACTCCTCCGATGGTAAGTTCTACGATAAACTCGGGCACTCCTATCGCCGTATTGATGTGTTCAATCTGCCCGTCTACAAGAGCACTCGCCGTTCGGGAATCATAGATATGATTCTCGATGACAACCGACCCATAAGCGAGGAGGATGCATATTGCAATATGTATGTATTCCGCAAGCAGGGTGATGCCAAAAAGTTTCAGGATGGCGGAGTGGCAATTTCCAATTTAGACTACGATGTCACCTATTCGACACTTGGTACCCAATCGTGCAATGGTAGTATTCCTGTAAATGGTAGCAAGACCATCTACCTCGCCTTTGAGAACGAGCGTATGCGCTATGCCAACTACCTCTGGGTGGAGGCTGTGGCAGTAACCCCCACAACAGAGTACTACACAACAAAATATCACGCACAATAGAGGTGTTTAGGGTACTTATCATAGGCTTTGAGCCATTCGGTGGATACTCCGAAAACTCATCGTGGGCTGTTGCCGAAAAGGTTGCTGCCTGCGGTGTAGAGGGTGTGGATATTACCCTTGCGCAGATGCCCGTGAGTTTTGGGCGTGTGGCGGAGGCATTGCGTGGTCAAGTAGAACACCTCTGCCCCGACCTTATCGTTATGCTCGGACAATCCGCTGCTGCCGACCGAGTGAAGTTGGAGCGTGTGGCCCTGAATATGATGGACTCAGCAGTGGGCGACAACGATGGATACTGCCCCAACGAGGAGCCAATCAACAAAGGAGGCGAGTCGGCACTGCTAACCACACTACCTATAAAATCTCTACGCTCGGCAATCGAAGCAAAGGGTGTGCGAGCGAAGATTTCCAACTCGGCAGGACTCTATGTCTGCAACCGACTCTACTACGAAGCGTTGAGGATGTGTAAGGAGAGTCCATATATGCAGGCAATCTTCATCCACCTACCACTCTACGAGGGACATCCCTCGGCAAAATCCGATACTCCAACCCTACCGCTCGAAGAGATGATCTTGGCGGTACAGACTTTAATAAGAGAAATCTATGACAAAAAGAGAGAAATTTAAGAGGCACCTTGCGAGGGTGTTCGACAGCGACCTACGCACCAAGCAGTGGGAAAACTATGCCGACTATGCCATCATCGGACTTATCATCATCAGTACGGTGTCGATATTCATTTCGACATTCGATGTGTCGCCCGTGTGCCAGCGCATTCTGCACATAATAGACCTTGCGACAGTCGTGATTTTCACCATTGAGGTGACACTTCGCATCTGGGCAGCTGACGAACTTGACCCAAAATATAAGGGTTTCTGGGGAAGGGTGCTCTACTGTTGCTCCTTCTATGGACTGATTGATATTCTCTCGACCTACACATTCTATGTGTCGCTCTTTTTGCCCCTGCCATACAACATCCTCAAAGCCTTGCGAGTTGCTCGACTGCTGCGAGTCTTCCGCTATATGCGCTCCTTCCGACTGCTCCAAAGGGCATTTTCCTCCAAGGCGAAGGAGATGTTTATCTCGCTGCAATTCCTTGTGATTGTAACGCTGATGCTCTCGTTTGTGCTCTTCTTCTATGAACACGCAGCCCAGCCCGATGTGTATAACAATGGAGTGAGGTCGGTAGTGTGGGCATTTGCACAATATATTGGCGACCCCGGAGGTTTTGCCGACACTCCGCCCATCACAATGATGGGTAGGATAATTGCCTGCGTCATAGGTCTGCTCGGTATCGCCCTATTTGCCGTTCCTGCGGGACTTATTGGTGCAGGTTTCTCGGAGGCAATGGCGGAGGAACTGCACAAAGAGGTAACTGCCGAAAATATCGGCAAACTCAAAAAGGCTTTCGAGCGCAAACTCGACCGCCCCACAGGTTTCCAGGTTGTGCCACCGGTGCTTTCGCTCATTGACATTCAGGCTCGAATGGGTATGCAAGAGGATGATATTATTGACGCCGTGGAGCACTCCGATTGTTTCCGCTTGGCAAATACAGCCGTTATGCAGACCATCGACGAGCACCCACAGGATAAACTCGTAGTTGAGCACTTTCCCGTCAATCGCCCCTATGGTTGCTTTATAGACAGAGGCTCGAAGATAACCATCGTATCGCCGAGCAATATCGTAGATCCCGTAATTGGTCACTTTGGCTACTATTTGGCAAAAATCGGAGGTTTCAATTTTATTAGCCGAGAGTTGGGCGAAACACGCCCCTATCGCTCGTTCTATAAGTTTGACGACGAGAATGCCGTAGAGGGGCTTGCAGAGTATATGGCAGACCTCAACCACCTGACCTCGCACGAGGATTCGTGGGTTATAACGATGCTTGCTTCGTGTGGCGGTAACGAACCCTCCTATCCTGCAAAGATTGAGTTCACGGCGGGGGGCGAGAAGGGCAACGAATCGCTCCAACAGGAGGGCTTGACCGTTAAGGACTTGGCTCGCTTCAAGGCTCTTGTGGATGATGCAGCTGTGCGCTTACAGAACGAATTTGAGTTGGAGAGTGCCTTCCAACGCTACCACGGCATAGGTCTTAACGGACATAAACTCTATACCCGCAAACTTGCAAATGCTGCAAATATCAACAGCTTCTCTCTGCTTGTTGCGTGGAGTGTGAGTTTCTGGGATTCTCGCCGCACGGCAGTTGCCAAGCACCTTGCCGAACTTATCGCCAAACATATCGAGGGGCGCACAGAACTAAACTTCTCGCCCGAGTTAAAGCGCAAGAATTGCGGCTATGATGACTATAAGGAGTAATCAATAAGTTGAGTTTCTACTACGAGTGCTTCGATGCAATTTTTGGTCCTGCGGACTACGAGAGCGAAGAGCATCGTATTACCCTGCGTTACGACGGCAAAGAGGTCGAGGAAGACTTAGACGCTTATAGTTGCGACTGCGGCGACTTCGAGCAGGAGTGGTATATGTATGACGACGAGGATTAACCCTCGCCCAAATACCCACGATTAGTTATTTAGCAAGACTGCCTCTGGGCAGTCTTTTTTGCCCCACAAACCCAACAAAAATCCTCCCGCCCGACACACACCAATCCATACTCCTGCTAATGTTTTTTCCTCCTGTGAGATGGACTTGGTCAAGGACAAACCCTTGATAATGTTTTGCCGAGCCGACGCAGTAAAAGACAAGCGGAGCAATGCGGAGCATTATGGAGCGAAGTCTATCTCACCCAACACAACATCCCAAACACCCGATATATTTACTTAAATGCTCCGATTAACCCAACCGTAAAGGTTTGTGATGGTTGATGTACTGCTTTACGAACAATATATCACCTTGCAAATATTGCACAGAGGCGTTCAGGAAGATACAATGATGAATATTGGTGTTTTTCGGGGAGATTTGTTTAATTTGTTTTTTAATTAGTATCTTTGCACGAAGTGCAGGGAGGATAGACCGTCAGGGGGTGTTCTGCTTGTGCGGAGGTGGCGGGGCAGTTGTGGCGTCGTCACGGCAAACTACTACATTGATTGAACATAAATAGCATAAAAATTAGCAATATGAAAATCAAATCCCTATTTCACTTTTTGTCGGCGGCAGTAGTGTCGCTCGTGGCATTCTCGTTTGTGCAATGCGCTTCCAATCAGGAGTTTAAGTTGGGCAACAATGCGGCGGTAACTCCCCTTACTGTCAAGGAGGGTGTCACAACACATTTCCTCACTGACTACTATCCTCAGTGGAAGGGTGCTACCAATCTATCTTGCAGCGACGAGCGCCTTTCGCTCACGCCCACAACTGAGAATTGGGAGCAGTTTGACATTACCGCAAAGGGTGGCGCACTCGTATCAACCATTGATGTTTGGCACGAGAGCGAGAAGCTCTCCATCGTTGTGCTTGGTGGCGAGCGTGACACCGAGGGTAGTTATATGTCCTCAACAGAGGTCAAAGGCGGTGTTGTTACCCTCGT
>JAGCJH010000007.1 GCA_017648105.1 Tidjanibacter sp.
GCCATCTCGGCAAGTTGGGGGTGGAGTGCTGCGAAGAACTCTTTTTCGGGAAGACCGCCCCAGCTCTCGTTCCACAACGCCTTGTGACCTGCCACACAACGACTGCGAGCAATCTTCTCGGGTGTGGTGTCGCCCGTCAGCAGAGCACTAATCCAGTCGCAGTGCTCAACCCAGCAGTATGCAGCTTCGGCAACTTTGGGGTTGGTGCGGAGGATGTGGAGCACCTTTGCCCAACCCCATTCGCACGAGTATGTACCGCCCGAAAAGAGCGTATAGTCAATGTGATAGGAGTGTGACAAGGCATTGATTTCGTCTGCCTCAGCGATGGCTGTGTGGTCTTTCCAGAGAACGAACATAGCATCGGGGTCGGTTGCAAACTCCTCGGTCAGCGCAAGAGGTGTACCCTCACGGTTTGTGAGTGCGGGAGTGCTGGCTGTGGTGTCGAATGAGATACCCACGATGTTCTCCCTTACCTGCTGAGGGCACTGTGCCATTACACCATTGGTAATCTCCATCAATGAGTCGATGTAGTCTTGGGGGTGCTGGCGGTAGCGGTTTTCTTTTGGGGAGCAGTAGTCGCCCTGCTTCCAGTGGCGATAATAGGAGACGCTCTGTGCAATCTCTTCGCCAGTGGCGCAGTCCACCACCAAAGCTCGCACGGAGTCGCTACCAAAATCAACGCCGATTACATAATTTTTGTTGTCCATAATGTAGTTATTAGTATAATAATTAAATAATTTTTCGTAACTTTGTGGGGTATTGCTACTTAGGTTTGTTTTGCGATGCAAATTTAAGCAAAATTTTGTAGCAAACCGCAACTTTTTTAGATAAGTATTTGGTTTATTAAAACGATTTAATTACCTTTGCAAAGGTAAAACTATTATTCCTATTCTGCAAGACTGTCGCAATGATTGATAGAAAAATTACCATCAAGGATATTGCACGCGAGGCGGGTGTGTCGCCTGCGCTTGTTTCGTTTTCCCTGAATAATGCCACATCGTTCAATGGAGAGCGCAAATATAAGGTCAATGAACAGACCGCTAAGCGCATTATGGAGGTGGCTGCTCGCTATAACTACAAACCTAACAATGCGGCAAGAACTCTTCGCAGTAAGCACAATCAGGCAATAGGTGTTGTGTTGTCGGATATCTCCAATAAGTTTTTCTCCGAAATCGCCCGTCAAATCGAAGAGAGGGCATACTCCTACAACTATACAGTGATGTTTGGCTCCACCGACGAGAAAGTTGAAAAACTCGCCAAGGTGGTTGATTCTTTCATTAGCAAGGGTATTGATGGTCTTGTGTTGGTGCCTTGTGAGGGCTGTGAGGCGATCGTAAAGGAGATTGTCGAGAGGGGTATTCCTCTGGTTTTGCTCGATAGGGTTGTTGATGTTGAGGGCGTTAGTAGTGTGTCGCTCAACAATAAAGATGCTGCTCGCATTGCGGTGGAGAAACTCTTTGCAGGTGGTTTTAAGCGCATCGAGATGGTGTCTTATGATATGACCCTCTCCAATATTACTGAGCGAGAGAAGGGGTATGTGCAGACAATGCAGGAGGTTGGCTTGGGTGAGTATGTGAAAGTCCATAAGGTGGACTATTCCAATATTGATAGCAGCGCAAATAAACTCTTTGCATCTCTTGATTTTGGAGAGGTTGATGCGCTCTTTTTTGCGACCAACAGCCTTGCACTGTTGGGTATGCGTGCGCTCAATCAACTCGGACTCACCACGCCCAAGGATGTGGGTGTTGTTGTGTTTGATGGTTGTGACGCTTTTGAGTTGTATCCTTCGACCATTACCTACATAAAGCAGCCTATTGAGCAGTTTGCTACGGTGGCTATTGATATGGTTATCAATCTTGTGGAGAAAGGTGGGCAGGAGAATCGCAGTATGGTTATAGATGCCGAATTGGTAGAGGGTGACTCCTCCACCAAGAGGTAGATAACAGGAGCAGGGCCTCCGAGATGCAAATGTCGGGGCTTTTTTGTAGAAGTTCTATTAAAACGATTAAACCCAAAACCACTCACTTGTTGTGATGTGGTGCGACGAGAATAAAATGTAACAAAAACAATAGAGAAGAATGAAAAAACTGAACACGCTGACCAAACTTTTGCTGATCGCTATGGCGCTTATGGCGACAACGGCGGCTTCTGCTCAAAAGGCAAAAATCGTTCCCTACAACAACCCTACTCTCGAAGTGGATTTGGGTGTTGGTCTGTGGGGTATTCCAATCCCCACCGACTATGACTCGGATGGTGTGACCGACTTGTTGGTGTCGTGCCCCGACAAACCATATAAGGGTCTTTACTTCTTCCGCAATATCGGCACCAATGGCGAGCCTCTCTTCGATAAGGCTGTGCGCATCCATAAGAAGGGTTACAACAACATCAAAATCTCGGTTGTGGATGGTAAGGAGTATGTCTTGGCAAAGGGTACGGAGTGGACAGATTTCAATAAAAAACTCTACTCGGCACCTAAGACTATTGAGTATGCAGGCGATGTTTTGGGCGCAACCTACAATAAGTCCCGTAGCAATATGTGGAGCTATGTGGATTGGGAGGCAGATGGCGATATTGATATCTTGGTTGGTATCGACACTTGGGACGACTACGGCTGGGATAATGCCTACAATGAGAAGGGCGAGTGGACTCGTGGTCCTCTTCACGGCTACCTCTTCTTGCTCGAAAATGTGGATGGCGAGTATATCAACAAGGGCGAGATTTATGCTGCGGGTGCTATGATTGACACCTATGGCGCTCCCAACCCTTGTATTGCCGACTTCGATAAGGATGGCGACTTGGATATTATCTGTGGCGAGTTTGTGGATGGACTCACTTGGTATGAGAACATCGGCACTCGCACTGAGCCTAAGTTTGCAGCACCCCGACAGCTCACAGACAATAAGGGTAAAGAGGTGCGCTTCCACGTGGAGATGATTGTCCCCGTAGCGTATGACTTCGATAAGGACGGCAATGTGGACTTACTCGTAGGCGACGAGGATGGTAGGGTGGCAATGTTGCGCAATACTGGTCGTGTGAAACGCAATATGCCCCAGTTTACCCCCGTGAAATACTTGCGTCAAGTGGCAGATAATGTGAAGTATGGTGCGCTTGCAACACCTTGGTCGGTAGATTGGGATGGCAACGGCACCGAAGACCTCATTGTGGGTAACTCGGCAGGCGAGATTGCTCTTATCCGCAACCTTACGGGTGGTGCAACGCCTTCGTGGGCAGAGCCCGAGGCTATCTTGGTAAATAACAAACCTTTCCGCCTCTTGGCAGGCGAGAATGGCTCTATTCAGGGTCCCGCAGAGCGCAAATGGGGTTACACTGTGCTCACTATTGCCGATTGGGATGGCGACGGTCACAAGGATATTATGATTAACTCCATTTGGGGTAAGATTCAGTGGCTTAGGAACTTGGGTAAGCGTAATGGTTTGCACTTCTCGGAGCCTATTGATGTTCAGGTCGATTGGAAAGGCGAGATGCCTTTGGTTGCGTGGAACTGGTGGAAACCCGCAGAGGGCACCTTCACGACCCAGTGGCGTACCACTCCCGTAGTGATTGACTGGGACAAGGATGGCGTGGATGATATCGTGGTGCTCGACACCGAGGGCTACCTTGCACTCTACAAGGGTGTGATTACACCCGAGGGTAAGCACATTGTGATGCGTGGCGAGAGGGTCTTCTATGGCACAAACTGCTCGCTCTACAACAATAAGACAGGTGTTGTAGATACCACCGAGGGCGCTTTGAGGCTCAACGATGGCATCGCAGGTAAGTCGGGTCGTCGTAAGATTTGCTTCTGCGATTGGGATGGCGATGGTCGCAAAGACCTCATCGTTGATTCGCAGAATGCTGCGTGGTTCCGCAATGTCGAGGAGAGGGATGGTAAGACCTACTTCGAGTATATGGGCAACCTTGCAGAGACCGTTTTGGAGGGTCACACCGTATCGCCCACCGTTGTGGATTGGAATGGCGACGGCAGGGAGGATATCCTTCTGGGTGCCGAGGATGGTCACTTCTATATGATTGAGAATACTCTCGAATACAATCCCGAGGAGGTACCTACCCCCGATGAGGTTGTGGAACTCTTCCCCGAGGGTGTGTCGAGTTCCAACGGCTTGGAGTATCTGAGCGAGAGGATTGATAATAGGGGCTACATCCTCAATGTTACAAAGCCTGAACTCTTGGTTTTCTTGCCCGAGGAGGGGAAGGCGACAGGTCAGGCAATGTTGGTTACCCCTGGTGGTAGCTACGAGAAAGTGTGCATCACCCGTGAGGGCTACAAGACTGTTGAGTGGCTCAATGAGAACGGCATTGCGGCCTTCATTTTGAAATACCGCAAACCCAATGGCAATCCCGAACTTGTCTTGGAGGATGGCGAGCAGGCAATGAGAATTATCCGTGAGGGTGCCGAGAAGTGGGGTATCGACCCCCAGAGCGTGGGTGTTATCGGCTTTTCGGCAGGTGGTCACTTTGCAGCCACCCTGCTGACTTGTAGTAGCAAAACCACTCGCCCCGACTTTGGCGTGTTGGTATATCCCGTAATCTCTATGGAGTTCTCCTCGGCAAATACTCGTGAGAATTTGCTCGGCGGAAACCATAAAGATGCGGAGTTGCGCAAAATCTATTCGTTGCAGAATCAGGTAACCAAGAAAACTCCTCCCACAATGTTGGTGCTGACTGCCGATGATAAGGCTGTCGATACAAAAAACAGCCTCGAATTCTACTCGGCACTTGTGGCAAAGAAGGTACCCTGTGAGATGCATATCTTCCCTTCGGGAGGTCACGGTTTTTGGTACCGAGATCGCTATAAATATAAGGAGGAGACCTATCCTATGATTATTAGGTGGATAGAGGAGCACAAAGCGAAATAATCTCTCTCCCCCCCCTACACCGATAGAGTTGTTAAGCAATAAAAGCAAGAAAATAGACTAACCAAAAATATCAAGTAAGTGATGAAACAGATGCGTAAAATTGTGCTCACACTCTTTGTGGCACTTTCATCTATCGCAGGAACGATGGCACAGAGCCTCAATGTTCCAACCATTATTGGCGACAATATGGTGCTCCAAAGAAACACTACTGCACACCTCTGGGGTTGGGCAGTTGCTGGTGAGGAGGTAACTGTGGAGGCTTCGTGGCTCAGTGAGCCCGTGAAGACTACCGCCAACGACATCGGTGAGTGGTTTGCCAATGTCCCCACTGGCGAGGCAGCAACCAAACAGAAGGTTAATATCTACACCAAGAGCGAGGAACTCAACTTTGTGAATATTATGATTGGCGAGGTGTGGGTCTGCTCGGGACAGAGCAATATGCAATTTCAGGTGAGCAAAACCACCGACTTGCAGGAGGCGCTCAAAACCCCCAACCCAAACATCCGACTCTACAACTCGGGTCGTATCTCCTCTCGCTTCCCTATGAGCGATATTCCCGAGGCTGAATGGACTACTACGGCTAAACGCAATCTGTCGGGCTTTTCCGCTGTGGGCTATGCCTTTGGCGATAAAATCCAGAGGGAGCTTGGCGTGCCCGTAGGTCTTATCTGCGTCTCCTATGGTGGTACTTCTATTGAGTCGTGGATGCCCGAGGAGAGCGTTGTGGAGAACTTGCTCTTCCTCAGTGGTCTGAAACAGAGCCTTGTGGATAATCAGGCAAAATGGAAAGGTGCAGACCGCTACTACGCAGCTGCACAGTACAATGCAAACATCAACCCCATCATCAATACCTCCATTGCAGGTGTTATTTGGTATCAGGGCTGCCACAATGTGACCTACGCATCGACCTACTACGATAAGATGCAGGTTGAGATGATTAAGAGTTGGAGGGAGAAGTTCAATAATCCCAATATGTCCTTCTATCTCGTACAACTCGTACCCCACATCTATGAGGGTATCAAGGGTGCGCAGTTGCGTGAGTCGCAGGCTGTTGCAGCAAATAGCTTGGAGGGCGTGGATTACATTCCCACCAACGACTGTCTCGATATCTATGGCGACATCCACCCCCGCAACAAAAAAGTTGTTGGCGAGAGGCTCGCAGCAAAGGCACTCGGTCATCACTATGGCAAGGATGTGTCCTATCTCCACCCCGAGTATGATAGGATGCAGGTGGAGGACGACAAGGTTCGCCTCTTCTTCCGCAATGCCGAGCAGGGCTTGACCACCTCCGATGGCAATGAGGTGCGTGGCTTCCAGCTTGGCGACAAGAACGGCTTTGTACACGCCGAGGCAAGGGTTGAGAATGGTTGCGAAGTGGTTGTTTGGGCGGATGGCGTTCTTAAACCCACCGCAGTGCGCTACTGCTTCAATGAGGGCGTAGGCAACTTGGTGGGTAATAGCGCTTGGCCTGTTGCTCCCTTCCGTACCGACTCCGACAATGAGGAGTTGGGTCTGTTGCCCCAGATGTACGATGTGTGCGAGATGGAGGTAACTGTTAAGGGTGGCGATTTTGCACTTGGTCGCCTCGAACCCAATGGTGTTTTGTGGACAAACCGCCCCAAATTTTTCTTGAAAGATGTGATTGAGTCCATCGAGGGCTTTGAGATGCTCACCCCCAACTGGGAGAATAAAGATACAATGACACCTTATGTTGTTGAGTTCTCGTCAAAGAAGGATGGTCGCATCTATATCCTCGCTCGTTCATACAAAATCCTCACTGATCAGGGTTGGAATGTGATGCCTTCGAGCACAATGACTGTCTATGATAAGACTCGTGTTCGTACCCGCCTAATGGTTGGCTATCGTGATGTTGTGGCTGGCGAGAAGGTTACCTTCGAGGTGCGCACCGACAACATCGCAGGCATCATCCCCATTGCAAGGAAATTCAAATATAAGAGATAGATAATTCCAAAAATAAACAAACTAAAAACAAAATTACAACTATGAAAAAAATTCAGGGAATCATTCCTCCTATGATTACCCCTCTCTTGTCCGACGATGTGTTGGATGTTGAGGGCGCAAAGAATCTTGTTGAGAATATGATTGGTGCTGGCGTGCACGCAATCTTCATTCTCGGTACTACTGGTGAGGCTCAGAGCCTCTCCTACAAATGCCGCTATGAGTTCGTAGAGTTGGTATGTGGCTTGGTTGCAGGCAGGGTACCCGTGCTCGTTGGCGTTACCGACACTTCGCTTACCGAGAGCGTGAAACTCGCAGAGAAGGCAAAAGAGTGTGGTGCTGTGGGTGTTGTTGCAGCTCCCCCTTACTACTTTGCAGCTTCGCAGCAGGAGCTTATTGAGTACTACACTGCACTTGCAGATGCTCTCTGCTTGCCCCTCTACATCTACAATATGCCTTCGCACGTTAAGGTGTTCCTCGAAGCGAAGACTATTGCTACTTTGGCACAGCACCCCAACATCGTTGGTCTGAAAGACTCGTCGCACAATATGACCTACCTCAATAGCGTGAAGTATCTGTTGCGTGATATGCCCGACTTCGCACTCTATGTTGGTCCCGAAGAGCTCACAGGCGAGGCAGTTATGATGGGCTGCGATGGTGGTGTGAACGGTGGTGCAAATATGTTCCCCGAGCTCTATGTTGCTATGTACAATGCAGCAGTTGCTCGTGATATCGACAAAGTTCGTGAGTTGCAGAAACAGATTATGGCTATCAGCACCACTATTTACAGCATTGGTAAGTATGGTTCGAGCTACCTGAAAGGCGTGAAGACCGCTGCTTCGTTGCTCGGCTTCTGCAACGACCACTTGGCTTGGCCCTATCGTAAGTTCCGTGCAGAGGAGCGTGCAAAAGTTGCAGAGGCTCTGAAAGCACTCGGCGCAGAGGTTAAAAACAACTAATTAAATAACAAAGCAATACGACAAGTATGGATATTACATTTCTTGACTATTTAGTATTCTTCATCTTCGTTGGTGGTGTTGCTCTGTTTGGTTGCTCGTTCTACTTCAAGAGCCGCAAGAGCAGTGCTGCATTTACCAGCGCAGAGGGTAGCCTTCCTTCGTGGGTTGTGGGTATGAGTATCTTCGCAACCTTCGTCAGTAGTATTAGCTTCTTGGGTCTTCCAGGCGATGCCTTCAAGGGTAATTGGAGCCCCTTCGTATTCAGTATTTCGATTCCTCTTGCAACCATTTTGGCTGCCAAAATCTTCATCCCTCTCTACCGTGGTGTGAATAGCGTTTCGGCTTACCACTACTTGGAGGAGAAGTTCGGCTACTGGGCTCGTTGCTACGCTTCGGTGTGCTACTTGCTCACTCAGGTGTGCCGCATTGGCTCGATTTTGTTGCTCTTGGCTTTGCCCATCAATAAGATGTTCGGCTGGGACATCCAGACAATCATCATCGTTACCGGTATCGTAACAATGGTTTATACCCTCTTGGGCGGTATCGCTGCGGTGGTATGGACGGATGCTATTCAGGGTATCATCCTGATTGTTGGTGCAGTGGTTTGTGCAGGCATCCTCACATTCGGTATGCCCGAGGGTCCTTCGCAGTTGTTCCAGATTGCTGCCGAGCACGGCAAGTTCAGCCTTGGTAGCTTTGGTGCTTCGCTCAGCGAATCCACTTTCTGGGTACTCTTGCTCTATGGTCTGTTTACCAATATGAACAACTACGGTATCGACCAGAACTATGTTCAGCGCTATATGACAACCAAATCGACCAAGGAGGCAGTGAAATCTACTATGTTTGGTAGCCTTCTCTATGTTCCCGTATCGTTGATTTTCGTCTATATCGGTACTGCACTCTTTGCATACTATCAGGCACAGCCCGAGTTGTTGCCCGCAGGCACTCCTGCCGATGAGGTGTTCCCCCACTTCATCGTACACGGTCTGCCCACAGGTATCACAGGTTTGGTGATTGCAGCAATCTTCTCGGCAGGTATGTCAACTGTTGCTACAAGTATCAACTCCTCGGCAACTATCGTGCTCACTGACTTCGTAAAACACTTCTCCAAGAAAGAGGAGGGTGGCGATAAGAAGGAGATGAAGACCCTCTACCTCACTTCGCTCATCGTGGGTGTTGTTGGTATCATTATCGGTATCTTGATGATGCAGGTGGATGGCGTTTTGGATGCTTGGTGGACTTTGGCTTCGATTTTCAGTGGTGGTGTGTTGGGTCTTTTCTTGCTCACACTCATCAGCCGCAAGCCCAACCGTGCAGCGTCTATCATCGCAGCAGTTGTGGGTATGTTGGTAGTTATCTGGATTGCTGTTATGCAGGTGACCTCCGCTACTCCCGCTATCAATGGTAAGTTGGCGATTGTGTTTGGTACTACCGTAATTATGCTCGTAGGTTTCTTGCTGACAATGCTCTTCGGTAAGAAATGCAAATGCTGCTGCAAAAAATAGTGAACTAATAAATAATAAGTATATATCAAAGAGATGAAAAACTATCCTAAAATTGGTATTCGCCCCATTATTGATGGTCGTAGGGGCGGTATCCGTGAGTCGCTCGAAGAGATGACTATGGGTATGGCAGAGAGCGTAGCTAAACTCTACACCGAGAAGCTCCGCTACTCCGATGGTACACCCGTTCAGTGTGTCATTGCCGACCGCACAATCGGTGGCGTCGCTGAGGCAGCAATGGCTACCGATAAATTTGCAGTGAACAATGTTGGTGCAGTCTTGTCTGTGACTCCCTGCTGGTGCTATGGCTCGGAGACCATTGATATGGACCCCCTTATGCCCAAAGCAATCTGGGGTTTCAATAAGACTCAGCGCCCTGGTGCAGTATATTTGGCATCGGCACTCGCAGGTCACAACCAGAAAGGTCTTCCCGCATTTGGTATCTATGGTCACGATGTTCAGGATGTGAACGACAACACCATTACTGCTGATGTTGAGGAGAAGTTGCTCCGCTTCGGTAGGGCAGCAGTGGCTGTTATGGAGATGAAGGGTAAATCCTATCTCAATATCGGTTCTGTGTCGATGGGTATCGCAGGCTCTATGCCCGACCCCGACTTCTTCCAGGACTACCTCGGTATGCGTAGCGAGTATGTAGATTGCTCGGAGATTGCTCGTCGTATCGAGCTCGGCATCTACGACCACGAGGAGTTCGAGAAGGCAATGGCTTGGACCGAGAAATACTGCAAGGTAAATGAGGGTAAAGACCTCAACCCCGAACACCTCCACTACTCTCGTGAGGAGAAAGATGATGTTTGGGAGTATGTTGTGAAGATGACCATCATCTTCCGCGACCTTATGGTTGGCAACCCCAAACTCGCAGAGATGGGCTTTGAGGAGGAGGCTATGGGTCACAACGCTATTGCTGGTGGTTTCCAGGGTCAGCGTCAGTGGACCGACTTCCGTCCCGATGGCGACTTCTCGGAGGCAATCCTCAACTCGTCGTTCGACTGGAACGGTATCCGTGAGGCATACACCTTCGCAACTGAGAACGACACCCTCAATGGTGCTTCGATGTTGTTTATGCACCTTTTGACCAATCAGGCACAGCTCTTCTCGGATGTTCGTACCTATTGGAGCCCCGAGGCTGTTGAGGCTGCCACTGGCAAGAAACTCACAGGCAAGGCTGCAAATGGTGTTATCCACTTGATTAACTCGGGCTCTTCGACTCTCGACGCTACTGGTTGCCAGTGTGACGCAGAGGGCAATCCCGTGATGAAACCCTACTGGGAGATTTCGGAGGCTGAGGCTGAGGAGTGCTTGAAGGCTACTACTTGGCACCCCGCAGGTAGGGAGTATATGAGGGGTGGTGGCTTCTCGTCGAAGTTCTACACCAAAGGCGATATGCCCGTTACAATGTGCCGCCTCAACCTTATCAAAGGTCAGGGTCCCGTGTTGCAGATTGCAGAGGGTTGGGCTGTTGGCGTAGATGAGGAGATTCACAACCACATCGACTGGCGTACAGACCCCTCGTGGCCCACAACCTACTTTGCACCCCGCTTGACTGGCAAAGGTCCCTTCAAGAGCGTTTATGATGTGATGAACAACTGGGGCGCAAACCACGGTGCTATTACCTATGGTCACATTGGTGCCGACCTGATTACTCTCGCATCAATGTTGCGCATCCCCGTATGTATGCACAATGTCGAGGAGGAAAAGATTTTCCGTCCTTCGGCTTGGGGTGCATTCGGTATGGATGCCGAGGGCGCAGACTACCGTGCTTGCCAGAACTACGGTCCTATCTATAAATAGTTATAGGAGGAGCCGAGGGCTGACGCAATATGGCGTATGACACAATGGGAGGAGGGGCGTTTTTGCCCTCCTCCCCGTGCCATTCCAAAGCAAAAGCACCAGCTCTCTGGTAAAACCAATAGAAAAGTAAAACTATAACCTTGAAGATAAATATGCAGAAATTTATACGCAATATCTCTCTGTGTCTGTTATTGCTGATTGCCTCTGCTACGACACTCGTAGCACAGGAGCGATACCAGCTGCGAGGTCAGGTTGTGGAGACCGACGGCACGCCTCTGATGGGTGCTACGGTCTTTGTGAAAGGACAACCGACCAATGGTACGGTAGTAGATATCAACGGCTACTTCAATATTACCGTTACCGCAAAAGATGTACTCGTTGTGAGTATGCTCTCCTATAATGCTGTGGAGATGCCTGTGGATGGTCGCAAGATGCTGACCGTAACCCTCGAACCCTCCTCGGAAGTGTTGGAAGACATCGTCATTGTGGGTTATGGCGAACTCAGTGCAAAAGATGTTACTGGCTCTATCGCAACTATCGATGTGGCAAAGTCACTCAATGTTCCCACCTCCGACTTCTCGCAGGCATTGCAGGGTAAGGTTGCAGGTGTGGTTATGTCGTCGGGCGATGGTCAGCTTGGCGAGGGTATGGAGGTTGTAATCCGTGGTGCTACCTCGGTTACGCAGGACAATACCCCTCTCTATGTCATCGACGGCTTCCCCATCGAGGACTTCTCCTCACTCAGCCTCAACCCCGAGGATATCAAATCTATCTCGATTTTGAAAGACGCATCGGCAGGTGCAATCTATGGCTCACGAGGCTCCAATGGTGTAATCATCGTGGAGACCAAGAATGGCGAGGATGTCAAGTCGAATGTTAGCTATTCGGGCTCCTATGGTATCCAGATGGTTACCAACTTTATGGAGCTGATGAGCCCCTATGAGTTTGTTCGCTATGCTACCGAGTTGAGCAGCGCCTACGAGGCAACCTATCTGAAAGATATGACCTTGGAGGACTACAAGCAGGTGCAGGGTACCGACTGGCAGGCGATGTATTTCCGCCCCGCAGCAACCCAGAATCACAACATCTCACTTTCGGGTCGCTCGGGCTCTTCGAGCTATGTTATATCGGGTGGCATTACCGACCAGGAGGGTGTGGTTATCAATACCGCCTACCAGAAGATGCAGGGTCGTATGAGGCTTAACCACAAGATTGCCTCCAACCTTTCGCTCAATGTCAATGCCAACTATGTCTATCAGAAGACCGATGGTGACCGCACTTCGGAGGCAGGCTCTTCCTCTTCGTCGTGGCAGTCCTATCCAATGTACCGCCTCTGGGCTATGAGTCCTCTGCGTACGGCATACTACGATGACGAGGAGTTTGAGGATACTGTTATTGATGTTACCGAACTCAACCCCATCACTTCGGCAAACAACATCATCCGTACTATCGACAACCACTTCACCTATATGAGCGCAGTGCTTTCGTGGGAGATTATCCCCGATTTGAAGTGGAACACCACCGCAGGTGCTACTCTGAGGGACAATGTTGAAAAGCGTTTCTACAACACCAAAACCTATCAGGGTTTCCCCCACGTGAATAACGCCAAAGGTGTCAATGGCTCGTTTGACTCCGACAAGCGTACCGAACTCTTGGCAGAGAGTACTTTGAGCTACAAACACCGCTTTGCAAACAAGCACCTTTTGAACATTACCGCAAGTGCAAGTGTCGAGAACTATATGCGTGATAGATATGGTTACAGCGTGACCAATATCGCCAACGAGTCGCTTGGTCTTACTGCTCTCGAATCGGGTACTCCCAAGTCGGTTACCTCTCGTCACTACGACAACCGCACTATTTCGTCGCTGTTGAGGATGAACTACTCGATAGCATCCAAATACCTCTTCTCGGCATCTATTCGTGCCGACGGTTCTTCCCGCTTTGCGAAGGGCAACCAGTGGGGCTACTTCCCTTCGGCAGCTATTGCTTGGCGTTTCAAAGAGGAGTCGTGGTTGAAGAAGAGCAATGTCATCTCGGAAGGTAAGCTGAGGGCTACTTGGGGTGTGGCTGGTAACAACAAGGTGGGCGAGTATCTGTGGGCTACCACTATCGACTACCTCGACTACTTTGCACACGGTGGCAAGACCCCCAGCGTGGCTACTGGTCCTTCGACCATTGCCAACAAGTCGCTCACTTGGGAGAAGACCAACCAGATTGACTTCGGTTTGGATTTGGGTCTGTTCAAAAACCGTGTGAAACTTACCGCCGATGTGTACTCGAAGGTTACTACCGACCTCTTGCTCAATGCTTATGTTCCTACCTCCACAGGTAAGAGCTCGGCATTCCTCAATGTGGGTAGTGTTCAGAACCGAGGTTTGGAGTTGACTTTGGAGCTTGTTCCCGTGAAGACCCGCAGGTTTACTTGGACCTCCAACTTCAATATCGCATTCAACCAGAATGAGGTGCTCGCACTTGCCGATGGTCAGAATCGCTTTACCACCACCGTGAACTTCACTGGTGACTTCAACGCAACACCTCTCTACTTGACTCGTGTTGGTGGTCCTATCGCAGCGTTCTATGGCTACATCTGGGAGGGTTGCTACCAGTTGGAGGACTTCGATGTAAATCCCGTGACTGGTGAGTATCAGCTCAAAGCGACTGTGCCCGACAATGGTAGCTCTCGTGACTTGGTACAGCCCGGTGATATCAAATATGCCGACCTCAATGGCGACGGTACCATCACCGCCGAGGATATGTCGGTATTGGCAAACGCCTATCCCATCCACACAGGTGGTTTCAGCAATGTGTTTACCTACAAAAACTTCACCCTTGATGTCTTCTTGCAGTGGAGCTATGGTAACTACGCTATGAATGCCAACCGACTAGCACTCGAAGGTAACTATGCAGGTAGGGCAATCAACCAGTTTGCATCCTACACCGACCGTTGGAGTATGGACAATCAGGATAGCGAGAACTTCCGTGCAGGTGGTTTCGGTCCCCGTGGTTACTACTCCTCTCGCACCCTTGAAGACGCATCCTACTTGCGTTTGAAGAGTGTGACTTTGAGTTACGATTTGCCCGCCAGGGTGCGTAAGAGTCTGGGTCTTTCGTCCGCACAGATTTATGTTAGCGGTCAGAACTTGTTTACTTGGACTAAGTATAGTGGACTCGACCCCGAGGTTTCGACCTTCCACTCTACTCTTACCCCTGGTTTCGACTACTCGGCTTATCCAAGAGCTCGTGTAGTATCGGTGGGTGTGAAACTTGGTTTTTAATGGATTGCGACTATGAAAAAAGTAAGAATAATTATAGCAGCTTTGACCTTGACAGCGGTTGCATCGTCTTGCAACTATTTGGATGTTGAGGTGAGCAATGTGGTACTCGAAGAGGAGTACTACCAGAATGCGACTCAGTGTCAGGAGGCTCTCGATGGCGTCTATGCTATCTTGAATGAGAGCTCTCTCTATGGCAACAATATGTTGGGTCGTATGGGTCTGAGTGCCGATATCGGCTATGAATACTACAAGAGCGACCAGAGTGGTGTGGGTTACTACAAAACGACTGTGACCGACGCTAAGGTTTTCAACTACTGGTCGAAATGCTATGTGGGCATTGCTCGTGCCAATAGCCTTCTTGCCAACATCGACAACATTATCGAGGATAAGGAGTATAATCGCATCAAGGGCGAGGCGCTCTTCTTGCGTGGCTATTACTACTATATGCTTGCCAAGAGGTTTGGTGGCGTACCCCTTGTGTTGAAACCCATTGAGGATATCTCTTCGCAGGAGAAGTATGCGGATCACTCGACTTTGGAGCAGGTCTATGTGCAGATTGTGAAAGATATGGAGGCGGCTATCGATTTGGTTGATAAGACCGAGGTGAGTAGCGAGGGTTGGCAGGTTACCAAGACCACCGTATGGGGTATGCTCGCAAGGGTGTGCTTGAATATGGCAGGACAGCCTTTGTGCCGCATCGATATGTACGAGAAGGCTGCTGGCTATGCAAAGAAGGTCGTTGATTCGGGTGTGCACTCCCTCAATCCTTCGTTTGAACAGATTTTCATCAACTACGCACAGAACATCTACGACATCAGGGAGTCTATGTGGGAGGTGAACTTCTGGGGCGACGGTACCGGCTTGTATGCAACCAGCGGTATGGTTGGTCGCAACATCGGTGTTGCCTCCGATCAGGAGTCGCCCATTGGCTTCTGTGGTGGTTATCTCCGTGTAAATCCCAAACTCTACTACCTCTACGACGAGAGTGACAAGAGGAGGGATTGGACTATCAACAACTTCACCTATACAAAAGATGGTACGAAGAACTATATGACTTCGCTCGGTCGCCTTTCGGATAGGTACTGCGCAAAATTCCGTAGGGAGTATGAGTTGCCCTCCTCGACCAAACAGCCTTCGGCTACCGAGATCAACTTCCCCTTGTTGCGCTATTCGGATGTATTGTTGATGTATGCCGAGTGCTATGCCTACGCACCTCAGTCTGCCGATGCAACATTGGCTTATGAGTATTTCAATATGGTAAGGCGTCGTGGTCACGGTGTGGATATCTACACTCCTTCGGAGTATGACTTCACAGACCAGAGCATTACTGCTTTGCAGTTGGAGATTCAGAACGAGCGTGCAAGGGAACTTGCTTATGAGATGTTGCGCAAAGACGACCTCTGCCGTTGGGGTATTCTCTACACTGAGATGATCGACGCAGGTTCGTATATTACAGGTAGCGACACTATGGCAGAGAGGGCAGCGATTACTGCCTATACCAGCGTGCGCTCACGAGATGAGTTGTGGCCAATTCCTGGTCGTGAACTCAGTACCAATTCCAAATTAACTCAAAATCCTGGTTGGTAGTGACTATGAAAAGAAAAATCTATTATATCATTTGTGCAGTTGTGGCAATGATAACTATGGTTTCTTGCGACAAACTGTGGGTAATTGAGACCGAAGATTCCCTGCAAATTACTTTGCTTACCAATAAGGTATATACACAGGAGGATGTGGTCTTTGAATTTAGTGGCGATGCCGATGTCGTTTCGTTCTTCTCTGGCGAGGAGGGCTCTTCCTACGAATACTTCGCCAAAGAGCGCACCTATGAGGGCGATACCTACTTCACTTTTTCCAGTGCATTTCAGGCTGGCGATCAGTATTTGTTGCAGAGCGAGGAAAATGTAGAGAAACGCCCCATTTCGATCTTCTATTCGACAGACTTTGCTGGTAACTATACCCACGAGGGTATTGCTACGGCTACTTGGAATGAGCTGACCGATAGGTTTACCTATCCCACTCAAAAGGTGAGCAACGCAAAGGATGCTTCTATGGCAACTTCGGCAGGCGAGTACTTGTTGTCGGATTTGCTCGCAGAGGGCGATATTGAGAAACCCATCACTTTTGCTGTGCGCTACTATATGGCTCCCGTAGCGGGTGCTGAGGCAAAGGAGCGTTCGAGGGTGTCTGTCCACAACTTCTCTCTCCGCAATCGTTGTGAGGAGGAGGGCTTGGAGTCGGACTATGCATCTCAGGCGGAGTTGGATTTTACACTCGTAACTTCGGGCTACAACGCTGCGGACACCACCGCAAACTACTTGCCCATAAAGGCGGCATACCTCTGGTTTGACTGTGCAACCTCGCAGCCCGATGAGCGTGAGGTATGGGCAGTGTCGCGCACCATCAAGATCGATGGCACCATTCACGGTGGCTGCGACACCCCCATCACAATCAAGGCATACGATAATATGCCCCCCACCAAGTATATCTATTCCTACTCCGAGGTGGGCGACTACAATGTATGCTTTATGATTACCAACACCTCTACGGATGGTACCGTGCGCCGTCGTACAGAACAATTCACAGTGAGCGTTCTCGATCAGGGCGAGAGTACAATCATCCAGCCCGAGCAGGGTCAGTGGTAGAAAAAGAAGGAGAAAAAAGACTATGAAAAAGATATTTATTTTTGCATCTATGTTGGTTTTGGCGGCTTGTGCCACCGAGCCATACGAGGAGGTTGTTGGTGGCGACGCTGCCAATGGCAAACCTCTGCAATTTACCGTTGGCGTGACTTCCGATGTTGCTCGCACCATCTTCACCACTGGCGAGGAGGGTTTGCGTGTGGATTGGAGTTCCGACGATAAGGTGGGCATCTCGGCTACTAAGGAGGATAAGGCTTTGGGTTCTAACTACCCCTACCAGATTATTCCTATCGCAAATAGCGAGAGTGTAGCTGCTCAGCTCAAACCCGAATTTTCGAGCTACCAGTATTACTGTAATGATGTGGAGGGTGCTACCTTCCGTGCTTACTATCCTTTTGCGGGTGCTGCAAACCGTGTGTGGGATGGTGTTGTTGCACTTCCTTCACAGCAGGCACAGGCGGCAGCCAACTCTTCCGAGCACTTGGGTGGCTACTCCTTTATGAAGTCCAAAGCCTATACCGTAGGCGAGGGCGAGAGCCAAATCAACCTCGAATTCTACAACATCTACTCCATTGTGGCTGTGCGCCTTTCGCTCCTCACGGAGACAATCGCACCTATGCCCATCCAGAAGATTTCGCTCACAAGTGACAAAGGCACAGCACTCAGTTTCGATGCTGCTACCGTGAACTTGATGACAACCTATGAGGAGGATATGGCATCAGCGCCTGTTGATATCACAGCGCCTGTTGATAATATCGATATGACACTCGCAGCACCAATTGTACTCTCTGCCAATGGCGACACAATCTACTTTATGGTTGCCCCTGGTGCTCACGAGGATGGCTCGCTCAAACTCCACTTGGAGACTACCAACTCGTTTGCTGCGGATGTGACCCTCGATGGCGCTGTTACCTTTGAGCCCAATAAGGTATATACCAAAGAGGTGGCACTCAGTGGCGAGGACTTCTACTTCAATGGTCTGAAACCTGCGGATCTTACTGCGGATGACGAGGTAGTCATCACCTTCACAATGTTGCGAGAGGGTGTGGCTTCGTCGAATAAGACCTATGTTCTGCCCAATACACCCACCGCAAGCCGACCCACGGCTACCGAGATTGGTAAGAGTGGCATCAATCTGCCCACTGGCTCCGATATTGAGGGCGCAGTGAGGGATGTTTATAAGTGGAACTTCGTAGCAAATGGTGACGGCACCTATGCTATCTGCCACACTGCCGACGATAACACTACTTACTACCTCGCACAGGGTACAGGTGGCGAGGATCTGTTTGTCCTCACGGAAGAGGCTGCAACCGAGGGAGGTTATAGCACTGCTTGGACATTCGATGCCGAGAGCCTCGGCTACAAGATGAGCGCTACTGGCGAAAGGTGGGTTGGTGTTACCTCCAATGCGATGTACTTCTCGCCCTGGCAGACTGCACCCGGTTATGTAAGCATCTACAAGGTTACCGACCACACCAGCCTTAAACCCAACATTATCACTTCGGCTGCGAATGTTACTGCGGGTGACTATATCATCCTCTACAACTATCGCAAGACCGTTGATACTGATTATATCGGTATCTATGTATTCCACTACGAGATCGCAAGCCAGAATATCGTGTGCCGTTTGGCTTCTGCAAATGGCTTTGAGGTTGTGGATGGCTATGTATCCTATGAGGAACTTGGTGACTATGTTTGGACATTCTCGGAGGTAAGTGGCAAAGAGGATTGCTACACCATCAAGAATAAGAACAACCCCTCGTCGGAAATCTACATCAACAAGACTGGTACTGCAATGGGTGTGGGTACTAACCCCGGTGGCACTCGTACCAATATCTTCCATATCTTGGATACGGCAAACTACTTCGGCGAAATATCCTTGCAGATGCAGCCCGACGAGAGTGTGCGTTACTTTGGCGCATACAACTATGAGGGCAATCTATATTGGCGTTCGCTCTCTGCGGTAGGTTCGGTATACGGTGAGATGATTTTGTGCAAAGTAAACTAATCAACATTTCTTGCAAATGAGGCTTCGTAAAGTCTTGATAATAATTGGTCTGATGACCACGATGACAGCGTGTGTGTCCGACTCTCTTCCCTTCGGGGAACGGGGGTCGGAGCACAAGGCTGGTGCGAACTTGGCTGGTGGCTCTTCGTCGTTGGCGAGTGGTTTTTTCCTCAAACCAACCTACGGGGATGACAAGGCAAGGTTGTCCAGCGGTATGTGCTACAACCAAATCATCTATGGTGGTGTCTATTTAGACCCTCAACAACCATATCCCACAATTTTTGTTACGGGTGTGGGTGGCGGTAAAGCCGACCTCTATCTATCCAAGAGTGACTTTGGACCACGAGTGTCGCACTTTATTGGCGTCGATTCAAAGGAGCGCCCCATCTACTCCTCTCTGCAAAAATATACCTACCCCTGGGAAATTGATGATAAGTTTATCAATATTATCAAGATGGGTAACGATGTCTATGGTTATAAGTTTACTCGCACCTCATCGGGCAATTTGGGTGTGAATAGGGCTCGCTATGATGTGTCGAAAAACAGCTTTGGAACCTCGTGGGAGTGGGAGAGTACCCTCCATACGGGTACCAAACTGCCC
>JAGCJH010000077.1 GCA_017648105.1 Tidjanibacter sp.
TCTGACGCTCTGCCTCGCTCCACTCCTCATTCACCTCATTCTGGAATGCAGCCTCCGCAGCGATGCGTCTAACCTCTGCTCTGCGTGTGCCCTCAATGCCATCCAAGACATTGTCGGCATTGCGGGCGACATATATGTAGTTGCCCATTCGGTGCTCGATATTTATCAGGTAGTAGGGCACAAGGGGCGCATAATCCACACTCTCCTCCGTAGCCTTGAAGCACTGCTTTGCATCTGAGAGCATACCCTCACGATATGCCACAACACCCATAAGGTATTGTGCGTGGTGGTAACGGGGACTCTCCTTTGTGAGCCTGCTGAGCCACGCCACAGCAGCCGCACCACTGCCCATCATATAGTGAGAATGACCACAGCCGAAGGTCATTGCATCGAGTTGTTCGTCGTTTATATGCTCCGTAACGACGAAGTTCTGATAGATATTCACAGCCTCTGCCCATCGTTGCCACTCGTGGTGCTCCTCGGCAAGCGCCCAGTAGGCATCGTTGGTAAACCTACCGTCGGGATGCGCCTTCACGAAGGCACCCAAAGCCTGTGCGCCATCGCCCAGATGAGCCTCACACATAGCCGAGAGGTACTCCACCTCCTCATTTACGGTGGGGGTATTCTTGCGGACAACTGCCGCACCGCCTCCACAATTAGCAAGCTCCGCCTGTGCCTCACGCCAGAAACCCAACGAGTAGAGGTCACGCCCACGAGTGAGCGCATCGCCGATGGTGCGCTCCTGCGCCATCGCCACCCCTGCACACCATAGCGCACATATTATCAGTAATTTCTTCATTCTTTTTTAGTTGAAAATTGAAAGTTGAAAGTTTTTTCTTCCTTGCCCTTGAACTACCCCAAGACCCTCATTGACCTTGATGCCCTTAAAGCCCTTAAAAAGAAAAACACCACCAACTACTATAACTAATCATCACTTCTCACCGCCGCCACCGTAACCTTGTGCATCACGGTGCCTCGTTGGAGGGTCACAATGCCCGCCCTTGCACGCAGCAGGGCACGCAGAGCGACAGCGTCCATATTGCAAATCTCCATATTGGGGAACTTGCGCTCCAACCTCCTCAGAGGCGAAGTAGAAACCACCACGACCCTCTCGCCACGAATCATACACTCTTGGGCAATAGTACGCAGTTTTTCGAGATTTCCTTTGGAGAGCCTTTCGACACTCTCCACACACACAAGGCGACAAATTGGCATCATAAGCACCTGTGCCGTAATATCATAGTCATCGACATAGAGTCTGAAATCCCTTGCCGTAACCCGCACACTCTCCTTCTCGGGCGTTTCGGTGCGAACAAACTCCCATTTGTTCTCATCCCACCACTCCTCGTCCTCTACCGAGAATTTGCGCTCCTCGCCAGTGGCAATCTGTCGGCACACCACAAAATTTCCACTATCGGTAACATCTTCATTTACAGCTTCTACGAGATTGACACCCTCGCCAAAGGGGAATTTCTCCACGAGGGGGAGTCTTATGAGCGAGTAGATTGCGAGCGCAACAACGCCCACCATAGCAACCACCGCACCCACCGTGCGCCACTTTGCACCACGCTCCCCTGCGCCCCAAAGCGCCACGATTGTGAGCAAAACAAGAACCACATTCTTGGCGAAGGTCTGCCAATTTGTGAGCGTCACAACATCGCCAAAGCAACCACACTCCGCCACAGGGTTTGCCACCGCAACCCAAAGGGTCAGCACCAAGAATAGGGCATTGAGCACAAGAGCCACCTTTGCAGTCAGTTTGGGCATAGCCCCCAGCAGGAGCGCACCACCAATGAGCATCTCCACGCCCACAAGCGCCACAGCCCCAAAGGTTGCGATTTCGCCTACTGAGTGCCACCCAACAGCTGCCAAATACTCCTCCATTTTAAGCACCGTGCCATAGGGGTCCAGAGCCTTCACGACCGATGAAAAAACGAGCACAGCACCCACCATTGTGCGTGCTACAACCGCCAACCACTGGGCTATATTTCTACCTGTCTTCAAACTATAAAATCTCTTTGATATATTTCTCAATCTTCGCAAAAATCTCTTCGGGGGCAGCCATACCACCCTCCGCATTGGAGCAATCTACCACCTGCAACTCACTATCGGCAGCCGCAGACTCCAAATAGACAGCCCTAACTCTGCGTTGCAAATCGAGCGATTTCTCGTGGATATCCTGACCACCACCCAAATAGTCCCTATCGGCACCCTCACGCACCGATGTAAGTTTCGCCTCCGTGAAACCAAAGGGAACATCAAGGAAGAGTGAGAGTGTGGGCTTGGGAATCTGGAACTGCTCATACTCGGTAGCGAGAATCCACTCCCTGAGAGCCTTTCGCTCCTCGGCACTCTCCACCTTTGCACACTGGTAGCCAATATTGGAATAGACATACCTATCCACAATCACGCACTTACCCTCCGAGAGCCAACCCTCAATCAATCTCTTGGCGTCAGCCCTATCGCCCGCATACAGCAGAGCCACAAGGTAGGGATTTACCTGATCCACAGAGCCAAACTCGCCCCTGAGGAAGCGTGCAATCATATCGCCATAGATGGGTGCATCAAACCTCGGAAAGTGCAAATACTCACACTCCCTACCTGTCGCCTCCACCATCTGGCGCAAAAGTTTAATCTGCGTGGACTTACCAGCACCGTCAAGTCCCTCCAATACTATAAACATATCTTTATACTTTTTGTCAATCGCCAACCGACTAAATTACTCTTTGCTAACCACTCACTATCTCAGCATACGGACTGCCTTTTTCACTGCTGCCACAAGTGTATCGACCTCCTCCATAGTGTTGTAGAGTGCAAATGAAGCCCTTGCCATACCCTGCACTCCAAAGTGTGCCATCACGGGCTCTGCGCAGTGCATACCCGTGCGGATAGCAACGCCACTCCTGTCGAGCACAGCCCCGAGGTCGAAGTTATGCACACCTTCAACATTGAAGCTCACAATGCTACACTTATCGGGCGTAGTGCCATAAATCCTCAAACCCTCAACCTTGCCAAGTTCCTCCGTTGCGTAGTCCAAGAGTGACTTTTCGTGCGCCAAGATGCCCTTTCTGTCGAGTGTGCGCAGGAACTTGATAGCCTCCGCCAAGCCAATAGCGTCGATGTAGTTTGCCGTGCCCGCCTCGAACTTCAAGGGCAGGTCGGCATAGGTGGTCTTCTCGAAGCTCACACGCTTGACCATATCGCCACCACCCAAGAATGGAGGCATCTTCTCCAACCACTCCCTCTTACCATAGAGCACGCCCACACCATTGGGACCATAGAGTTTGTGGCTCGAAAAGGCGTAGAAGTCACAGTCGAGTTCCTTGACATTAACCTCGCTATGCACAAAACCCTGACAACCATCCACCACCACAACTGCGCCCACCGAATGAGCCCTCTCCACGATAGGTTTCAGGTCGGGCATCGTACCGAGCGTATTGCTTGCCTGAGTGACAGCCACCACTTTGGTATGCTCATCAATCAACCCATCGAGGCACTCCATCCTCAGTGCGCCCTCATCGTCGAAGGGCAAAACCCTCAGCTGGGCACCCTTGCGCTGGCACATCATCTGCCAGGGGACAATGTTGGAGTGGTGTTCCATCTCGCTCACCACAATATTGTCGCCCTCCGAAAGGAAGCCCTCGCAGAAACTATAAGCCACCGTATTGATAGCAGCCGTAGCACCCGCCGTGAAGACCACCTCTCCCATATCGTTTGTACCCAGCGCCTCGCCTACCGTCTTGCGGGCATCCTCATAGAGTGCTGTGCAACGCTCCGAGAGGTAATGCACGCCTCGGTGGATGTTGGCATTCTCGGTGCGATAGAGCTCCGCAACCCTCTCAATCACACACCTCGGCTTCTGTGCCGTTGCACCATTGTCGAGATAGACCAGAGGTTTGCCATAGACGCTCTGCTGCAAAATCGGGAACTCGCCTCGTATTTTTTCTACTTCAAACATCTTTTTGTTGTTTTTCTTCTATTACCTTACTCTGCTATAAGGAGTTTAAGGGCTCTAAGGGCTTTAAGGAAAATTAACTACTCGCCAATTTTCAGTTTCTGTTCAAACTCAGCTCTCAGTGCCTCGTCGTCTATCCTATCGAGAATCTCCCTCACGAAGCCCCCAAGTTGCAACTTGCGAGCAGCCTCCTCCGAGAGTCCTCGCTGGCGCATATAGTATATCTGCTCCTCGTTCATCTGTCCAACCGTTGCACCGTGCGAACACTTCACATCATCGGCATAGATTTCGAGCTGGGGTTGTGTCTGTATTCGTGCCGTAGGCGCAAGGAGCACATTGCGGCTCTGCTGATACGCCTCGGTCTTCTGCGCATCGGGGGCAACATAAACCAATCCCTCGAAGAGTCCATAGCCCCTCTCGTCGGCAATGCCACGCACCTGTTGGTCGCTGTGACAGTTGGGCGCAAGGTGTCGCATCTCGGTGCGCACCCTCACCTTACTATCACCCCCTGCGACCATCACTCCATAGAGCTCTGCCGAAGCACCCTCGCCACAGAGTTCCACCGAGTAGTCGTATGCCACCTCACACTCCGAAGTCGCCATAAAGACCACCTTAGCGTGAGCACCCTCCGCAAGATGGAGGCTCACACGGTGCTCGCCACGAGTGCATAGTTGATAGAGCTCCACGCTCTCGCCCGCAGCAACCTGCCAGTCGCCACCACACCCCGAGCAATCCTCCTCTCGCAAAACTATCTTTCGTACATCCATAGTTCTTTCTCTCTCCTGCGGTTACTCTTTGTAGTCTGCAATAAGCCAATCATAGCCCTCCTTCTCCAACTTCAAAGCGAGTTCCTTGCCACCCGAGTAGATGATGCGACCCTTGTAGAGCACGTGCACATAGTCGGGCACGATGTAGTCCAGCAAACGCTGATAGTGGGTAATGAGCACCGTAGCGTTATTCTCCGAACGGAGGCGATTGACACCCGTAGCCACAATGCGGAGAGCGTCGATGTCAAGACCACTATCGGTCTCATCCAAGAGCGACAAGCGAGGGTCGAGCATAGCCATCTGGAAAATCTCGTTTTTCTTCTTCTCGCCACCCGAGAAGCCCTCGTTCACTGCCCTATTCATAAGTTTCGAGTCGAGCTCCACGACAGCCGCCTTCTCCCTCATATATTTGAGCATACCGCCCGCAGTGAGAGGCTCCAAGCCCTGCGCTTTGCGGCGCTCGGCAACGGCGAGCTTCATAAAATTAGCCATACTAACCCCAGGAATCTCCACAGGGTACTGAAAACCGAGGAACAAACCCTCACGAGCCCTCTCCTCAATACTCATCGACAGCAGGTCCTTGCCGTCATACTCAACCTCGCCAGATGTAACCTCAAACTTCTCATTGCCCGCAAGCACCGAAGCAAAGGTACTCTTACCCGAGCCATTGGGACCCATAATGGCGTGAACCTCGCCAGCCTTAACCTCACAGTTGATACCTCGCAATATCTCCTTGCCATCAACCGAAGCGTGTAAATTCTTAACTTTTAACATATCTTGGTTTTTCTTTTGTTTTCCTTTTTTCTGTGCGATACTGCATATCGCTTCCACTATCCTACCGAGCCCTCCAATGAAATTGACAACAGTTTCTGGGCTTCGACCGCAAACTCCATAGGCAGTTTCGCCAAGACCTCCTTGGCATAGCCATTCACAATGAGACCCACAGCCTCCTCAGTGGAGATTCCTCGCTGATTGCAGTAGAAGAGTTGATCATCCGAAATCTTCGATGTTGTAGCCTCGTGCTCCACAACTGCCGAGGGGTTTTGGCAGTCGATGTAGGGGAAAGTGTGGGCTCCACACTTATCGCCAATCAGGAGCGAGTCGCACTGCGAGTAGTTCCTCGCACCCTCCGCAGCAGGAACAACCTTTACCAAGCCACGGTAGCTATTCTCGCTCTTACCTGCCGAGATACCTTTCGACACAATGCGACTGCGGGTATTCTTGCCGATGTGTATCATCTTAGTACCCGTATCCGCCTGCTGGTAGTTGTTTGTGAGGGCTACCGAGTAGAACTCGCCCACAGAGTTGTCGCCTTTGAGTATGCAGGAGGGGTACTTCCAAGTGATTGCCGAGCCAGTCTCGACCTGTGTCCACGAGAGCCTTGCATTGTCGCCTCGGCAGATGCCACGCTTGGTCACGAAGTTGTAGATGCCACCCCTGCCCTCTGCATCGCCAGGGTACCAGTTCTGCACAGTGGAGTATTTGACCTCCGCATCCTTCTCCACAATAATCTCCACAACGGCTGCGTGAAGCTGATTTTCATCACGCATAGGTGCAGTGCAACCCTCCAAGTAGCTCACATAGGCACCCTCATCGGCAACGATGAGCGTGCGCTCAAACTGACCCGTGCCCGCTGCATTGATACGGAAATAGGTCGAAAGCTCCATTGGGCACCTCACACCTTTGGGGATGTAGCAGAACGAGCCGTCGGAGAAGACCGCAGCGTTGAGCGCCGAGTAGAAGTTGTCGCCATAGGGCACAACCGAGCCGAGATATTTCCTAACGAGCTCGGGGTACTCCCTAATTGCCTCACTCATTGAGCAGAAGACGATACCCTTCTCTGCGAGGGTTTCACGGAAAGTGGTCTTCACAGATACGGAGTCCATAACCGCATCGACAGCCACACCCGCAAGAGCCATCTGCTCTTCGAGTGGAATACCGAGCTTGTCGAAGGTTTCTCGCAACTTGGGATCAACCTCATCCATTGATTTTTTGTCTGCCTCCTTCTTGGGGGCTGCAAAGTAGATGATATCCTGAAAGTCGATGGGTGGGATGCGCAGATGCGCCCACTCAGGCAGTGGCATTGTGAGCCACTTACGGTATGCCTCCAAGCGGTAGTTGAGCATCCACTCGGGCTCGCCTTTGAGTGCCGAGATTTGGCGCACAATATCCTCACTGAGTCCTTTGGGGAGGGTCTCGGTTTCGATATCGGTCACAAAGCCATACTCATACTCCTTGGAGGTTACCTCGGAAAGTATTTTATCTTGTTCTGACATATCGTTTTTTTGCTTACATTTTCTATCAATTTACAAATATACGGAATAAATTGAGAAAAAGAGAAAAAGAGAATTGAGAATTTATTGAGACTACTGCAAAAAAAATGCGAGTACCAGAGGTACTCGCACTAAATCTTTATCAATTTGCCCCGTTTTATATCAGACTGCCGTGAAGGAGGAAATACAAGCCAACCAGCAGAACACAGAGTGCAAACGCCTTCGAGCGAATATTACGCTCCTTGAAGAAGATTGCACCGAGCGAGAACGACACAATGACGGAGCCACGGCGGATGAGCGAGATGACCGCCAAGAGAGCACCCTCCTGTGCGAGAGCGTTGAAGTAGCAGAAGTCGGCAATGGAGAGGAACACCGAGATAAGCACAATGCTCCAACGCCACTCAAACTTACTCTCCTTGCGCTTTGGATACCAAATAATGAGGGTCAGGATGCCATAGAGGAGTGCGATGTAAAGACCACACCACGCCTGCACCGAGGCGGGCTGTATGCCACGCATTAAAATCTTGTCACAGAATGCACTACCTACACCGAGAAGCACCGCCATAAGCAGGTAGAACACACCCTTATTGCTCTTGAAACGGATGCCCTCCTTGTGGCTCGAACGGTTCATCAGATAGAACGCCACGAATGCCACAACGACGCCTATCCACTGGTAAATATTGAGCCTCTCGCCGAAGATGAGAATCGAACCGAGGAGCACCAATACGGGACGCAAAGCATAAATGGGCGACACGATAGTGAGGGGTAGATATTTGACCGCCAAGTAGCCAAAGAGCCAAGTGGCAGCCACAATGACCGCTTTGAGGGCTACCAAAAGGTGTTGTTCCACACCCATAGGGGTCACATAGAACATTGCACCCTCCGAAAACCACCCGAGCCCAAACTCCGAGGAGAGGATTACGGGGAGGAAAAAGAGGGCAGAAATGGAGGTTGCAACGGTCAGCACAGGAAGCACTGCATTGCCCTCCACGGAGCTCTTCTTGGCAACATCATAGAAGCCAAGCAGCACCGACGATATGAGCGCAAACCAAATCCACATAATCTGTTCAATGTTTTATTATGAGGGTGCAAAGGTGGGTAAAAAA
>JAGCJH010000078.1 GCA_017648105.1 Tidjanibacter sp.
CATAGTCAGCCTCCGAAACGGTGATCTTGATAATCGCGGTTTGATTCTCGCGAGCCTCTTTGATGATGTTCATAGTTCTAAAATGTGTATTTTATTATTCTAACAATCTCTCATTTACGCACAAATTGCGGGATGCAAAGGTAATAATTTTCTGCCAATTAGCAACTCTCCGAGGGCAAAAAAAAGCCGAGGTGTACATTGACACCTCGGCTCGGCAATCCGCTAAGGGATTATAGGGGATTTTCGGAGTCCACTTGCTTACTTGCGGAACCTCTCGTTGTATGCCTTAATGATAGCTGCTTCCTGCTCGGGAGTTGCTTTCACACGCTGCATACCTACATTCTCTGCTGCAAGTGCAGGAGCCGAGCTCTTACCTACGGGTTTGGTACGGGAGAGCTGCAAGCCATAGAATGCCTCCTCAAAGAGAAGGTAGATGCTCTGACCCGAAACGATGTTGTAGCTCTCATCGAGAGGAAGGATCAAAGGAGCAGTAACCCACTCATTCAAATCATCAATCTTCACATAGGAGTAGTTCTTATTATCGTACTCACACGCCAAACTATCCTCTTTGTGGAAGCTGATGTAGCCATCGGGGGTCAAGGTAAATACAGACTGGCAGAAGTAGTAGCCTTCCGACTCGGGCATCAAAACCTCGAAAGTAGGATAGGTCAATACCTCAGACTTCTCATCGAAGTAGAATACGAAAGGAATCTTCCCATATACACCATCATAGAAGAAGAGCCTACCCGACTGATTTTCGTAGTACATCTCTGTCTGCCAAGGACCGGGAGCGTCAGCGCCACCAGTCAGTGAGAGAGTACCAGTATAGCTTGCCCACCACTCGCCGCAAAGACGGTCTGCGGGACCTTTCTCCAAGCGAACGAGGCACTCCTTAACAGCACCAATTGTGGTGTTGCTATCCTCGATAACAAGTTTGAACTCCATAATCTCGGGATCTTTGTTGATAATCATAATCTCAACCTCGACCTCTTTTGTATAGGGTTTTTTCTTGTCCTCGTCTGCGATGTTATAATTATTGCGGAAAACCAAGTCGCAGGAAGTGATGCGAATATCGCCACCATCCTCTGCTTTACCCGTAAGGTCATTGGTAGCAATCTCCACACCTGCTTCATTGGAAGTGTAGGTGTCATCGAGCTTAACCTTCACGGTAACATCTGCGGTGTTCATAGCGTCGGCATTTGCACCGAAAATCGAAATGGGTACATAAACATACTCTGCACCAAAACCCGCAACTACCTGCTCTTCCTTGAACTGTACGGTAGTCTGACCGACAGTTCCTGCCTCCTCCACACACGAAGTGAGCGTTGCGCCAAAGAGGAGAGCAGCAATCAGATATTTAATAGTTTTCATATCTTAAATTCAGTTTTTGCAGTTAAACAATCATTAGTAACCAGGGTTCTGATTTGCCCAACCAATCTGGGGGTTAGCATCAATCTCTGCCTTAGGAATAGGCCATACACAACGAGAGTCGGTAATCTCCTTCTCCAAACCGTCGTAGTCTTTGCCACTCTTGGTCATTTTGGGATTCTGCGAAGTACCACGGATGATCTTGTCGCCCCAACGCTTCATATTGATCATACGGAAACCCTCGCCAACGAACTCACGGTTCCACTCATCCTTAACATAGTTCATTGCATTGTTTGCAGTGATGGGGAGCGAAGCGCCCTCTTCAAGACGAGCATTACGCAACTCTGTGAGCCACTTTACGGTACCAGTGCTTGCATCGGTAGCCATATTGAGATTTGCAGCGCACTCAGCCAAGATGAGGTACTGCTCTGCAAGACGGAAGGGCTTGCCTGCGTTGCGGTAGTTGATGATACTCTCTTTGGAACGATAGATGGGGTTACCAACGAATTTCCAGAATACCTCCAAATCCTGTTTAGCTACACTCTCCACATTGATGGGACGAGTCTGGAAGTAGATGGAATAACGGCGGTCTTTTGCCCTCTCCTCGGGAGTTGCACCATAGAGGTCAATAAGGGTCTGGCTGGGAAGGTACTGCGAGTTGGGAGTCGAGCCATCCTGAGCCGAGTTGTCATAGATGTAGTAGCTACCTGTCGCGGTTGGAGGATCCTGGAAGCTACCTGCCGAAGCGAAGAGAAGCTCACTTGAAGCATCGGTGTTCCACATAGCATTGAGTTTCGCCTTGTCGTTTGCCAGAGAGTAGGTAGTGCTCTGAACGAGAGCCAAAGCCACATCGTATGCCTCCTCGTACATCTTCATATTAAGGAGCACGCGCGCACGCATAGCATTCACGCAGTCGATGGTCCAGTATTTGGAGTTTGCTTCGCCCTTAGTTGTGAGGTTACCTGCCTCCTCCAAGTCGGAGAGGATGAACTGGTAGGTCTCTTCGAGGCTGCTACGACCAGGATATTTGGACCTATCCGAAGTGGGTGCATACTCTTTCTGCAAGGGCAAACCGTGAGTCTCGGATGCAGTTGCGGGGTCGTATGCCACACAATACTTGGTTACCAAATCCCAGTAAGCCATAACACGGGTCATATAAGCCTCTGCGATAAAGTCCTTCAAGGTTGCTTTGTCCTTCTCTGTAAGGTCAGCATTGTTCTCCAAGAGGTTTTCAAACGACTTGATTGCGAAGTTACACGAAGCAATGATCGAATAGTCCGAGAACCAAGGACCACTTGCGTCGTTGTCGCTTGCCTGCAAAGTCCAAGCGTAGAAAAGACCGTAGTAGTTACCGAAGTCTGCCTTTGCATTGAACAAACCACCACGCATCTCCTCAACATCCCACCTCATACCACCAAACATACCTTTGGTGGGCGAGTAAACGCTGATACGGAGGTTCACAGCATCCTCCATACTCTGCACTGCCTCTGTCTCCTCGATAGCCGAGTAGGGCAGCTTCTCCATATCGCACGATACAAACAGGGTTGTAAGTGCGGTAATTGCAAGAAATATAATCTTTTTCATAGTCATATTCGATGTTTAAGAGGGTTAGAACGACAATTCAAGACCAATGGTGTACTGACGAGTACCGGGATAGGTACCACCCGAACCATTGCCGAAATACTCGGGGTCATAACCGATATAGTCGGTAAAAGTCAAAAGGTTTCGACCGATTGCATAAACCCTCGCACCCTGAATGAATGCACCGTTGCCGAACACACTACCAGGAACATTGTACGATACGGTAAGGTTCTTCAAGCGCAAGAATGCTGCGTTGGAGTAAATATTATCGTCGTAGTTATAGGTAGTCTTAGCACGAGGAATGTCGGTAACATCACCGGGCTGCTGCCACAAATCGAGCAGGCACCTCTGATAGCGAGTAGCACCTACCGAGCCGAAGTTAAGGTTCCTTGTGTAGTAGTTCTCATTGAGGAACATCCAACGGTCACCTACCCAACTGAAATCAACACCAACTGTGAGGTTACCCCACATCAACGAGGTACCAAAACCACCCGACCAGTCTGCTACGAAGCTCTTGCCGTACCACTGTGCGTGCGAGTCACTGTAAGTTTTGGTGATGTTGCCATCTGCGTCATACCACATAGGTGCACCATCACGAGGATCTACACCTGCCGACAAAACGCCCCAAATCTCACCATAGGAGTGACCTACTGCATATTTGATACCCGAGCCAGCAATCTCATACTCATCGGTATCGCCGTAGAGTTCGAGAATCTTGTTGTGGTTGTACGACACATTACCATAAACACTCCACAACAAGTTGCGAGTCTGAACGAGGTCGTAGCTAAATTGCAAATCCACACCAGAGTTGCTCATCTTACCAACATTACCCCAACCACTCGAATAACCAGTAGTTGCCGAGTAAGGAATGCTCATCAACATATTGTCGGTGATACGCTCATATACATCAACCTCGATGCTTGCACGGTTGAAGAGGCGCAATGCAAGACCCACATTCAAGGTGCTCACAACCTCCCAAGTAAGGTCGGGGTTACCAACCGAACCAATTGCAGTACCTACAACACCGTCGTACTCAACGCCACCGCCTACAAGACCGAGGTGGAGGTAGTTGGAAATCGACGAGTTACCAGTGGTACCATACGATGCTTTCACACGGAAATCGTTGATATAGTCATAAGGAAGCATAAACTCCTCCGATTTCACATTCCACATCGCACCTACCGACCAGAACTGACCCCAGCGTTTGTTGCGACCAAAGAGCGAAGATGCGTCAGCACGCAACGAAGCGTCCAAGTGGTACTTGCCGTCGTAGTTGTACGAAGCACGACCGAAGAACGAGTTGTAGGTAGTCTCACCCATCGAGTGATCATTGAGGTAGAGTTTGTCCTGAGCACCTGCGCCGAGCAACATCAGACGGTCGTCGGTCATACCAGTGACACCCAAACCAAAGCCCTCACTTGCCTTCACGATAGACTCGTGACCTGCAAGGAGTACCCAGTGGTGCATATCGTCCAACGAGAATTTATACTCTGCGGTGTTGGTCGAGGTGAGCTGGTAGTAGCGAGAGTAGCTCTCCGCCCTTGCACCATTGAGCTGACGCTCGCCAGTCTGCAACTCAAACGAAGGATAGCGCATAGCAGAACCACGAGCCACATAGCCATCGAGTGCCTGAACAGCCTTCAAAGTAAGACCCTCGAAAGGCTTAATCTCCTCGTAGATGCTACCTGCAAGGCTAACATCATTACCATTGCTGGGGTACTTAGTGTAGTAATAGAAGGGGTTGATGTAGCCATCATCGGTAAAGCCGTGTTTGGTGTCGAAGTATTTGAGCTCAGTAGTGAAGTCATAACCTACGAACTGACCATTCTCGTCATAGATATGCTCGTAAGGTGCAAGATATGAAGGCATAGCGTAACCCAAACCATCCACCGAAGTAATACTCCAACCAGTCTCTGTCCTCTCATACTCCGAGTAGCTAAGGTTGATGCTGGTACCAATCTTAAACCATTTCTTCACCTGAGCGTCGATGTTGGTACGGAGCGAGTAGCGAATACTACCCGAACGGGGAGCGATACCCTCAGTATCCAAATAACCTGCCGAGATGTAGTAGTTGATACCATTCGACGAACCTGTAATCGAAGCGTCTGCACCAATCACAGGAGCGTTGCTCTGATAAGCAAAGCCCAACCAGTCGAAGTTGAAGTCGTTTTCGAGCACCCAGCGTTTCCTGCTGAGCCACTCCTCAGCCTTAGGACCGTTGATGGTAAGCTCGGGATAAACGAGCTCCTCGAAGTACATCTGCTCTTTCGAGTTCATCAGGTTAAATGCATTACTGTTCACCATCTTGGAGAAACCACCCTGCATACGAACCTGAACCAACGACTTAGCAGCAACACCCTTCTTGGTAGTGATGTACAATACACCATTTGCAGCACGAGCACCGTAGATAGAGGTCGAAGCAGCATCTTTCAGCATCACGACATTCTCAATATCGTTGGAGTTAAGGTTGCTCAAAATTCCCGACGACACGGGAGTACCATCCAAAATAATCAGAGGCGACGAACCTGCCGAAATAGACGACATACCACGCATCATCATATCCGCACTTTCAGTAGGCTCACCAGAAGAGGTGAAGACCTGCAAGCCAGGAATCTTACCTTGCAGTACATCCGCAACATTGGCAACGGGAGTGCTTGCAACCTTATCACCCTTCACGCTCGAAACCGAACCTACAAGCGATTTGGCAGCAACGCCCGAACCATAGCCCACAACAACGAGCTCCTCCATCTGATGAGCATCGGGCTCCATTACGACGGAGATTGTAGTCCTACCGCTAACTGCAACAAGCTGGGTAGCCATACCCACATACGAGAACTCCAAAGTAGCATCCTTTGCAGCCCTAATCTCGTACGCACCGTTGAAGTCAGTGATAGTTGCCACTGTTGTACCGACTACCGATACAGTAGCGCCAAGCACTGGAAGTCCATCGCTGTCACTAACCGTACCAGTAATTCGCTGACCCTGTGCCACTGCTCCTACGCAGAACAGCAAAGTCGCAAAAATTGATAGTACAATTTTTCTCATACGATAAATTTTTAGTTTGTTTTGTTAATAATTAGTTTGTTTTGTGTTTATTCTCTTCAAGTCGGCAATTTCAACTAATTTCCGTTCTAAAACCCCATTAAAATCGCCATATCTATTCATTTCTTCACTTTTTCCAACCTCCTCCTCACACAAATCGGCATCGGCTTACATTTTCCCTCTTTTGCGCCCCGCTTTTACTTCGTAAGCCACAAAAGCGCCCCCTCTCCTACAATCTAACAGCACGCACATTGCGCACATAACTGCGACACCCACAGCGACTTATCGCCAAGCGTGGCTTCCGAGAGGTCAATACAAACCACATTTTAGTTTGTAAAATTAGTTATTTTATCCGAATAATCCAACTTTTTCTTGAAAATAACCCCAAAATAATTCGCTTTTTACCACAATTTTCGACCACTACTTACAATTTCTAACCACATTCACAAACCCTGCTTACAAATCGCAACACCACCCTACCCCACACCGAAAATAGTGCATTTTTAACCCCTCTCAACCCCCACCTACACCCCTTTTACAACACCTCCAACACCCTCCCAAAAAACACAATTCTCAATTCTCAATTCTCAATTCTCAATTTTTTACTATATTTGTGGATTGATTTGCAGAGCGCAACACAAAAAATTAACATAAAATCACAATAAAGTATGAACAATCAGGTTACACGCAAGGCGGCAGACAACATCCGAATCCTTGCCCTCTCAATGGTAGAAAAAGCCAAATCGGGACACCCCGGTGGTGCAATGGGTGGTGCAGATTTCATCAATGTACTCTACTCCGAGTTCCTCCGCTACGACCCCGACAACTACGCATATCCCTTCCGTGACAGGTTCTTCCTCGACCCCGGTCATATGTCGTCGATGCTTTACAGCATCCTCACTCTCGCAGGCATTATGAGCCTCGAAGATATCAAGCAGTTCCGCCAGTGGGGCAGCATCACTCCCGGTCACCCCGAGCGTGATCTTTCGCACGCCATTGAGAACACCTCGGGTCCTCTCGGACAGGGTCACGCAATGGCTGTTGGTGCCGCTATGGCAGAGCGCTTCCTTGCTGCTCGCTTTGGCGAATGGACAGCGCACAAAACCTATGTTTACATCTCGGATGGTGCTGTCGAAGAGGAGATTTCGCAGGGCGTAGGTCGTATTGCTGGTCATCTCGGACTCTCCAATATGATTATGTTCTACGACTCCAACAACATCCAGCTCTCCACCACCGTAGAGGATGTAGACACCGAGGATGTAGCAATGAAATATAGGGCTTGGAATTGGAATGTTTTGGAGTGCGAGGGCAACTCCGCAGAGAGCATTCGTGAGGCTCTCAAACTCGCCCTCACCGAGACCGAGCGACCCACAATTATCATCGGCAAAACACTGATGGGCAAGGGTGCTATGGACGCCAATGGCGGTAGTTTTGAGAACAAAATTTCCACACACGGGCAGCCCATCTCGGCAGCAGGTGCAGACCTCAAAAAAACTATCGAAAATTTGGGTGGCGACAGCGAGAATCCCTTTGTTATTTTCCCCGAGGTAAAAGCACTATATGATGCTCGCCGTGAGGAACTTCGCACTTGGGCAGCAGGGCGCAAAGAGGTGGAGCGCAAGTGGCGTGAGGAGAACCCCGAATTGGGCGCAAAACTCGACCTTTTCCTGAGTGGTAAAACCCCCGAAATCGACTACTCAAAAATCGAATATGCAGCAAACGCAGCAACCCGAAATACAACCGCTACCGTACTCAGTGCTTTTGCCGAGCAGATTGAGAACTTGGTGGTTGCTTCGGCAGACCTCTGCAACTCCGATAAGACCGACGGCTACCTCAAAAAGACCCACGCATTCACAAAGGGCGATTGGAGTGGCAAGTTCTTCCAAGCAGGCGTTTCGGAGCTCACAATGGCTTGTATTATGAATGGTATGGCACTGCACGGTGGCGTCATTCCTGCGTGCGGTACATTCTTCGTATTCTCCGACTATATGAAACCCGCTGTGAGGTTGGCAGCTCTTATGCGCACCCACGTGATTTACATTTGGAGTCACGACTCATTCCGTGTGGGCGAGGATGGTCCTACCCACCAGCCCATTGAGCACGAGGCACAAATCCGCCTTATGGAGCACCTCAAAAACCACCACGGCGAACGCAGTATGGTCGTACTCCGACCCGCAGATAGCGCCGAGACCGTAGAGGCTTGGAAGGTGGCAATGGAGGAGGAGCGTCCCGTAGCACTCATCACCTCCCGCCAGAACATCAAAGACCTCCCCGCAGAGAATCGTCGCAAGGAGGCGGAGGGCTTGAAGAAGGGTGGCTACATCGTGGCTGACTCGGAGGATGCAAAGGCAGTGCTTATCGCCAGCGGTAGCGAGGTTGCAACTCTCTTTGAGGGTGCCGAGCTGCTCAAAAATGAGGGTATCAATGTCCGCATCGTGAGCGTTCCCAGCGAGGGCTTGTTCCGTGACCAAAGCGCAGAGTATCAGAAGAGTGTCTTGGGCGAGGGTCTGCCCCGCTACGGCTTGACCGCAGGTCTGCCCGTTGCACTCGAAGGTCTTGTGGGCGTGGGTGGTAAGGTACACGGCGTAGATCACTTCGGCTACTCCGCACCCTTCAAGGTGCTCGACGAAAAGTTCGGCTTCAATGGTGCAACCGTTGCTGCCGAAGTGAAGGAGATGTTGTAGAATTGAGAATGGTCTTATAGGATCCATAAGGCTTTCGATAGAAAAAAATGCAGAGCACTGATTTGGTGTTTTGCATTTTTTTCGTATATTTGCGCGCTGTAAAATGCAGCATTAGTATTAACAAACAAATTAACTTATTGTAAATGAGCAAGATTTGCGAAATCACCGGTAAAACTGCACAGTCGGGTAACAATGTTTCCCACTCGAACAGGCGCACCAAACGCAAATTCAATCTTAACTTGAAGACAAAGCGTTTTTGGAGCGAGGAAGAGAACCGTTGGGTTACACTCAAAGTGACCGCAGCTGGTATCAAAACAATTAACAAAAAAGGTCTGGATGCAGCACTCAAAGAGGCTAAAGCACCCGCAAAAATTCACTAATCTTTTACACACTTAAAAAAGTATCGCAAAAAAAGGTAAAGGTAACCGAGTACAGGTTATTCTCGAGAGTACCGAGCAGAAGGCAAGCGGTGTTCCCGGTATGAGCCGTTACATCACTACCAAAAACAAAAAGAACACACCCGACCGTATGGAGCGTAAGAAATACAATCCTTACTTGAAGAGG
>JAGCJH010000008.1 GCA_017648105.1 Tidjanibacter sp.
CGCAACTGTATCTCTCTCTCATAAATGATGTTATCCATATCTATCTAAAGTTTATATCCAAGTAATATTTAGGCCTCCGTTTGCCTACCCTCGGCCAGCAAATTGCGTATAACAGAGGAGCTAACTTTGCCACCCTCAAAAGTGAAAGCCGAGGCCCTCACGACCTCGAAGCCATACCTTTGAGCAAGCCTTTCGAAGTGGTCTGCGGGTACATCCCTATCGTGACCAAAGCGATGATTGTAACCCACAACGAGTGTGTGCATACCGAGCTTCGAGGTCAAAAAGTCCCTCACAAACTCCTCGGAGGTAAGCGCTGCAAAAGCCATAGTAAACTCCACAACCACAAGGTAGTCTATACCGAGTTCCTCAATCAGTTCCGCCTTACGCTCAAGCGACGTCAGTAGCCTGAAATCGCCTCCCTTACCGGGAATAACCTCCCTCGGATGGGGCGAGAATGTTACCACCACACTCTCTCCCTCCACCTTGCGAGCCTCTGCAATCACCTCCTCGAGGAGAGCCTTGTGACCAAGGTGAACGCCATCGAACGACCCAATAGTTACAACGGGTCGCACAATCTCGGGCAGGGAATCAAAGCCGTAACAGAGTCGCATATCGGTGGATGTAAAGTGCTAAATATCCGACCTTTCCTGCTCCTTAACGAAGTAGGCTACCTTCTCCAAAAGAGTGGTAATATCGTAGTTCTCCACAAATATTCCGAGTGGGAAATTGAGGGGCTTAGAGGTGAAATTCAACACGCCCTTAATGCCCGCATTGACAATGGGAAGCACCACATCCTCGGCCACTCGCGTAGGGCACGAAAGAATCACAATGTTGATATCGAGTTCCTCTACCCTCTCAGAAAACTCCGTCATCGAGAAGCAAGGAATATCGTCAATCATTGTACCAACTTTCTCATCGTCAACATCGAAGGCGGCCACAATCTTCAGGTTCAAACCCTTGCCATTGAAATACTTAGTAATCGCCTGACCAAGGTGACCCATACCTATAACGCCAATGTTCATAGGCTGTGAAGCATCGAGGATGTCACTAATAAAGTCGGCCAAAATGCTCACATCGTAGCCCTTCTTTGTGTCGCTAGAGAAGCCAATTAGCATCAAATCTCTACGCACCTGAACAGCCGTCAGACCGTGCATACCGGCAAGAACGTGGGAGAATATGTGTGTAATACCCTGTTTCTGACAGCGCAGTAGCGTACGACGGTATTCGCTCAATCGCTCAACGGTTTTCTCGGGCAGGGCTTGCAAGTCGGACATAGGAAAATCTCTTTTTTATTATTTCAACGATTTACAAAGATACAAATTTTGCTTAATTTTGCACAAACTTAGACCATATAGTATGATTAAAGGTGTGATATTCGATATGGACGGCGTATTGGTAAACAATATGGCCGTACACTTTGAGGCCTTTGCGGCAATGGCCGAGAGGTACAACCTCAAGGCCGAGGAGGGCGCAGACTTCAGCCACCTGAACGGCCGAGGTAACGACGATATCATAAATGCCCTCTTCCCCAAGGAGCTTGTGGCCCTCAAGGGCGTGGCAGCCTTAGCCGAGGAGAAAGAGGCCCTCTATCGCGAGATTTACGCTCCCAAGATTCAACCCCAAAAGGGGCTTCACTCACTGCTAGAGGAACTCAACAAGGGTGGCATAATCTGTGCCGTAGGCTCTTCGGGGCCCAAAGTGAATGTTGATTTTGTGCTCGAAAAGTGCAACATCGCTCCCTACTTCAGCGTAAAAATTAGTGGCGATATGGTCACCCGTTGCAAGCCCGACCCCGAGATATTCCTCACGGCCGCCGAAAAGTTGGGCCTTAAGCCCGATGAGTGCTTGGTATTCGAAGATGCACTTGCAGGAGTTGCTGCTGCCCGAGCAGCAGGTATGAAGATCGTAGCTCTCACCACCACCCACACCCTCGAACAGTTGAAGCAGGCCACCCCCGACCTTATCACAAAGGATTTCGAGGGACTCTCGCTCGAAACGCTATTGACGCTTTAGGTGCTCATCATAAATTAAAGAATCGGGTTAAGACAAGTACCATAAGTACCTCTTAACCCGATTCTTATATCTATTAAATTCCAAATCTACTCAACCTTTATTTCAGTACCTCCGAACTGCACAAATGGCCAAAAATCGTTAACCATATTGCCGCCCTGCAAGGAGAAATGATAGGGAGTACGCAAGAAAGGCTCGGTAATCTTATTTAGCTCTTGACAAATGTCACCACCCTTGAAATGGGCTGTCGAAAAGAGCATCACAGCATCGTAGGCCCTATTGGCAAAAATTGAAGGCGTGCGGCCAAAGCTGTGAATATATTTAGCCTCGAAATCCAGCACACGCTCCTCTGTGCGGTCGGAGTGATAGTTCGCCACGTAGCACACACCAAGCTTGAAGAACAAGTTGCGGTCGATATTCTTGTAGCGCGCCCACGAAGCATCGCCCACAACCTTAATCACACCGTTGCCCCTACCACCAAGCTTATTGACAACCGAAGCCAACATAGTGAGCATCCTATCGACCTCCATCTCGTTGTCCGAGAAGACAAATACGAGATTACCCTTGCGTTCCAGAGCGGTCTGCAGAGTCTCAGCCTCTTCGCTCTCCACCTCAAACTCATCGTCATAGACCACCTTCTTGTAGGGCACACCCTCAAGCATCGAGAGTACACTCTGCTCCATATCACTATTCACCGAGGAAGTGTAAACCAAAGTCACTTTCGAATCGGGAGTAATGAGTTCACGAATCTTCTCGTATCGATTCGCTTCAGCAGGCGCCATACAGAAGAAGTTTTCGCCATAACTACCTGACACTGACGATGCAAGTGGCGAAACCACAGGGATATTATTACGTTTTGCATACTCCATCACC
>JAGCJH010000009.1 GCA_017648105.1 Tidjanibacter sp.
ACGAAAGACCGCCCGAAAGACCATAGATACCCGACTCTTTGTTGATGAGGCTCCAAATCTCCTCCATTGACTTACCCTCTTTGGTGTGGATGAAGTTCAGCACACCAGCGTCGATTGAGCCGCAACGAGTACCCATCATCAAACCATCCACGGGGGTCAAACCCATCGAGGTATCCACACTCTTGCCGTTCAGCACAGCGGTTACCGAACCACCATTACCGATGTGACAAGTGACGATTTTGGAGTTGTGGAAGTCAATGCCTGCCAACTTTGCAGCCTCCTCGGCTACGAAGCGGTGGCTGGTGCCGTGAAAGCCGTATGCACGCACCCTATATTCATCGTAGTAACGACGGGGAATACCATAGAGGAATGCCTTTGCGGGCATTGTCTGGTGGAATGCGGTATCGAAGTTTGCAACCTGAGGCACGCCGGGGAGAAGTTCGTTGATTGCGTAGATGCCTTTGAGGTTTGCGGGAATGTGAAGGGGTGCCAAATCAACGCAACCCTCTACCATCTCCATAACACTCTCGTCGATCAGTGCGCTCTCTTTGAAACGCTCGCCACCGTGAACTACACGATGACCCACTGCGTCGAGCTCTTCGAGCGAGGCGATAACGCCACTCTCGGGATTTGTGATAGCTTTGATAATCAGGTCAATACCAACGGTGTGGTCGGGAATGTCGCACACGGTTTTTACGGGCTCTTTACCTGTGGGTTTGTGTGTGAGTACGCCATCGTTGATGCCGATGCGCTCAACAAGACCTTTTGCCAAGAGATTGTTGCCCCCTTCGAGCATCTCAATTACCTGATACTTAATCGAACTGCTACCGCAGTTAAGAACAAGAATTACCATTTTTTGTCTTAATTTTTATATGTGTTAATTATTCAATTTTCAGCCCTATTGGTATTTGTAGCCTACACCCTTGATTGTCACGATGTGGTCTTCGCCAATCTTGGTGCGGAGCTTACGGATGTGCACATCAATTGTTCTGTCGCCCACGATGACCTCGCTACCCCAAATTGTCGAATAAATCTCCTCTCTCGAAAAGACCTTCTGAGGCTTGGAGTAGAGCAGGGCGAGGAGTTGGAACTCCTTGCGGGGAAGGATGAGTTCTTTGCCATTCTTCATCACGATGAAGCGCTCCTTGTCGATGCTGATAGTGTCGCCATCCGTGGGTGCTTCTGTGGCTCCCTCCTCGGTGTTCTCCAAGCGTTTGAGGATGGCTTTGAGTCGGCTTACGAGGAGCTTGGGATGTATGGGCTTAGTGATGTAGTCGTCGGCTCCGAGGTCGAAACCTTGAATTTGCGACTCATCTTCGCCACGAGCCGAGAGAAAGACGATGATAGTGCGTGCGAGCGCAGGAATCTCCCTCATCTTTCGGCAGGTCTCCATACCATCCATCTCGGGCATCATCACATCGAGCAGTACCAAGTGGGGTAGAAAACTCTGTGCCACTTCGATAGCCTCGACACCATTGGAGGCAGTGTTAACTTCAAAACCCTCTCGTGTAAGGTTGTAGCCGACAAATTCGAGAATGTCGGGTTCGTCATCAACAAGCAGAATGCGGTAACTCATAACTGTGTCTGTGTATATCTATAACAAAACAACCCCGAAAGTTATAAATTATTGGCGAGATTTCCTATAAAAAAATACTATTTTTACACTACTTGCGTGATTTTATGTATATGGGGTTGGAAAGTCGGGCAAAATGCCCTACTTTTGTAGGTTATCTGTGCGCATATTGCGTGCGTGCGAGAAAGATGTAACATAAAGTGTACGATTATGACTACCGAAAAATTGAATTCTGTTCCCGAGGAACAAGTCGGCGTTGCCGAAGATGCGAAAGAGATTGCTACCCAAGAGATTGCTCCCGAGGTGGAGGAGTCTGGTGCTGAAAAGGAGGCTGTGGAGCCCGAAGGCGAGGTTGTGAATTTTGATGAAGAGGATGCAGCATTGGCTGCCAATGCACCAGAATTCAAACTCGAAAATGACGAAATGGTTGAGGATGATGCCGAGACCAATGACCGCTTGGCGAGTGCGCTTACGGGTCTTGCTGGTAAGAGCAAGAGTGAGATTGTGGAGCACTTTGCAGGCTTGTTGGAGAGCAAACCCGTGCAGACCTTGCGCTACGATGTGGAGGCTGTGAAAGTTGCTTTCTACAAAAAACACCGTGCAGAGGTTGAGGCTCTCAAAGCGAAATTCGTGGAGGAGGGCGGCGCAGCTGAGGAGTTTGTGACACCTGCCGATAGCAACGAGGTTAGGCTCAAAGAGCTTTATGGTGTTTATCGCACCCGTCGTGAGGAGTATATGGCATCGCTCGAAAAGAATAAAGAGGAGAATTTGAAACTCAAATTGCAGATTATCGAAGAGCTCAAAGCTCTCGTGGAGGCAGGTGAAAGTGGAGGTCATACCTTCCAGACATTCCGCCAGTTGCAGCAGCGCTGGAAAGAGGTGGGTGTTGTCCCCCAGAGCTATGTGAAGGAGATTTGGGAAACCTACAATCTGCACGTTGAGAATTTCTATAATGTAGTAAAAATCAATAAAGAGTTGCGTGACTTGGATTTGCAGCGCAACTTGGAGTCGAAGGTGGCGCTCTGTGAGGCTGCTGAGGCTCTTGCTGGCGAGGAGTCCATCGTTTCCGCTTTCCGCAAGTTGCAGGATTTGCACGAGCAGTGGAGGGAGGTTGGTCCCGTAGCTACGGAGCATAAGGATGCAATCTGGGAGCGCTTCAAAGAGGCGTCTTCACGCATCAATCGCCAGCATCAGGAGTATTTCGAGGGCATCAAGGAGGAGCAGAAGAAAAACCTCGCCTTGAAAGCAGAACTGTGCGAGAGGGCAGAGGCGCTTGCGGGCGAGATGCTCACCTCTCGTAAAGAGTGGAATAAGGCGTCAGAGAGGTTGATTGAGATTCAGAAGGTGTGGAAGACTATTGGTTTTGCACCTAAGAAGGATAATGCGAAGATTTATGAGCGCTTTCGTATGGCGTGCGACAAGTTCTTCGAGCTCAAACGCAGCTTCTACGAGGGCATCAAAACCGAGATGGATCATAATCTGCAACTCAAATTGGAGATTTGCGAGGCTGCTGAGGCTATCAAGGATAGCGAACAGTGGAAGAAGAGTGCCGACGAACTGATTGCATTGCAGAAGCGTTGGAGGGAGATAGGTCCCGTATCTCGTCGCCACTCGGATGCAGTATGGAAGAGGTTTAGGGCTGCTTGTGACCACTTCTTTGCACGCAAGAGCGAGCACTTTGCAAGCGTGGATGCTGCTCACAACGACAACCTTGCAAAGAAGAATGCTCTCTTGACAGAGATTGAAAACTACGACATCACAGGTGGCTCGATTGAGAATATCAAAGAGTTCCAGAGGCGTTGGAGCGAGATTGGCTATGTGCCCCTCAAAGAGAAGGAGGCTCTCCAAAAACGCTATCGTGAGGCTATCGACCGCCTCTTTGCCGTGTTGCGCAGTGGCGATAGGGAGCGTGGCACGGAGCGCTTCCGCAACAAAATCAACGGTATGAAGGGCAATGGTGGTAAGTTGCGCAACGAGCGTGAAAGGCTCTATAATAAGGTCAAACAGCTCGAAAGTGACATCGCTACATTGGAGAACAATATCGGTTTCTTCTCTCGCTCGAAAGGTGCAGAGGCTCTCATTCGTGATGTGGAGCACAAGATTGAGCGTGCAAAGCAGGAAATGGCTGCAACCATCGAGAAGATTCAGCTTATCGACCAAGAACAGGAGTAGAAATAATCAAAAAGGGAGATTAAAGATATGTACAACAACGAAAACAAAACAACCAAGTATGTGTTTGTGACTGGTGGCGTTGCTTCGTCACTCGGCAAAGGTATCATCTCTGCATCGCTTGCACGACTCTTGCAGGGTAGAGGTTACTCGGTAACTATCCAGAAGCTCGATCCCTATATCAATGTGGACCCCGGTACGCTCAACCCCTACGAGCACGGCGAGTGCTATGTTACGGAGGATGGCGCAGAGACCGACCTCGACTTGGGTCACTATGAGCGCTTTATGGCGGTGCCTACCTCGCAGGCAAACAATGTGACCACTGGTAAAATCTACCAGAGCGTCATCAACAAGGAGCGCAGGGGCGACTTCTTGGGTAAGACTGTGCAGGTTATTCCTCACATTACCGACGAAATCAAGCGTCGCATTATGCTGCTCGGCAAGAAGGGTGGCTACGATGTGGTGATTACCGAGATTGGTGGTACCGTGGGCGATATTGAGTCGTTGCCTTTCATTGAGGCTGTGCGCCAGTTGCGCTACGAGTTGGGTTGGGGAAACACTATGGTACTCCACCTTACTTTGGTTCCCTATATGAGAGCTTCGGGTGAGTTGAAAACAAAACCCACTCAGCACTCCGTAAAACAGCTCTTGGAGAATGGTTTGCAGCCCGATGTATTGGTGCTTCGTTCGGATGTGGAGCTCGGTCAGGAGTTGCGCAGGAAAGTTGCTCTTTTCTGCAATGTGTCGCCCAATGCAGTCGTTGAATCGATTGATGTCCCCACCATCTATGAGGTGCCACTCAAAATGCAGGAGCAGAAACTCGATGAGGTAGTGCTCGAAAAACTCCACTTGCCTTGCGAGGGAGAGTCGGATATGGCTTCGTGGAAGGAGTTTGTAAAGAGGGTTAAGAATCCCAAAGATACCATAAGCATTGCTTTGGTGGGTAAATATACCGCACTCCCCGATGCCTATAAGTCTATCGTGGAGGCGTTCGTACACGCAGGTGCAGTCAATGAGGTGAAGGTTAAAGTTGAGTATATCAATGCCGAGACCGTGAATGATGATAATGCTGCTGAGATTTTGGGTGGCTGGGATGGTATCCTCGTAGCCCCCGGCTTCGGTCATCGTGGCTTGGATGGCAAACTTTCGGCTGTGAAGTATGCTCGTGAGAACAAAGTTCCCTTCTTGGGTATCTGCCTCGGTATGCAGTGTGCTGTGATAGAGTTTGCACGCAATGTCCTCGGCTATAAGGATGCAACCTCGACCGAGATGGAGGTGCCCACTGAGCACCCTGTAATCGACCTTATGGCAGGTCAGAAGAATGTTACCGACAAGGGCGGTACGATGCGTCTTGGTGCATATCCCTGCCACATTAAGAGGGATTCGTACCTCTATGATACATACGGTCAGGAGGTTATCTATGAGCGCCACCGCCACCGCTATGAGTTCAACAACCACTTCCTTGCAGACTTTGAGGCTGCGGGTATGAGGGCTACGGGTATCAATCCCGAGACTGGTCTTGTTGAGGCTGTGGAGGTGCAGGATCATCCTTGGTTTGTGGGCGCACAGTTCCACCCTGAGTATAAGAGTACCGTGAAGAATCCCCATCCTCTGTTTGTGGGCTTCGTTGCGGCTGCGCTGAAAAATAGGAAATAAATAGATTGATAAACGAATTATAACAAGGTTTTAGAAAGTAAGAAATGGACAAAAAAAGTATTATAGGCTTCGTGCTTATGGGTCTTATTCTCTTTGGTTACAGTTGGTATCAGGGAGAACAGGACAAGAAGGCACGAGAGGCATATATGGCAGCTCAGAGGGAGCAGTTTGTGGCAGACTCTATTGATAGAGCCGAGCACCCCGAGAAGTATCTCCACGAACTCGTAGAGCAGAAGAGTGATGAGCAGTTGCATAGCGAGGCACTCGCAGCATATCAGCAGCAGGCACAGCAGCGCTTGGAGAACGATTTGGCACGCAACTTCGGCGAGAAATTGGTGGGCGCTCTCAGTGGCGAGGAGCAGTTCTATGTGCTCGAAAATGATGTGATGACGATGACTATCTCGTCGCTTGGTGCTAAGGTGTCGGATGTGACTCTCAAAGAGTATAAGAAATACTCCGATAGCGAGGATGGTGGCGAGCAGATTAAGATGTTCGACCCCAAGAACGCAAAATTTGACCTGGGCTTCTATATGCGTCGTGGTTATAGCGAGAGCAAACTCAACACCGAGGGCTTCTACTTTGAGTCGGCAGGTGTGGAGAGTGTTGTGCTTGCAGATGGTGTTGAGGCACAGCGCCTTTCGATGCGTCTGCCTATGGATGAGGGCTCCTATTTGGAGTTCCTCTACACAATGCGCCCCAACGACTATATGGTGGATTTCGATGTGAGGTTTGTGAATATGGGTGAGTGGATGCGCAATGCAACATCGTTTGATGTCACTTGGAACAACACCTCCTACCAGAACGAGCGTGGCTACAAGAACGAGAATATGTACACCACCATCTCCTATCTCTTCCCTGAGGAGCGTAAGGTTGAGAAGTTGCCCTTCGCAGAGGTTGGCAAGCGTGGTAATGGTAGCCGTAGCGAAACAATCAAGACTGAGTTTGAGTGGTTTGCATTCCAACAGCAGTTCTTCTCGTCGATTATGATTGCTCCCGAAGGATTTAGCAATGGCGAGGTGGGATTTGATACCTATAAACCCAATACTGGTTATATTAAGGATTTCAAGGCGAGTGTGAGCGTACCCTACGACTCGGCAAAGAGCACCTACAACTTCAAGTTCTACTATGGTCCCAACAAATACTCGCTCCTGAAAGAGTATGACCTCGGCTTGGAGAAAATCGTACAGCTCGGTGGTAGGCTCGTAAGCTGGGTAAACCGCTGGATTGTAATCCCTGTATTTGATTTTCTTAGTAGGTTTATCGGCAACTATGGTCTTATCATCCTGATTTTGACCCTCTTCATTAAACTTATCATCTTCCCCTTGACCTATAAGTCGATGATTTCGTCGGCGAAGATGAGGGCTATCCGCCCCGAGATTATGGCTATTCAGGCTAAGTATCCTAAGGCACAGACAGACCAGAACGAGATGATGAAGAGCCAGCAGGCGACAATGGAACTCTATAAAAAATATGGTGTGAGCCCTATGGGTGGCTGTCTGCCTATGCTTATCCAGTTCCCTGTGCTGATTGCAATGTTCCGATTCTTCCCCACAGCTATTGAGCTTCGTGGCGAGAGCTTCCTCTGGATGAAAGACCTCTCGACCTATGATAGCGTTCTGAACTTGCCCTTCAATATTCCTTGGTATGGCGACCACGTGAGCCTTATGGCGCTCATTATGGCTGTGACCTTGTTCTTCTACACCAAACTCACATATAAGGAGCAGGAGCAGCAGACCGCCGCAGCGCCTGGTATGGCGGGTATGAAGTTTATGATGCTCTACTTCACTCCTTTGATGATGCTTATGTGGATGAACAACTACGCAAGTGGTCTTTGCTACTACTACTTCGTATCGCAGATGATTACCATCATCATCAACTTCGCATTCCGCTATGGTATCAACGATGAGAGGCTTCGTGCTAAGATGCTCGCAAAGGCTAAGGCAAATGCCGCAGCTCCCAAGAAGAAGAGCAAATGGCAACAGCGACTCGAAGAGGCGCAGCGCCAACAAGAGGCAATGCTCAAAGAGCGTGAGCGTAAGCAGTATCGCTCGAAACACTAAATAAACAAAAGAGAGACCTTCCGAAATTTCGGGAGGTTTCTCTTTTGTGCTTCTACTGCTACCCAATAATAAAGCGGTTACAGAGTACTCTGCAACCGCTTTCATTTTTCAACTTTCAATTTTACAACCCTGTGATTTTTTTGATTTCGTTGAGCGTGTTGAGCGCTTCGAGAGGGGTGAGGGAGTTGATGTCGAGGTCACGGATTTGGTCACGAATTTGCACCAAGACGGGGTCGTCGAGTTGGAACATCGAGAGCTGGATGCCCATCTGGGGTGCAGTCTGCGCAGCCTTAACCTTAGGCATAGCCTTTCCGCCCTTACCCTTCGATGCCGACTGCTCAACAGCGAGCGAGTCATCGGCGTGGGATGCTACGAGCACAGAGAGAATCTCCTCGGCACGCTCCACAACCTTCTGTGGCATACCTGCAAGGCGTGCGACGTGGATACCGAAAGAGTTGTCCGTACCGCCCCTCTGCAACTTGCGTAGGAAGAGCACCGTGCGACCAACCTCCTTCACGGACACATTGTAGTTTTTAACCCTCGAAAGACTCTCCTCCATCTGATTGAGCTCGTGGTAGTGGGTTGCAAAGAGGGTTTTAGCCTTTGCTCTGGGGTGGTTGTGTAGGTACTCGACCATACTCCACGCAATAGAGATACCGTCGTAGGTGCTCGTACCCCTACCAATCTCATCCAGTAACACAAGGCTTCGGCTTGTAACATTATTGAGGATTGAGGCACTTTCGAGCATTTCGACCATAAAGGTACTCTCGCCCTGCGAGATATTGTCGCTTGCACCTACACGAGTGAAAATCTTGTCCACAATGCCGATGTGGGCGCTCTGCGCAGGGACAAACGAGCCCATCTGTGCCATCAGCACGATGAGGGCAGTTTGGCGTAAGAGGGCACTCTTACCCGACATATTGGGACCAGTAATCATCATTATCTGTTGCTCCTCATCATCGAGATAGACATCGTTTGGGATGTACTGCTCGCCAACGGGAAGCATCATTTCGATGACAGGGTGGCGACCCTCACGGATATCTATCGTGTGGTCTTCGCCAATCTCAGGGCGCACATAGCCCCTTGCGGTTGCCACCTTAGCAAACGATGCAAGGCAGTCGAGGTGTGCCACCACCGAAGCGTTGCGTTGCAACTCCGTGAGCGATCGTGAGAGGTAGTTGAGCAACTGCTCCCAGATGCGTGCCTCAATGGCGAGAATTTTCTCTTCCGCACCCAGCACCTTCTCCTCATACTCTTTCAGCTCAGCGGTGATGTATCGCTCGGCACCTACGAGTGTCTGCTTGCGTATCCACTCCTCGGGCACCTTATCCTTGTGGGCGTTGCGCACCTCTATATAATATCCAAATACATTGTTGTAGCTCACACGGAGCGAGGGAATACCTGTGCGTAGGCTCTCGCTCTGCTGAATCTCTGCAATCCTATCCTTGCCACCACGAGCAATATCCCTAAGTTCATCGAGCTCCACATCCACACCTGAGGCAATGATGCCACCCTTCTGTATCTGATTGTTCTGTGGGTCGGGGAATAGGGTAGTGCCGATTTTACTCCTCTGCTCCGACATAGGCAGGAGTTTCGAGCCAATCTGTGCGAGAGCTTCGCTGTCGCTCTCGGAGAGCAGGATTTGTAGCTCCTCAATAGCACCGAGTGATTCTTTGAGCGAATTGACCTCACGAGGAGTGATGCGCCCAACCGCAATGCGTGATGCGAGCCTTTCGAGGTCACTGATGGCGGCAAGGCTTTCGCCCACAGCCTCACTCATCTCGGGTGAATTTTTCAGTGCCTCGACAATGTTGAGCCTACCATTGAGCTTCTCCACATCCTTGATAGGCATAGCTATCCAGTGGCGCAGGAGTCTACCACCCATAGGCGTAGCGGTGCAGTCGATAGCATCCACCAGGGAGCCTTTCCCACCCACCGAGCCCGAGGAGAGGAGTTCGAGGTTGCGGATTGTGAAACGGTCTATCCACACATACTTGTCCGCATCGAGGCGTGAAATTGAGGAGATGTGGGCAGTCTCTTTATGTTCCGTATAGTCGAGATAGTGGAGGATGGCGCCAGCGGCAATGATACCCGCATCCATACGCTCAATGCCATAGCCTTTGAGCGAACGCACACCAAACTGCTTACAGAGCCTTGTTCGGGCGTTCTCCTCGTTGAAAACCCAACGGTCGAGGCGGTAGGTGTAGTTGTTGCCACTGACGGTATGAGAGAACTGTTCCTCCCTGCCACGCTCATAGACAATCTCTTTGGGAGCGAAGCCTGCGATGAGTTTATCGACATATTCGCCACCGCCCTCGCCAATGTAGAACTCGCCAGTGGAGAGGTCGAGTAGGGCAATACCATTTTTCTTCTCGCCAAAGTGGATGGCTGCAAGGAAGATGTTTTCTCGTGCCGAGAGGACATTCTCGTTCATAACCACACCAGGGGTTACGAGTTCCACAACACCTCGCTTGACAAGACCTTTGACCGACTTGGGGTCTTCGAGCTGTTCGCAGACAGCAACCCTGCGACCTGCACGCACCAACTTGGGCAGATAGGTATTCACAGCGTGAAAGGGGAAGCCTGCCATCTCAATGAAGTTGCCAGGACCATTACCTTTGCGAGTGAGTGCAATGCCGAGAATGGAGGCAGCCTCCACTGCGTCCTCTCCGTAGGTTTCATAGAAGTCGCCCACTCGGAAGAGAAGGATTGCATCGGGGTGTGTAGCCTTCACAGAGAAGTATTGCTGCATCAGCGGAGTCTCTTTCGTCTTATTTTTTTCGCTCTTTGCCACTTTGTAATCGAGTTAGAGTTATCAACTTACAAATGTATCGATTAAAGTTGAAAGTTGAAAATTGAAACCTGAATTTTCGGGATTTTTTCAACTTTTATCAGGCAGCCGCCCTTTTCATATCGAGAGAAACAAAAAAGACCTCGCCTTCTGGCGGGGTCTTATGGGGCGAAAGCCACTTAGTCGTAGATTACTGCGCTACGGGAGTATCTACGATACCGAGCTCTTTCTTCACGATGGGTGCGAGGTCGGTCATCTGCTCCTTGTCGTAGTAGATAAGCGAACCAGCAGCCATATCGAATACTGCGGTGTAGCCACCCTCAGAGGCAACTTTCTCAATAGCGAGGCGAGCCTTCTCGATTACGGGCTGCATAAGTTTGCTCTGCTGATTCTGCAAATCCTGTGAGCCAGCCTTACCGAGCTCCTCATAGCGCTGTTGGAGGCTCATAAGCTCCTGCTCTTTGCTCTGACGGATAGCGTCGGAATAGCTTGCACCATTTTTCTGGTACTCAGCAAGGCGGTTGTTGTACTCCACCTGAATATACTCCAACTGCTCTTCGAGGTCTTTCTGCAACTTTTCGAGGCTTGTCTGTACCTCTGCGATGTCGGGCATCGAGAAGATGATCTCCTGCGAGTTTACATAACCGAATTTGGGTTGTGCATTGCCCACTGCGGTAGCTGCAAAGAGAGCTACAACTGCGAGCGAAAGTTTCATCATAAATTTCATAAAGTGTTGTTTGATTGTTATTTAACTAATTTGATAATTTCTTCCGTAATGTCAATCTTGGGTGAGTAGTAGGGCAGGGCAGTGGTGGCAATGTCAATTACCATATCATAGCCGTGCGAGGCAGCATAGTCGCTGATGCTTTTTGCAACCTTCTCGTGGAAGGGTTTGAGCAGCTCCTCCTGCTTTTTGGTCAGCACACCATTGGTGCCAAAGACATTCTCCTGATAGGAGGTAATCTTCTGCTCGTTGGCGATGATGTTTTTCTCCTCGGCTTGCTGTTCCTCGTATGTGAGTGCCGATTTGGCAATCATATAGTTTTGATACATCTCCTCCACTTTTGCGTAAGCTTCATCGATGTTCTCCTGATATGAGGTTGCGAGTGCGTCAATCTCTGCGACAGCAGCTGCGTATGCCTCTATGGACTGATATACTTTCTGGCTGTTTACTACTGCGTAGTTCTGTGCCGAAGCATTGATTGCAAAGAGCGAAACCAATGCGCCAAGAATGATGCTCTTTTTCATAGTCTAAATCGTTGCTATTAAGTTAGTTAAAATTGTTGTCCGATTACGAAGTGGAACTGGCTACCACTCACGCTCGAAGCACCGTATGCCTTGTCGAAGCCATAACCCCAGTCTATACCGAGAAGACCGAAGACGGGAAGGTAGATGCGCAGACCCACACCGAGCGAGCGTTTGAGCTCAAAGGGGTTGAAGTCCCTCCACGAGAGCCAAGCATTACCAGCCTCGGCAAAGAGCAGAGCATAAATCTGCGACTGAGGCTCCATAATGATGGGATAGCGGAGCTCGGCTGTGTATTTACTATACACATTTGCATAGGTGTAGGTGTTGCTACTGGGGGTAAGTGCGCCCTCGTCGTAACCACGCAACGACACGATATCCACACCATATACATTATAACCCGACATACCGTCACCACCGACATCGAAGCCCTCAAAGGGGGACTGCTTCTCGGGGGTGTAGTTACCCAAATAACCCATCTCTGCCCTTGTCATTACAACAAGTTTGCCATCGTTGGTAAGAGGATAGTACCACTTGTAACTGAGCAACCATTTGTGATACTCAATCCATTTATATTTCTCCTCATCGCTCATAGAAGAGTAGTCCACATCCTTTTGGAAGAGCGAGTAGGGAGGTGTCAGGGTCAGTGAGAATGTGAATTCCGAGCCTCGACGGGGGTAGATGGGGGAGTCGGTGGAGTTGCGTGACAGCAAGGTGCGGAATGTGAAGATGTTTGCCCTGCCATTGTTGATCAGGAAGTAGTCCCAATCACGCATCTCGTATGCCTGATAGCCCAACTCATTGTAGAGCGTGAAGTATTGGTCGGGCCACGAAAGCCTACGACCCAAACCTACACTCGCACCCATCGCACGGAAGTGCTGGTTGTTATCCACAAGACCAGTGTACGACGAGTAGTAGTCGGTGGTCTGCTCCGACCAATAGGCACCTACGGTCAGCGAATTAGGCTTCTTGCCACCGAGCCAAGGCTCCGTGAAACTTGCCGAAATCGAACTATAATATGTACCGTTGGTCTGACCACGAATTGAGAGTTGTTGGTTGTCGCCTTGTGGGTAAGGGCGCCAAGCATCTTTATTGAAGACATTGCGCATACTCATATTGGTGAATACCACACCAAGTGAGCCTACGAACATACCAGCACCCCAACCACCGCTGATTTCAAACTTATCCGAAGCCTTCTCGCTCAAATTCCAAGTTACATCCACGGCGTCATTGGAGCCAACGACGGGGCGGATATCGGGGCGAATCTGTGTTTCATCGAAGTGACCCATTGCTGCGAGCTGGCGCATAGTCTGCATCAAAAGAGCACGGTTGTAGAGTTCGCCGGGGCGAGTGTAAATCTCCCTGCGGATAACCTCATCATTGACTTTGTTGTTACCCGTGATGCCGACATTGTTGAAGCGGTACTGCTGACCTTCAAAAATCTTGATTTCCAAGTCGATGCTATCCGAGCCAATGATAATCTCGGTGGGGGCAATTTGCGACGCAAGGTAGCCCTCGTTCTGATAGAGAGCATTGACGGTCGAAACATCCTCGGGGTCATCCTCCTTGCCAACGCCAAGTCTTTCATTGAGTGTCTTCTTGTCGTAGGCGTCGCCTGTTTTCAGACCGAGAATGCTATTGAGGTGCTCGGTGGGGTATTTGCTGTTGCCCACCCACTTGATATCACGATAGAAGAACTTATTGCCCTCATCGATGGTAATCGTAAGACCGATGCGCTCGGGACTGATTACATAGACCGAATCGCTTACAATCATTGCATTACGATAACCCTTTGAGTTGTAGAAGTCAATCAGGTTGCCGAAATCTTCCTTCAATTCATCATCACGCAGTTTGGTATTGTGGAAGATGTTGATGCTCTTCTGGTGGATTTTCTTCATCACCTTGCGGAGCTGTTTGTCATCGAACACCTCATTACCCTCGAAGTTAATCTCGCCGATGCGCACCTTCTCACGCTTGTCGATAACGAAAGTTACATTCACGGCGTTCTTGATTACGCTATCGTTCTCAATGCGGGGCGTTACCTCCACATTTCTCCAACCCTTGTGGATATAGTGGTCTTTGATTTGATTGACCCTCTTTTCGATGTTGTAGTCACTGAGTGTTTCTGCACCACGCTTGAGCTTCAAATCCTCTGTGAGTGTAGTGGTTGAACTCTTGCTGATACCCTCAAAGAGCCAGCGGAAGATGCGTGGGCGCTCTGCCAAAACGATATTCAAATCGACACTGTCGCCCACTGGGGTGGCGAAGATCTGCACATCGGAGAAGTATTGTTTCGACCACAGCTTAGTGATTGCATTGGAAATCTCCTGACCTGGGATGGTAATCTGGTCGCCCACAGCCAAGCCCGACGAGTTGATTTGCATCTCAGGGTCGAGGAACTTGATGCCCTCCGCCTTGATGTGACGGATGGTGTAGCGCTTGGGGGCGCTGTAATCCGCAATGGGGGAGTTCAAATCTACCGTAATGGAGTCTGTTGTAATATCATCCTCCTCTGCCTCCACTGCGACAATCGTAGGCTCGGTCTGCTGAGCCCATAGCGATGCGACACTGGTGAGCAGGATGGTGAGTATGAGGAATTTTCTTAGCATTGTTTATCTATTTTCTTTTGCTTCTTCTTGTCGTTTGTGTTATTTTGCCTCTACGAGTCCGTAGCGACGATTGCGCCCTGCGTATGCCTCAATAGCCTCGTGGAGCGACTCTTTGTCGAAGTCGGGCCACAAGGTAGGAGTGAAGTAGAGCTCGCTGTATGCCGATTGCCACATCAAAAAGTTGCTCAATCGGTATTCTCCACCTGTGCGGATTACCAAGTCGGGATCGGGGTAGTCGCACGAGTAGAGATTTTGCGAGATGACCTCCGAAGTGATGCTCTCGGGCGCAAGTTTGCCCTCAGCAACCCTCTGTGCCATCTGCTTGAATGTTTCAGTGATTTCGTGACGAGAGCTGTAATTGAGTGCAAAAATCGGGGTAATTCTCTCACCATCGGCTGTTTCGCTTTCAATGCGGTCGATGTAGTGATTGACCTTCTCGGAGAGAGCACTCCTGTCACCCATAATTTTCGCCCTTACGCCCTGCGATTTTAGTTCGGGAGTCTCGGCTACAACGCTCTTGCAGAAGAGCTCCATAATTGCCTCTACCTCCTCTTTGGGTCGCCCCCAGTTTTCGGTCGAAAAGGTATATAGCGTCAGATACTTAACACCCTCTACTACTGCCGCTTTGAGAACTCGGCGCACAGCCTCTACACCCGCAATGTGTCCCTCGGGGCGCTCCATACCACGCTGTTGTGCCCACCTGCCGTTGCCATCCATAATGATAGCAACGTGCTGTGGGATTTTTTTATCAATGTTCTGTTTTGCCATTTGCGTCTAAAATAAGCGTGCAAATATAGGGTGAATATCTCTTTTTTACAATAGGTATCTCCCCGAAAGGTTATGAATTTGGGCTAAACTTTTGACTCTCTGCCGTCAAGTCCCCACATCATCTTCTTCTTTAACGCATCATAGAAGGATATATTTTGCAACTTGACCAAAAAAACTTGCTCTTTGGCACGAGTGATAGTGAACGAAGAGCCGTTGCGGATTGTGAAATTTTCGTTGTCGATAGCCGCCACAGCGTGGGGGTCACGAGAATCTACCGTAATGCGGATAACGCTGCTGTCGGGAACGACAACGGGGCGCATTGTGAGGTTGTGGGGTGCAATGGGTGTGAGCACCATACAATGGCACTCGGGAGCAAGGATTGGACCACCTGCACTAAGGGAGTAGGCAGTAGAACCCGTGGGGGTCGCAACGAGCATTCCATCGCTCCAATAATTCGCCACTACACGACCATCAATTTCGACCTTTGTGCCAATCATTCCCATAAGATTGCGCTGAACGGAGAACTCATTGAACGCCAGAGGGAAAGTTATGCCATCCTCAATATCTCCTTCAACTTTCAGAAGGGTGCGTTTTTCTATCGTATATTCGCCCTCGGCAAGTTTGTCAATCGCCTCGATTGCCTCCTCCTGTGGAACGGTTGCAAGGAAGCCGAGCCTGCCCGAATTGATTGCCAAAATGGGCACCTCTTTGCCACCGAGTGAGCGCACTGCGCTAAGCAAAGTTCCGTCGCCACCGTATGAGATTACAATGGCGTCGTCGGTCAGAACTTCCTGCATTGAGGAGTAACGATGGGGAGATGAAATCTCCCAACCACCATTTTGGACGAACCAATCGGCTGCCGCATCATTGACTTTGTAATCTATATTTCGTGCCTTAACTCCCTCTAATAGAGTGTTAAAGCGCTCTACTGATGCACCCGAAGAGGGGCGCGCAAACAAAATTATTTTCATTTCACAAAACTTTGTGATAACTTTACACCCAACAAAGATACCTAAAACTTCCTTACAATGAAATTTTAAGAGCAGTATTTGTATGACAAAATTGAGTGTAAATATAAACAAAATTGCTGTAATCCGCAATTCAAGGGGTGGAAATATGCCCGATGTACTACTTGCTGCACGCCGAATAGAGGGTTTTGGTGCAGAGGGAATCACTGTGCATCCTCGCCCAGATGGTAGGCACATTCGCTATGACGATGTAAGACAACTGAAAGATCTTGTGACTACGGAGTTGAATATTGAGGGTAATCCTATCGACTCCTTTACCGATTTGGTTTTGGAGGTTGTACCTGCGCAGGTGACTCTTGTCCCCGATGCGGAAAATGCGATTACCTCCAATGCGGGTTGGGACACTATTGCCCACAAGGAGTTCCTCACAAAGAAAGTCGAGGAGTTCCATTCGAAGGGTATCCGTGTGTCGATTTTTGTGGATCCTGTGCCCGAGATGGTTTTGGGCGCAAAAGAGTGTGGTGCCGATCGTGTGGAACTCTACACGGAGGCTTATGCTCGTGACTATCACGCAGATAGGGAACAGGCTATTGCCCCCTATGTTGCAGCTGCTGAGGAGGCGCAGAGGTGTGGTCTGGGACTAAATGCAGGTCACGATCTTAATCTTGACAACCTTGCCTATTTTGTGGAGCGTATTCCCTGGACGGATGAGGTGTCAATTGGTCACGCACTCATTTCGGACGCCCTCTATCTTGGTTTGGAGGAGACCGTTGGTCGCTATCTTGCACAACTGAAATAATTTGCAGAAGATGTCTAAGCAGAATCCTCTTTCACTTCCAATCTTCCGACAAATCAACGAGATTGTCGAATCGCTCGGACTGCGTGCCTATGTGGTTGGTGGTTATGTGCGTGATTACTACCTCGCTCGCCCCTCGACGGATATAGATGTCGTGGTGGTGGGTAGCGGTATTGAGGTTGCAAAGGCTCTCGGCAAGAAGTTGCACACCAAAGTGTCGGTGTTCAAAACTTTTGGTACGGCAATGTTGCACGACAAGGAGGGTAGGGAGATAGAGTTTGTTGGCGCTCGTAAGGAGTCCTACTCGCCCGACTCTCGCAAACCTGCAGTGGAGGAGGGAACAATCGAAGACGACCAGCTACGCAGGGATTTTACGATAAATGCTCTTGCGTGGTCGCTCAATAGTGATACCTATGGCGAATTGCTCGATAGTTTCGGTGGTATGGTGGATTTGGAGAGCCAGATTATCCGCACTCCAACCGACCCCGATGTGACCTTCTCGGATGACCCTTTGAGGATGATTCGTGGTGTGAGGTTTGCTACTCAGCTTGGCTTTGATCTTGCGCCCGAGACTTTCGATGCCATTGTCCGCAATGCCGAACGCATAAAGATTGTGTCGCAAGAGCGCATCGCTACCGAGTTGCATAAAATTGTCGCTTCGCCGGTGCCCTCTATCGGTTTCGAGTTGCTCTCCCTGACAGGACTTTTGTCCTACATTTTCCCCGAATTGGAGGCTCTTAAAGGCGTGGAGGTAAGGTGTGGTAAGGCGCATAAGGATAATTTTGCACATACGCTCAAAGTGCTCGATAATGTGGCACGCAAGAGCGATAATCTGTGGCTCCGTTGGGCTGCACTGCTGCACGATATTGCTAAACCTCGCACAAAGGCGTTTGATAGCAAGGTGGGGTGGTCATTCCACGGTCACGAGGTAGTGGGAAGTAAGATGATACCCGAAATCTTCCGTAAGTTGCGCTTGCCACTTAACGAGAAGATGAAGTATGTCCGCAAGTTGGTCTTTCTGCACTTGCGCCCCATTATCCTCTCTGAGGATGAGGTTACCGATTCGGCTGTGCGTCGTTTGCTCTTTGAGGCGGGCGATGATGTTGAGGATTTGATGACACTCTGTGAGGCGGATATTACCTCGGGTATTGATAGCAAGGTGCAGCGCTATTTGCGCAACTTTGCGCTCGTGAGGGTGAAGATGAAGGATATTGAGGAGAAGGACAGAGTCCGCAACTTCCAGCCCCCAATTACGGGCGAAATCATTATGCAAACATACGGTTTGAGTCCTTGTTCGCAAATCGGTGAGATAAAGGCGATTATCAAGGATGCGATTTTGGATGGGAAGATTCCCAATGACTACGATGAGGCGTTCCGACTGATGGAGGATATTGCCGCAGGGATGGGACTTAAAAAGGCTGAGAAATAGAGAGATGGCACTTGTGAATAATAATAGCGCCTACAAGGAGCGCAATTTGGAGTTCTTGGAGGAGTATGCCCAAAGGGCGGGCGTTAAGCGCCTTTTCAATGGAGTGATGTATCGAGAGATTACCAAAGGTAAGGGAGCAAAACCCACGCCAAAGAGTGTGATTACGGTGCACTACAAAGGAATGCTCATCAACGGCAAGGTCTTCGATGCGACCGAGAAGGGTAGGGCGGCGACATTTCCTCTGCGAGGTCTGATTGAGGGGTGGCGCACGGCACTTCGTGAGATGCCCGAGGGCTCTCGTTGGGAGGTCGTCATCCCCTTTAATTTGGGCTATGGTGCAAAGGGGGCGGGCGTTATCAAACCCTTCTCGACCCTCATTTTTGATATCCAACTGCTCCGTGTAGAGTAGAGAAGGGTAATGTGTTGAACTACTAAAACTTACAATAACTAACTAAAATGAAGAAAAGAGTTTTTGCGTGGATCGTATTGATGGTCTGTGGCGTACTTACGATGCAGGCACAGGGTGTTAGTCGCCTTGATGTGGAGCTGAGGAGTGATTGGCAATATGAGGCGCTCAAAGGGGTGTCGCAACCATCCGTTTCGGGCTTTGATGGTAAGTTTTTCAACCTCCGTATGGATGGCTCGATTGCCGAAAATCTCAGCTATTCGATTCGCTATCGTGCAAATAAGGTACAGTCGTCGCCCTTTGCTGCAACTGACTGGGCAACGCTCACCTACTCGACCGATAGGTGGGACTTCTCGGCAGGCAAACAGGTGGTGGCAATTGGTGGTTACGAGTATGATCGTGCGCCTATTGATATCTATTATGCCTCGGAGTATTGGCATCAGATTGCTTGCTATCAGTTCGGTGTGAGCGCAACCTATAAGTATGGTAATAGGGCTAATTCCAAACTCTTGGCGCAGGTGTGTCAAAGTCCTTATGACTTTTCTAATGAGAATCTTTATGCCTATAACCTTATGTATATGGACGATATGACTCTCTCGTCAATCAACTTGTTGGAATATGCGCCCAATAAATATCTCGGTTATATTGCACTTGGAGGTAAAGATACATTTGGCATTACGACCATTGAGTGGGATGTGATGACAAGGTGTGATTTTGAGAATAAGGGAAATGTTAGTTTTTCCTCGATGCTCGATGTCAGTTGGGCTGTAAATGAAAACTTAAATATCTTCACTCACGCATCCTATGATGTAAATGATGGTGTGATTGACCCCACTGTTCTTGTCGGTACGGATATTTGGCGCCTCGGTGGCGGTGTGGAGTATTTTCCCACAGGTAGGCGCAATCTCCGCATTCACGCTGCAAGTTGCTACACATTTGGAAAGGCAGTACCTATGGCAGCGTTGCAGGATGGTCACCTTATGTTCCAAGCGGGTCTGACTTGGAAGGTCAATTTGTTAAGTAAGAACTAAATATAGGATATATGGCAAATCCAAGACGAAAAGGTGGTTTTAGGATGCCAAGTGGCATTGTCTGCCTGTTCATTATCTTCTTGCTGTTTGGCTATTTGGGCTCAAAGATGGGCACTGCTAATATGCTCAATACCGTTATGAATACGGCACACGACCTACTCCTGAATACGGTATTCTACCTGATGGCGATTTGTGTGATTACGGGTGCTTTGGGTAAAGTCTTTGTGGAGTTTGGTGTGGTTAAGATGTTTGAGAAACTCCTCCGCCCCCTGATGAAACCTCTTTTTAACCTCCCGGGTGTGGCTTCGCTTGGTGCGGTTGTGACTTTCCTTTCGGACAACCCAGCGATTATCTCGCTTGCGCAGGATAAGCGTTTTGCATCCTACTTCAAAAAGTATCAGTATATCTCGCTGACCAACTTCGGCACTGCCTTCGGTATGGGTCTGCTCGTTATTGTCTTTATGATTGGTCAGGGTTTCTTTGTGGAGCCATTAGTTGGTTTTGTGGGGGCGATGATTGGCTGTTTGGTATCCACAAGGCTTATGCAACGCTCTGTGATTAAGGCATATCCCAACTATCAGTATGAGCCTGCCGTTGTGATGCAGGAGGAGAAGAAAGAGGAGGATTTAGAGTACAGAAAACCCCTGTTTCAGCGCATCCTCGATTCGTTGCTCGATGGTGGTCGTACAGGTGTGGATGTGGGACTGGCTATTATTCCCGGTGTGCTTATTATCTCCACACTTGTGATGGTTATTACCTTTGGTCCCTCGGCATCGGGTACTTATACGGGTGCGGCATACGAGGGTACGGAACTTCTGCCTACTCTTGCAGGTAAGTTTAACTTTATCTTCGAGTGGCTCTTTGGTTTTACCGACCCACACTTGATGGCATTCCCTATCACGGCACTCGGTGCTGTGGGAGCGGCTCTGGGTCTTGTGCCCAACTTTATTGAGGCAGGTTGGGTGGATGGCAATGCTATCGCAGTATTCACGGCTATCGGTATGTGTTGGAGTGGCTACCTGAGCACCCATACCGCAATGCTCGATACGCTCGGCTATCGTAGTTTGACTTCAAAAGCGATTGTGGCTCATACGATTGGTGGTATTGTGGCAGCAATCTCGGCACACTGGCTCTATATGCTTGTGGCTATGTTTATGTAAATACAAAATAACAAAACGACTATATGAATATGGATAACCCCAATGTGGCATTAGGAAAGCGAGTGCTCGAAGAGTGTAATACTCCCGAAGCGATGCTCGACGGTAGCTACAAGAAATTCGACGGAACGAAGGGCTATTGTGGTGTGCACGTTCCTGCCTATTTGACTATTGACCTCGGAAAGAACTATGAGATCGGTTATATCCGCTTTCTGCTGATGAATCCTGGTAAGAATGAGAATAACCACAACTCCAAACCGAGGGAGTATTTCTACCGCATCTTGGTGAGTGAGGATACCCCTTATATAAATGGCTCTACAAAGTGGAGCGTTCTCTACGACTCGTTGGGCAATGGCTATGTCAATTGGCAGTGTTTTACACTCTCGGAGCCTATGCAGATTCGCTATATCCGCATCCACGCTATCGACAACCGCAAGAACAACGGTTTTCATATCGTGCAATTTGAGGCGTACAATCGCCCGACAGAACTCTACGAGGGCGAAACTGCATCGCTTGATGTTACTATCGACACGGCTAATGTGATGTGCGAGATTGGCGATGGTATGCCACTCTTCAAGAAACTTAACGACATCTCGGGATTGATTTCTACGATTATGAGGGACGAACTCGGTCGTAGTTACTTGCAGATGAATGTGCCTGAGAGTAGTATGCCTCTTATGAGTAAGTCGGTATTGAATGCAATGACCTACGACGAGGTAACCAAGACCTACAATGTGCAGGGTGACGATATGGAGAGGATTATCACCAACTTTGCAAATGACATCAAAGTTCTGGAACGCAACTCCGATGGTATTGAGCGTGCGGTTATTAGCCCCGTGCAGGCGGAGATGGTGGAGTCGCGCCGTCGAAATGCCCCTTGGACAGTTTGGGGCTTTGTGTCGGGCATAATAAGTGTGGCACTGGCAATTATGGCGTGGTTGAATGGTTAATGATGGGGGAGTAGAAGTATGGAAAATATCACTATGACATATAATCCTAATCTTGCTGCGGGCAAGAAGATTTTGGAACAGATGTGCTGCAAACCCAATGTTAGTGAGAAGGGAACTCCTCTGGATGCGTGTGCATCTTGTGGCGAGAATCTTACTTGCAAAAAGGTTCATAATCCACGCTATGACTCAAATGTTACGGTTGCGAATCTTACCGATGGCGACATTCGTAACTACGATGAGTTTGAGGGCTTTACATCGGTCATCTCGCCTGCGACTATTACGGTCGATTTGGAAGAGGTGAAGATGGTGCAGACCATCCAATTCTTGCTGTGGGACAACTGCGGCAGGCTTAAAACCGAGAACTGCAACATTAAATATCAGTACCGCCTCCTCGTGTCGGAGGATTTGAAGGTGTGGCGAGTGCTGTTCGATACATTTAGGGATGGCTATTGCGGTTGGCAACGCTTCGATTTATCGGAGCAGGTACCTATGAGGTATATCCGCTTCCACGCACTTACGGTGAATGATAAGTCGTTGCTTCCCTTTATGATGGTGGAGATGGAAGCGTATGCTACTGAGCTCAAACATTACAACTATCGCTTTATGCCCACCCTGCATATTGATATCAATGTGAGCAAAGATATGAATGATGGCGAACGACATCGTTCAACAATCCTTGAAGAGAAGACACATCACAAACTGTCGTTGTTCTTCACAGAGATTGAGAAAAATCTCCAAGATGATGCGGTTGAGTGCCAGCGCAGAGGTCGTTTGGGGTTGAAGGCACAGTTGGAGCACTTAGTTAGATCTGTGTCCTCTATTCATCACGATGTGGATGCCTATGAAGATGCTGTAAATGAGATTAAAAGCAAAATTCTCGGAGGTACGGATGAGGAGATATCGAAGAGTAGGCGCTGGGAGCGATTTAGCTTTTGGAGTGGCGTCATTGGTATCCTTTCACTGCTGCTGACAATGGTTGATCAGTTCTTCAATATCTTCTAATTGTAGGGACTTGGGAGTATGAAAAAACTCGTGATTTTCGACCTCGACGGCACTTTGCTTAACTCTATTGCCGACCTTGCAGTGGCGGTAAATCAGGCGCTCGAAAAGTGTGGATTTCCTACTCACGAGGAGGATGCCTATCGCTTTATGGTGGGCGATGGTGTGATGAAACTCTTTGAGAGAGCGCTGCCAGAGGGGGAGAGAAGCGAGGATAATGTATTGCGAATTAGGGAGCATTTTATGCCCTTCTATGAGGCACATAATGCCGATTTGAGTCGTCCGTATGATGGCATTTTGGAACTCTTGGCGGAGCTCCGAAGGCGAGGTGTGAGGATGGCGGTTGCCTCCAATAAGTACCACACTGCAACCCTTAAACTCGTGGCACATTACTTCCGCGATACTCACTTTGAGATTGTGCTTGGTAATAGGGAAGGTGTGCCTGTGAAGCCCAATCCGCAGATTGTGGAGGAGATTTTGGAGCATACGGGTGTGGCAAAGTCGGAGGTCTTGTATGTGGGCGATACGAATGTCGATATGAGGACTGCAATCAATGCCGAAGTGGAGTGTGTAGGTGTTGCTTGGGGATTTAGACCGAAGGTTGAACTTGCGGCTCATAACCCACTCGCAATCATCGATAATCCACTTGAATTACTCGAATACATATAGTCGCTTTGAATGGGCGTTTTTTAGAGGGCTACCAATTGCAAAATTGGTGGCTCTTTTTGTCTGTTTTGTGGAGGTGTTTGGGGGTTGAAAACCTCGTGCGCATAGGCGTATATCCGTGCGTGCGAAAGTTTTTATGGCTTGGTGCTTTCAATTCTCAAAGGTTTTGCCTACATTTGTGGGTTAAAAACGATGCGAAATAATCGAACAATAAAAACATATTAGAACAATGACACAAGAAGAACTTTTTAAGAAACTGATTGCACACTGCAAAGAGTATGGTTTTATCTTCCCTTCGAGCGAAATCTACGACGGTCTTAGCGCCGTGTATGATTACGGTCAGCTCGGTGTGGAGCTCAAAAACAACATCAAGACCTATTGGTGGGATTCGATGACCAAACTCCACGACAATATCGTGGGTATCGATGCCGCTATCTTTATGCACCCCAAAGTGTGGGAGGCAAGTGGTCACGTTGGCGCATTTAATGACCCTCTGATTGACAATAAAGACTCCAAGAAGCGCTACCGTGCGGATGTACTCATTGAGGACTGGATTGCAAAACAGGACGAGAAGATTGAGAAAGAGTGCGCAAAGGCTGCAAAACGCTTTGGCGAGTCGTTTGACAAAGAGATGTTCTTGCAGACCAACGGTAGGGTGTTGGAGATTAAAGCTCGCCGTGATGAGGTGAATAACCGTATGGCAGAGGCTCTCAATGCAAACGATCTCGCAGAGGTGCGCCAGATTATCCTCGATTGCGAGATTGTGTGCCCCATCTCGGGCTCTCGCAACTGGACCGAAGTGCGTCAGTTCAACCTTATGTTCTCGACTCAGATGGGCTCGGTTGCAGAGGGTGCAAATACCGTATATCTCCGCCCTGAGACCGCACAGGGTATCTTTGTGAACTTCCTCAATGTGCAGAAGACTGGTCGTATGAAGATTCCTTTCGGTATTGCACAGATTGGTAAGGCTTTCCGTAACGAGATTGTGGCTCGCCAGTTCATCTTCCGTATGAGGGAGTTTGAGCAGATGGAGATGCAGTTCTTTGTACGCCCTGGTGAGGAGATGATGTGGTGGAATAAGTGGAAAGAGACTCGTATGAGTTGGCACCGTGCGCTTGGTTTTGGTGACGACAACTACCGCTTCCACGACCACGAGAAACTCGCACACTACGCAAATGCAGCTACCGATGTGGAGTTTAACTTCCCCTTCGGCTTCAAAGAGGTGGAGGGTATCCACTCTCGCACCGACTACGACTTGGGTCGCCACCAGCAGTTCTCGGGTAAGAAAATCCAGTATTTCGACCCCGAAACTGGCGAGAGCTATGTTCCTTATGTGGTTGAGACCTCGGTGGGTGTAGATCGTATGGTATTGCAGGTGCTTTCGGCTGCCTACAAAGAGGAGCAGCTTGCAAATGGCGAGAGTCGTGTAGTTCTCTCCATCCCCGCACCTTTGGCACCTGTGAAAGTTGCAGTGTTGCCTCTCGTGAAGAAGGATGGCTTGCAGGAGATTGCTATGGACCTTGTTCATAAACTCAAATTCAGCCATAATGTGCAGTACGATGAGAAAGACTCGATTGGCAAACGCTATCGTCGTCAGGATGCTATCGGTACTCCCTTCTGCGTGACTATCGACCACCAGACCAAAGAGGACGGTACTGTAACTATCCGTGAGAGGGATACAATGGAGCAGTATCGTGTGCGCATCGAGGAGTTGGAGGCAATCGTTGCCGACAAGGTTGGTATGCGTCGCCTCTTCGAGAAATTGGTGTAAGTTGCACAAAGCCAGAAACGATAAGCGGATATGAAAATCGCAATTTTCCCAGGCTCGTTCGATCCCTTCACTTCGGGTCATCAGGCATTGGTGGCGGAGGGCTTAAAGATTTTCGATAGGCTCATTATTGCCATTGGTGAGAATCAGGATAAGAGGGGGCTGCTGACCGTCGAAAACCGCAAAAGGCTCATCTCGGACCTCTATGCCAATGAGCCTCGTGTGGAGGTTGTGAGCTATCACGGTCTGACGGGCGAGTATTGCAGGGATAGGCAGTTGAAGTTTGTGCTGCGTGGTATGCGCAATACGGTGGATTTCGACTATGAGCGCAATATGATGCAGATTAACCAAAGACTCTACCCCGAGATTACGACTGTTCTGCTCTTTACTCCTCCGGAGTATGTGGCAGTGTCGAGTAGCGTTATTAGGGAGATTTTGAGTTTCAATGGCGATGTGGCGCAGTTTATGCCCGAGGGGGTCGATATCAAGAAATACCTCTAATAAGGGCGTAGGTTGCAATAGAATACAAAGTATAAAAAGAGAAAATAAGATGCAATTTTCGGCTGAAATGATTGCCGCTGGTTTGGGTGGCGATATCGTTGGTAATAAGGATGTTACCGTGAGTACCTTTGCGAAGATTGAGGAGGGAACGGAGGGTGCGCTCTCATTTATGGCAAACCCCAAGTATGAGCACTATGTCTATTCGACCAACTCGTCAATAGTCATTGTAAATCGTTCGTGGGAACCCAAAGAGCCCGTGAAGGCAACGCTCATCAAGGTGGATGATGCCTATGGCTCGTTTGCTAAGTTGCTCGAACTCTATGCCTCCTACAAACCACAAAAGAGTGGCATTCACCCAACGGCTGTTGTGGCGGAGAGCGCTACGGTGGGCGAGGGGTGCTACATCGGAGCCTATGTTGTTATAGACGAAGGCGCAAAGGTTGGTGATGGTGTGAAACTCTATCCCCACACCTACATTGGTGATGGCGCAATTGTTGGCTCGAAGAGTACACTATACTCGGGTGTGAAGGTCTATGAGGGTTGCAAGATTGGCGAGAGATGTATCCTCCACTCGGGTGCAGTTGTTGGCTCGGATGGCTTCGGCTTTGCTCCCAATGCACAGGGCGAGTATGATAAGATACCTCAGATTGGTATCGTTATCCTCGAAGATGATGTGGAGATTGGCGCAAATACTACCATCGATCGTGCAACAATGGGGGCAACTGTTATTTGCAAGGGTACGAAGATTGATAACCTTGTGCAGATTGGTCACAATGTTGTTGTTGGTGCAAATACCGTGATGGCTGGTCAGTCGGCTGTGGCAGGTAGTGCAAAGGTCGGCAGGAACTGTATGATTGGCGGTCAGGCGGGTGTCGTTGGACACATTACCGTTGGCGATCGTTCGGTTATTGGTTCGAGCAGTGGTGTGACCTCTTCCATCCCCGAAGGCTCGCAGATTATGGGCTCGTTTGGCATTGATGCTGCACGCTTCCGCAGGGCAAATGCTGTGTTCCGCAACCTCCCCGAGTTGCAGCGTAGCGTAAGGGAGTTGAAAAAACAGGTCGAGGAACTCAAAAATCAGTAGAGTAGTATGAACACCTCTCCTCGCATCATTATGGGTATAGACCCTGGCACTAACCGTATGGGTTATGGTGTCTTGGAGGTGCTGGGTAGGAATAAACTGCGTGCGGTGGTCATCGGCGATATTGAGATGACCAAGATGAAAGACCCCTATGAGAAACTGAGGTACATTTTTAATCGTGTCCTCTCTCTCGTGGATGAGTATAAACCCGACGAGGTCGCATTGGAGTCGCCCTTTTTTGGCGAGAATGTGCAGAGTATGCTCAAACTCGGTAGGGCGCAGGGTGTGGCTATGGCTGCGGCTCTATGTCGTGGGCACAAGGTCTTTGAATATGCCCCGAGGCGTGTGAAGCAGGCAATTACGGGTAATGGTGGCGCTGCCAAAGAACAGGTCGCTGCAATGCTCAAAAGTATGCTTGGCGTGGAGTATAACCCCAAGAGATTGGATGCTACGGACGGTCTGGCAGTGGCTCTGTGTCACTATTTCGAGACTTCCTCGCCAATTCCACATCAAACGGTGGCAGTGAAGCGTGGTAGAGCAAAATCCTCCTCGTGGGAGAGTTTTGTGGCAGGTAACCCAAATAGAGTAGTGGAGGAGTCCAAGACCAAGAAGAAAATAGTGAAATAACAACCAAAAATAAAACAAAGAACTATGAAAAAACTTATGATGATCGTTGCAGCTGCGCTCGTGATGGTGGGCTGTAACAACCCCAAAACTTATGTTGTAGAGGGACACATTGATGGCGAAGTAAAAGAGGTGGCTGTAATGAATATGGCTGGCGACGAGGTTTATGCTACGGCAACTGCCGAGAATGGCTCGTTTGTGCTCCAAGTTGAGAGCAAGGTGCCTATGTTTGCAACTTTGGCAGTTGATGGTGCTTCTGTTCTTCCTCTCTTTTTGGATGGCTCACCCATCAAGGTTGAGGGTAATGTTCAATCTCCCGACTCGATTAGCGTGACTGGCACCGCTTCCAATGAGGCTTTTATGACATTTGCAAGGAAACAGAATGAGTTGTTCCAGCCCATTATTGATGGCTCCGTGTCCGACGAGGAGATGCCTATGCTTTTCGTTAAGATGGAGGAACTTGTAAATGAGAGTTATGAGGAGAATAAGGATAACCTCTGGGGTGCATATATCTTTATGCAGAGCAAATACCGTGAGTTGTCGGCAGAGGAGATTCTCGAAACTGTCGCAGGTTATCCCAAGGATGTCCAGAAAATGGATGAGATTGTGACCTTGAAAGAGTATGCAGAGAATATGCTCAAAACCGAGATTGGCAAACCCTACACCAATATCGTTCTTCCCAATGTGAATGGCGAAGAGGTGTCGCTCCAATCGGTTGTAGAGGCAAATAAATATGTCCTCATCGACTTCTGGGCTTCGTGGTGTCGTCCTTGTATGGGTGAGATGCCCTACCTGCTCGATGCTTATGCTCAGTTCCACGACAAAGGTTTTGAAATATATGGTGTGAGCCTCGATGAGAACGCAGAGGCTTGGAAGGGTACTATCGAGAAACAGGGTATGAAGTGGGTGAATGTCAGCGAGGTTACTGGTTGGCAGACTCAGGCGGTTCAGGACTACTCTGTGAACTCCATCCCCGCAAACTTCCTCATTGACGGCGAGGGCAAGATTGTTGCAAAGAACCTTCGTGGCGAGGCTCTCGTTGAGACCTTGACCGAACTGTTCCAGTAATAGTCAGTACCAATCTTAAACAAATACTATGAAAAGAATCTTTTGGCTCGCCCTTGTAATGGTGGCGCTCGTGGGTTGCAAAGACGACTATGTCGTGAAAGGCACGATTGAGGGCTACACGGGTGAGGTAAAACTTATGGCAAATAAGAGCACTGAGGTGTTTGGTAGCGATGTGACCAAAAATGGCTCGTTCAAAATCAAAGTAGATGCCGAGGCTCCTCTGTTTGCAAACCTCGTGGTGGGCGATAAGAGTAAAATGCTCTTCGTGGAGAAGGGTGTTGCGACTGTCGTAGGCTCGGTGGATAATTGGGGGGAGGTTGCAGTTAGTGGCACCCCCGCCAATGACCACAATGCAACCTATATGGCTGAGAAAAAGGCACTGATGGAGGCGTATGTGGCAGCCGAAGACGAGGATGAGCGTGCAGAGGCAGAGAAGAACTACGACAACCACACTGTGGAAGCTTATGAGTCAAATAAGGATAATATTTTCGGTCTTTATCTGCTTGCTACTCAGGTATATTATGAGATGACTCCCGAAGAGATTTTGGAGGCAGTGGCATCGTTGCCCGAGGAACTCAAAAAATCCCACACGGCAACCACTCTTACTGAGCACGCCGAGGGTATGAAGAGGGTAGCGGTGGGACAGAAATATATCGACCTTGCCCTGCCCGATGCAAAAGGTAATATCGTGAAGCTTAGCGATGTGCTTGCCAAGAATAGGTATGTCTTACTGGACTTCTGGGCTTCGTGGTGTGGTCCTTGTATGAGGGAAGTACCCTTCCTCGTTGCGGATTATGCGAAGTACCATAAGAAGGGTTTTGAGATTTATGGCGTAAGCCTCGATAGGAATAAGGAGGCCTGGATAAACGCTGTGAAGAGCAAAAAACTCGTGTGGATCAATGTGAGCGAACTGAAAATGTGGCAGGATCCATCAGCTAAGGAGTATGCTGTGAGGAGCATCCCTTCCAACTTCCTGATTGCTTCCGATGGTACCATCGTTGCCCGCAATCTTCGAGGCGAAGAACTCGCCACTAAACTCGCAGAACTCCTCAAATAGCTTTTATCTATTTTATATAATAAATGAAGCGACCTGCTATAGCAGGTCGCTTCATTTATTGTTGTGAAGACCGTGTCTGTTTTTGTTTTTCCTAAAAGCAATATTATTCTTGCCTTATATAATTTGCGCATTGGTTTTAATTAGCAATAACATCACCTGCCTTTTGCTTTTGTCGGATCTCTCTATGCAAATGCTATCTCTTAGCGAAAACAGATACCACTTTGTGCAAGCAAATGAGATATATCTTGTTGTTAAGAACACTCCAAATACGGCAAGAATCAGAATCAAAATTTCCATAAAACAAGTTGGTTTAAGCGTGATAATCCTCTATTTTAACAATTGTACCAAGCGATAGGTAGCATATCAAGCGGTCACGGATGGTGGCGCCATTGCGTGATAGAGCCTTCTCGTACAACGCCAACTGCCCACCATACTTGCCTGCGTAGAAATTGCTATCCTTGTCGGTAAGATGCGCTGCGCTACCTTGGTAGGTCTTGTAATCCACCAGAACATCGCCTTCAGAGGTATGATATATAAGGTCTATTTCACCTGTTATAATCTGCCCGAGGTCATTGGTGAACGAGAATGGCAATTCTCTGTCTGTCGAGATGGACTTACCATAGGTCTGCGCCATCCAAGCCCAAAAGTTCTCGATAGATGTAGCAACTGCCTCAATATCGACCTTCACGCCATAAGCCTCTGCCAATTTTTCGATAATGCTTCTATCGCCTCTCCATAGGTACATCAAGTGGTGGAAAAAGTCGCCAATAGTGCTATCTCGACCATCTACGGAAGTTGCCGTGATACGGTCTGCAAATGAGCCACATTGCTCAACACTATACAACCTCTTGTCGGTCTTGACTTTGCTCGGCGATATGAACTTTTCATCGAACGACTGATGCTCTGTCGGTTGCTTAAGTGCAGTGAACTCTATTGTATCATTTACGACATCCTCCTGCTCTGGAATAACATAGTTTTCAACGATATGCTTCCAATTGGTTCCACCCCAATTGATAACCTGAGCCGCAGCGCAAGAGTCAATCGAATCACAGCCGATTGCGGTCAGCCAATCATCACCAGTTTTAGCGCCATAGGTAGTGAGTATAAGTTGCTCCTTCGGGCGTGTCATACCGACATACATCAAGCGTTTTGCCTCGTTAATCGTTGCAAGACGAACCTTCTGGAAGAAATTATTTTCCTCGATTCTATCCATAATGCTTGAAGTGAAACCTTTCATCGCTGCTGGTACAAGACGCAATAGAGTGTCTGATGCCGTATTGCAAGTCAACACGCCGAAGAAGGTCTTCTTTGCCTCAACCGGAGCCTTATGGAGCGAACACAATATGACGCAAGGCCACTCCAAGCCCTTCGATTTGTGGTATGTCATAACCGAGTCACCATTGTCATCTCCAGGATACTCAATAGGATGCTCTTTGAGATACTCAACAAAGCCCACAAGCGTACTACTCAAACCGAAGTTCGCACAAATACCCTCATAGGTCGAAGCTTTTGACTCGAGAGCTGAACAGTAGTTATACGCAGGAGCCGAAGGATCTATACGCTTGATAAGATCTGCAAGATTCAGCTCAATAATCATCGTTTCAATTGCAGCACTAACGCTCTGGTTGCCAATAGTCTTTCGTAAATCTGAAATACTACTTATGATATCCAATCCGGAAAGCCACTCCTTTTTGCTTCCATCAACCTCAAGATATTGCAATCTATTGGTTATCAGTTCAGTGGTAGAATAACCGGCTTCAATACGATTTGCGATAACAGCTTTAGAGAGTTCATTGTCTCCCCGTGCTGCAAATGATACCACCGCACTAATAAACGATGATATAGCATCCATACCATTCTCTGCTTCTTCAGCCTCACGGTCGATGCGGGCATTGTAGGCAATACCTCTCTCATTGAGAGCGTTTGCACACTTTATCACCTCAGAATTATGTCGGTAGAGAATAGCTATCTCATTGGGCTTGAAAGTTCCATTTGTGATTAACGCCTCAACCTTTTCAGCGAGAGCCTCTGGAACATCCTCTTTTCTACCGCACACGAAATGCATATGCTGCAACTCTCGTTCTTGTGGCTTAGGAGGGTCATTCTCTGTACGCTCTGGCATTTTAAGCTCGATAAGTTCATTAGAAAGTTGTCCATTGAAAACTTTTTCACAGAAAATATTATTCACCAGTTTTACAATAGTTTCATTCGAGCGCCAACAGTACTCCAACCTATCGAGTTCATTACCATCGTTTTCTTGCTCAACCTCTCCTATAACCGATTCTATCAACTCGGTATTTGTGCCTCGAAAACCATAGATAGCCTGCTTGATATCGCCGACCCATACGCTCTGCTCCATTAGCTCAGAAAGACGCTCGAATGACTTCACCTGAAGTGGTGAACAGTCCTGAAACTCATCTACGAAAGCGACCTTGTAGCGACTTTGAATATCAGCCACAACCTCTTCTTTGTTAAGCAGCTTATAGAACTTTTGCAACAGATCACCAAAGTCTAATAGGCAGCGCTTACGCTTGAACTCCTCGTATTCCTTTTTCCACTGGATAGCAAGGCGGAAGATAGCATCGAGATAGCTCTCGATAAGGTTCTTTACTTGTACGGAGTGTGGAACCTGCTCTACAAGCTCAGCTGCGAATACCATACCTGCAGCATAATTTGCCTTGATAGTCTCGTTGGTTAACGTTGCTATTTCAGAAGCTAAACCGAGAATTGAAGCAAGAGGCTTGGCGTCAGTTGCTCTGCCTGTATAGGCTCTTACCGCAGACATTTTAGGTTCAATCTTCACTCTGTTGGTTTTGGGTAGTGCTTCTTCTGCTAAGATGTTCTCAGCCAACTGTTTTAGCTCAAAGATCTTATCATCGCCAATATCGAAGTGATTATTGAACCCCATTACTTCGTTTATGAGTCTCTTACTCTCCTCCTTGGCGTCTTCCAGTTGTTTCTCATCAATACACAACTCAACGGTTTTGTCGATGAGGTTTTTCAACTCTCTTTTCCAGAAGCCAAAATCGAGTTGTGAAGTTTGAGGGATGGTAAGATTAAATGAACGACACATTGTATCAAAGACTAGTAAGTCAGCCTCCGTTGGCAATGATGCTAGCGATTGCGAGATACAGAACTTACTGCCCTCGGTATCCATAATTGACACATTTGCACTGATACCAAGCAAATACCAGTAGCGAGATACAAACTGGTAGGCTATAGAGTGAATAGTGCCAATGGCGGCGTTATCTATATTCATAGCGGCCTCATACAGACCCTTCGAATAGAGCGTCGAGCGCACCTTTTCACGAAGTTCCTTTGCTGCAGCCTCGGTAAAGGTTGTAAGAATAATCTCCTCTGCTTTACACTCGTTGCCGGTAATCATCTGGGCAATTTTCTGTGTCAAACGATATGTCTTGCCGCTACCGGCACCTGCGCTTACAAATGTTGTATTCTTCATACTATTTCAAATTCTTATAACCTTTATCAAATTTATCCTCGCCATATACTCCCTTATACTCTGATAATGGGAACAAATTCCGTTCTGCCGCCTGTTCTGCATACTCTCCGACACCGACTTTACAGCCCTCTACTCGCTCAATTTTGCCTGCCTTGAGTTGCTCCCAGCGCAATCGGTAGCTATTAGCTGCTTCGCTCATAACATCGGCATTTTTACGCTCGGTCTTTATTCCAATTATGTCCTGGTTGTCTGGCAGGATAAACTCATCTGCCGTAAGGATGGTGACATCGGGTAGCAAAACATAGGCTACTCGCACATTGGTCTCCAAACCAAACTCCTGCTTGGCCATATAGCGGTAAACCTCAAGTTGCAAGGCTCGGTTCTCCTCAACCTCTGTTCTGCGGCTCTTGCTACGGCTATACTTAAAGTCAAAGATAACCTTTCCGCCCTCTGCGTCGCTCAACAACATATCTGCACGGGAACCCAGCGATACACTATTACCTGCATCTGTCCACTTAGCTTGTTTGAACTCGTACTCACAAGCATCAACCGTTAAGCCGTTGTTAATGATAGT
>JAGCJH010000010.1 GCA_017648105.1 Tidjanibacter sp.
GGCGCACAGATTATCCACCCCAAGACCATCAAACCCCTCCAAAACAAGAACATTCCTCTGAATGTTAAGTGCTTCGTAAATCCCTCGCTCCCCGGTAGCGTCATCAAGGCGGAGATTACGAAACCCATCGACACCCCCATCCTTATCTTGAAGAAGGGTATGATTCTGCTTTCCATCAAGCCCGAGGACTACTCATTCATCTTGGAGGAGCGTATGGCAGAGGTCTTCCACATCCTCGAAAGCCACCGTGCAAAGGTGCACCTCGTGCAGAACTCGGCTATCAGTATGGCTCTCTGCATCGACCCCACACGCTACTTGGAGGATATCGTGGCATCGCTCAACAAGGCGGGCTTTGGCGTGAAGTACAACACCGATATGGAACTCTTGACCATCCGTGGCTACCGCAAGGAGCAGCTCGCAGAGTTTGCCGAGGCGGAGAATGTTTATATGACCCAACGCTCCCGCAAAGTCCTCCGCATCATCCGCAAACCCGCCGAGAAATAATCTCGACTAAAAGACAATAACAAAGACAGCGGAGCACCCGAAAAAGGTGCTCCGCTGTCTTTGTATCAACCCCCAACAAGTGCGCTCAACGAGAGCCTACCACCAATAGCCATACTGGGAGCAATGAAGTAGTCTGCACCAAAGGTCACAACCATACCATAGGCGACATTATATGCCATAAATAGAAAATAACTCCAATAAACAAAAAAAAATCACGCAACTCTTGCATAATTCAAAAAATAGTTTTACTTTTGTAACGAATACAAATTTATAATGATAACAAAATAAGTTTAACAAATAAAAAATTACTACTATGAAAAAGTTTTTGGCATTTTTGGCATCCGCAGTTATAGTTCCCGTAGGTTTAATGGGATGTGAGGTAAATGATGAGTTCAATGTACAACCCAACAATCTTCCCGAGAAGGCACAAACCTTCATCGAGACCCACTTTGCAGACACCACCGTAAGGCAGGCTGTGAAGGAGTACGACGATTTGACCTACACCTACGATGTCTATTTGGCAGATGGCACACAGATTGAGTTTAAGAAGAATGGCGAGTGGAAGAGCATCAACAATCGCCGAAGTGGCGTACCCTCGTCGGTATTACCCGAGGAGATGAACACCTATCTTTCGACTACCTACGAGGGATTGTTTGTGGTGGATATCGAGCGTGACTGGCAATATGATGTAGAGCTGAGCAATGGCGTAGATCTCGACTTCTCGCTCGCTGGCAAATTCATCCGAGTGGACTACTAACCATACCAACCTAAATGACCCCTTAGAACTTCAATCACACAATTTAGTAACAATAGGTAAATAAATAGGGTTAATGTAAAAAAGAGGAAGGGCTATCCTTTGGTGGATAGCCCTTCCTTCGTTTTGGCGAGGCGACAACACTATTTTTTATTATCCCTCTTGTAGAGAAAGCGCTTGATTTTGAGCGAGGGAGTCTTCTCGAAGCCCTCTTTCTGCTCCTCGACCTTTGCCACACGGGCAAACTTAGCAACTCGTGTGTTTACATAGTCACGAATCTCTTTCATCAGTTCATCGTACTTTGCCTGCACATTGTCCTTGAACTCCAAAAGAGCCTCTTCAACCTTCTCTTTATCGAGCGCTACCAACGCCACAAGCGAACCTTTATCGGCCACAACTATCGATTCGGTTACTAATCTGTGGGAGTTGATAACGCTTTCTATATCCTCGGGGTAGATATTCTCACCCGTGGAACCAACAATCATATCATTTGCACGACCCTTTATTACAAGGTAGCCACTCTTCTTATCGAAGACACAGAGGTCTTTGGTGCGAAACCAACCATCCTCCGTGAAGGCATCCTTCGTAATCTCGGGATTCTTATAGTAGCCCTCCATAATGCAGGGAGTCTTAACCACCAACTCTCCCTCGCCCGTCTCGGGATTTACATCAACGAGCTTACCCTCCACATAGATTGCAGGCATACCAACCTGCTGCAACTTGGTTTTGAAGGGGGTTGAGCCGTAAATAAGGGGGGCTGTCTCGGTCAAACCATAGCCAATAGCATAGGGGAACTTCGCTTCGAGGAGGAACTGCTCTGTCGCACGGCTGAGTTTAGCACCACCCACGCCAAAGAAGCGCACCCTGCCACCAAAGAGTTTCTTCATTGCCACACCCGAAATTCGGTGGAGCAACTTACGCATTACAGGCACGCCATAGATTGCCGACATAAACTTGCTCTTGGTAAAGCGAGCCTTAATCTGGCTGTTGTAAATCTTCTCCATAATGAGAGGCACGGAGAGGATGATGGTGGGGCGCACACTCTTGAAGGCGGGCATCAACGCTGCCGCCACGGGTGGGCGATCCATATATACTACCTGCGAGCCGTGACTGAGGGGCAACAGCAGACCAAGCGAGCACTCATAGGTGTGTGCCAAAGGAAGGATGCTGAAAAAGATGTCGTTCTCATCGACATTCTGCATCGTGTAGCAGAGGAAGACTTGCGTTGCGAGCGAACGGTGGGTGTGCATCACTCCTTTGGGAGTTGAAGTCGTACCCGAGGTGTAGATGATTGCTGCCAAATCCTGTGGCTCAGGCACCTTACCCTCACCCTTCTCGGTGCAAGTCTGCGCAATAACACCGAGATTTTTGGTGCGGATGACGATATTCATACGCTGGATAGTCGCCTCGGAGAGCTTGGTGTAGAGTTTGTCGCTCACGCAGAGTGCCTTTGCGTCGGAGTGTTCGATAATCTTATCGAGCTCGGCACCCGAAAACTCGGTCATAACGGGCACAATGACCATACCGAGATTTACGGCTGCAAAGTAGCAAACACCCCAGTTGGGCATACTGCTACTCAGGAGCACCACCTTATCGCCAGCATTAAGACCTGCACCGAGGAGCAACGAGCCCACATAGGCAACCCTCTCGCCCATCTCGCCATAGGTCATACTCTCACGCTCGAACATCGAGAGTGCGGTATTGGCTGCGTAGCGCTTTACGCTATTATCAAATAGTTGTTTAAGAGTTTCAAATTTCATTAGTTTTCACTTTTTTTGTTTACCTTTGGTCTGTGACAGATACAAAGATAGTTCTTTTTTTTCACACCTATCACAGAAACGGCGTGCAAAAGTAGAGCGTTTGTATCTTTTTCAATTCATTTTTCTGCAAATTGTGGGATGCTCAATAGCAAAAAAATATCCGAACTAATGCACTCCGTTGGCTTCGATGCCTGCGGAGTAGTAAGAGCCGAAAATCTCTCCGATGCCAAAGCTCGTTTTGAAGAGTGGTTGGAGGGTGGCGGAGCCTATGGACTTGACTACCTCACCCGCAACATCGACAAACGCTTCGACCCCACTCAACTTTTGGAGGGTGCAAAGAGTGTAATTGTCGGTGCGGTGGGTTACAAAAACCGCTTTTCAGGCACATATCAGCCCGATTTCGACGCACGCATCGCCTCCTATGCCCTCTCCACCGACTACCATACCTCGCTCCGAGAAATGCTCCGCAATGTAGCTCTTGGGCTCGGTTTCGACGACCCTAAGAGGGTGAAAATTTGTGTCGATAGCGTTCCGCTTGCCGAAAAGAGTTTTGCGCAACTTGCCGGCATCGGATGGATTGGTCGCAACTCACTGATTATCAATCCAACGCTCGGCTCGTTTATGGTGCTTGGCGCACTCGTTATTCCAGAGGAGTGTGACGAGTATAGCACCCCCTACGAGAGCGACGGATGTGTGGGTTGTGGGCGTTGTTTGCTACGATGCCCAACGGGAGCAATTCGCCCCAATAGGACAATCAACACCGCCCTCTGCATCTCCAATCGCACCATCGAGGTGGGCACAACCGACCCCTTTGACACGCACGGATGGGTCTTTGGTTGCGACGAGTGTCAAGCCTGCTGTCCCCACAACGCCACCACCCCACTCTTCCGCAATGAGCGCTTTTCGCCGAGGGTAACACCCACCGACTATGACGGCAATTTTTGGGCAAAACTCACACCCGAGGAGGGTAAAAAGTTGTTCGATGGCACCCCCATTGTGAGGAAATTCAAAAAACAGTAGTATCTTTGTAGGATATTCGGACACTTTGTGTCCGCAGTAAGAGTTGATTTTAGACAAAAATTTATGGCACTGTTTGATATTTTTAGAAAACGCAAAGCAGAACCAACAGTAACTCCCGAAAAAGAGGCAACAAGTGAGGTTGCAACCGAGCCTACCACTACCGAGCCCGAGGCTGTAGCAGAGGAGCAGAAGCAGCAAGAGGAGATTACCGAGGGTCTGAAAAAGACCAAAGAGGGTTTCTTTGGCAAGTTGGCAAGGGCAGTAGCGGGTCGCTCACAGGTGGATGAGGAGTTCCTCGACGAGTTGGAGGAGATTTTGATTACCTCCGATGTGGGCGTAGAAACGACCGTGAAGATTATCAAGAACATCGAGGCTCGTGTGGCGAGGGACAAATATATGAACACCGCCGAGCTCAACGATATTCTGCGTGAGGAGATTGCTTCGCTCTTGCAGGAGTGCGAGGAGAAGAACTCCAACTTCGGGCTGAACATCACCGAGGGCGTGCCCTATGTTGTGATGGTCGTGGGTGTGAATGGTGCGGGCAAGACCACCACCATCGGCAAACTCGCAGCGCAACTCCGCAAGGCGGGCAAGAAGGTCTATATCGGTGCTGCCGACACCTTCCGAGCAGCCGCTATCGACCAGTTGCAGGTGTGGGCTGACCGTGCGGGTGCCACGATGATTCGCCAAGATATGGGCTCCGACCCTGCATCTGTCGCCTTCGACACGCTCAAATCGGCAGTGGCGAATGGTGCAGATGTGGTCTTGATTGACACCGCTGGTAGGCTTCACAACAAGATTGGCTTGATGAATGAGCTTGCAAAAATCCGCAATGTAATGGCTAAAATCATTCCCGATGCTCCCCACGAAGTGATGCTCGTACTCGATGGCTCGACAGGTCAGAACGCCTTTGAGCAAGCCCGTCAATTCACCGCTGCAACCAAAGTAAACTCGCTCGCTATTACAAAATTGGATGGCACAGCAAAGGGTGGCGTTGTGATTGGCATCAGCGACCAGTTCTCCATTCCCGTACACTACATCGGCATTGGCGAAGGCATCGACCAGCTCAAAGTCTTCGACCGCAAGGAGTATGTAAATGCCCTATTCGGGGACAAAAAGTAAGACAACAATGGCAGAGAGGAAGAAGATAAATGTCATAACGCTCGGCTGTTCCAAGAATCTTGTGGATAGCGAGCACTTGATGGCACAGCTTGACGAGGCGGGTTACGAACTCGTGACCGACTCCAACTCAACAGATGCAAAGATTGTCATCATCAACACCTGCGGCTTCATTGGCGACGCCAAAGAGGAGGCTATCCAGACCATCTTGGAGTGTGCCGAGGCGAAGGCTGCGGGTCACATCGAGAAACTCTTTGTGATGGGTTGCCTCAGTGAGCGCTATGCAGATGAACTGAGGGCTGAGATTCCTGAGGTGGATGAATACTTCGGTGCTCGTAGCCTCCGTGAGATTGTCGAGGCACTCGATGCAGAGTACCGCACAGAGCTCGAAACCGACCGACTCCTAACAACCCCTGACCACTATGCCTACCTCAAAATTGGCGAGGGTTGCAACTGGCACTGCGCCTACTGCGCAATCCCTCTGATTCGTGGCAACCACCGAAGCGTGCCTATGGAGCAGGTGATTGAGGAGGCTGAGGGTTTGGTTGCCGTCGGCGTGAAGGAGATTATCGTGATTGCTCAGGACTCCACCTACTACGGCAAAGACCTCTACGGCGAACGCAAACTTGCCGAACTTCTGCGTCGCCTCTGCGCCATTGAGGGTGTAGAGTGGGTAAGGTTGCACTACGCCTACCCCACCGACTTTCCACAGGATGTTATCGAGGTGTTGCGTGACGAACCCAAGATGTGCAAATACCTCGACATCCCCCTGCAACACATTGCCGACAACCAGCTCCGACTTATGCGTCGTCGCATCACAAAAGCAGAAACCGAGGAACTCGTGGCACGCCTGCGTAGAGAAATTCCCGACATCGCACTGCGCACAACGATGCTCGTGGGCTTCCCCAATGAGAGCGAGGAGGACTTCGAGGAGCTCTGCGAATTCGTAAGCCGTGTGCGTTTCGACCGACTGGGAGCCTTTGCCTACTCCGAGGAGGAGGGTACGCCCTCGGCACTCCACTTGGAGGACAATGTGCCCGAGGAGGTCAAAGAGGAGCGTGTGGAGCGTCTGATGAAGATTCAAAAGCGCATCTCGCTTGCGCTCAATGCCGAGAGGGTTGGCAAACAGATGCGTGTGATTATCGACCGCACCGAGGGCGACTTCTACATCGCCCGTTCGCAGTACGACAGCCCTGAGGTGGATGAGGAAATTTTGATTCCTACAACCACCCCCCTATCGGCTGGCGATATGGTCACAGTGCGCATCACGGACTGCGAAGAATATGACCTCTACGGCGAGGTTGTAGAGTAAAAATAGGGGAGGCTCCCGCTTGGAGTTTCAACTTTTATTACTATTTTTGTAATGGAATAGGTCTTTTTGGACCGACCCAAAAACGAGAAAGAAAATTTACCGAGAATGGCAAAGCAACAGATCGTAACCTCTCTCAGCGAGAAAGTATCGAGAGTCATAGCGGAGAATAGTCGCTTGGAGCAGCAGCAGGCTTCCCTTGAAGAAGACCTCAAACGCCTGCGTAGCGAGAATCGCTCTCTGCGTGAGAAGCTCGATGCTATGGAGCGCAAGGTGGCTTTGCAATCACTCGGCGAAGGATTCTCTGGTGGCGCAAATGATAGCGCTGCACGCAAGAGAGCACGAGCACAGGTCAATCGTCTTATGCGGGAGATCGACCGTTGCATAGCTCTTATGAATAGGTAGAGATTAAGGAAGAGAGAAGAAAATTACACGCCCCCGCAAGGGAGCAGACAACAAAACCACCAAGCAACAAAAGCAGCAAAATGGCAGATCAGCTGAAAATACACCTCACAGTCGCTGGTAGAAAGTACCCCTTCTCCATCGACCGAGCAAATGAGGAACTCTATCGCAAGGCAGAGAGGGAGACCAACGAGATGATTTCGACCATCAAGTCCTCCTTTGAACTCGACGATGAGGGTGTCTTGGCATACGCTGCACTGCTTCTGGCACTCAGCAAGGTGGAGCAGACCACCGCACGAAGCCTCGACGATGATATGGCAGAACTCACACGCCTGGATCGTATGCTCGAAGCCCACTTGGCAAAGCTCAAATAGGAGCGAGTCGAAGGTGCGTGGGAATGTACCGGTGCCTAACGCACAAAACAGGTTCTTTTATATACGAAACAGGAATAAAGAAATATCCACTCTTCGTCATTTTGGGCGCAGAGTAGATACGCCCGCATAGATTCCACATCAGATTTGCGAAACTCAACACTTAAAAAATTGAGAGTTACTCGTAATGTCAAAAACAGGCCTAGGTGACCCCGCAAGGGGGAGTGTCCGATGGTGGGGCATACACAGCCCGGAAATCCATCCGATGCCGTTGGAGGTTTGCGATATAAAATACGGAGCTCTCACAAATGACGATATGGCAGTTTCGTCAAACACTTCTTGGAATCTTTGTGGGCTTTTTATTTTTTTAGGTGAAAAACTAACAGTAAAACAGATAACTTTAATTTTAACAACACAAAAAACAATGACAATAACAACATTATTAGTAGCGGTTCTTTCGGCAGTTGTGGGCGTTGGCACCTACATAATTCTGACGAATGTAATAACCAAAAGCACGGTGAGCAAACGCCGTGAGGCTCTCATCGCCGCAGCCAAGAGCGAGGGCGAGATGATCCGCAAAGAGAAAGAGTTGCAGGCTAAGGAGAAATTCCTCGAACTCAAAAGAGAGCACGATAGGACTGTCAATGAGCGCAACCAGAAGCTCAACCAGCGTGAGCAGGGCATCAAACAGACCGAGAACAACCTCAACCAGCAGCGCAGCGAGCTCGACAAGAAAAACAACGAACTCGAAAAGGTCAAAGTTAAACTCAACACCCAGCTTTCGGCACTCTAAAAGCGCAAAGATGAGGTTGAGCGAATCATCCGTGAGCAGA
>JAGCJH010000011.1 GCA_017648105.1 Tidjanibacter sp.
CAGAGCGTCATATCGCCTCACTCCGTGACGAGGAGGGTGCAAGGCTCACAAGGGAGGAGAACTATATCGCAGGCTATGCACTCTACCGCCTTGGCGAGTGGGAGAGGGCTGCGGAGTACCTAAGGGGCGCTTGCGGTGCCGAGGATAGGCTCACACGCAATGCTGCCTACCACTTGGCGGACTGCCTGTTGCGCTGGGGCGACAAGAAGGGCGCTATGAAGTGCTTTCGATGGCATATGCAGGGGAGGATAGTGACCCTATTAGTGAGGATGCACACTACAACTATTGCAAATTGCAGGTGGAACTTGGTGGTTCCAACTTCAATGAGGAGATTCGCTCTTTGCAGAGTTTCCTTCACCGCTACCCTCGCTCGGTATTCCGTGCGGAGGTGGAGGGCTACCTCATCTCGGCTTGCTATGCGGCAAACGACCTGAAAAGTGCCTACGCCATTTTGGAGGAGTTTGCAACCTCGGGCGGAAAGCTCAGGGAGGCTATGCAGTCGGTGGCGTACTACTACGCAGCCGAGTGCTACTCGCTCGGCAAGTGGAGCGAGGCTGAGGAGTATCTCAATCGTGCTCTCGACCACAAAGAGTACAACGAGGATATTGCTGCCAAGACCCTCTACCTTTTTGGCGAGGTCGATTACCAGCAGGGTCGCTATCGTGAGGCGGCATCTATGTTTGACCAATATATTGCCCTCGGTATGACCCACCAGAGTGAGTATGCGATGGCATTCTACAATATGGGCTATGCCAACTTCAACTCTGCACGCTTTGCGGCAGCCTATGATGACTTCTGTGACTTTGTGGAGGAACGCACGGTGGAGGATAGCTACTATGCCGATGCGTGGAATAGAATGGGCGATGCAAAGGCGGCACAGAAGGAGTATGCGGCTGCGGCTAATAGCTACCGCAAGAGTGCCCAGACAAAGTGCTCGGAGCGTTACTATGGAGCCTACCGTATGGCACTTATGGAGGGTATGGCGGGCAATGCTTCGGCACGCATCGAGGCGCTCGATGACATCGTGAATGATGGCAAGGGTAACTATGTGATAAGGGCACACTACGAACTTGGCAACACACTCCTCTCGGCTGGTAATTATAGCCGTGCGGTGGATGTGCTGGTCGATTATACGGAGCGCTACCCCTCGTCGCACGACTACATTTCGGCACTTGCCGATTTGGGCTTGGCATACCGCAATACGGGGCGTGATGATGAGGCGCTGAAAACCTACAAGAAGATTGTGAGTGCCACCCGAGGCTCGCTTGCGGCACACAATGCGCTGGGCGAAATCCGCAACATCTACATCGAGCGAAACGATGTGGATGGCTTCTTTGAGTATGCCGATGGTGTGGGCGTGAGTGGCGATATGGGTGCCGTTCAGCGTGACTCGCTCAGCTTTGTGGCGGCACAGAGGCTCTACATTGCAGGCGATAAGGTTGCAGCCTCGTCGGCTTTCGATAAGTATATCACGGAGAATCCCGAGGGTGTCTATTCGCCTGCGGCTCTCTACTACTCGGCAGACTGCAAGGCTTCCCTTGGCGACTCGCTCACAGCAAGGGAGCACCTGAAAAAGCTAACTTCGCTCTACTATAACACCTACACCCAGCGTGGCTATGAGCGCTTGGCTCAACTCTCGGCGGCGGGTGCCGATTGGAAGGCTGCGGCTGCTGCTTGGAAATCGCTTGCAGAGATGGCTACCACCTCGGCAGCCAAGCGTGAGGCGCTCGGCAAGTACCTTGCGGCAACGGTGGAGGGTGGTGTTAGTGGCGATATTATTGCTGCTGCGGACTACCTCATAGGCGATGGCGACTGTTCCGTAGAACTCGCACGCAAGGCTAAGTTCGAGAAGGCTAAGGCGTTGGAGGCAAGCGGTAAGCGCAACCCTGCGGTGGTTATCTACAATGCCCTGAGTGAAGATGTCACAACACCTGAGGGTGCGGAGAGTGCCTACCTAATTATCGAAACAGCCTTCAAGTATGGCTCGTTTGAGAAGGCGGAGAGCCTCGTATATGAGTTTGCAGAGAAGAATACCCCCCACGCCTACTGGCTTGCCAAGTCGTTCTTGCTGTTGGGTGATGTATATGTCTCTCGTGGCGACCTGTTCCAAGCGAGGGCTACCTACCAGAGTGTGGTGGATGGCTACTCGGAGAAGAACGATGGCATCGTGAGGGTGGCTGAGGAGCGCATCGCCTCGCTCGGAGAATAGGAGTAATCGCTAAACTTAATCTATGGAAAAATGAAGAACACAATGATACGAAAAGGAGTGATGATGCTCGTGGCAGTGCTTGCCTTTGTGTGGAGTGCTACTGCACAGGAAGAGGGCTTCACAAAGCAGATAGAGGTACAGAAGGAGTATGAGGTTATCGTGACAAGTGCCGAGCGCATAGAGAGCGAGGTGGCACTCTTGGATACGACCATCGTGCGCCCAGAGTTGAGCTATCGCATACGCCCCACTGCTCACATCTCCAAGTTCTCGACCACACCCATCCAACCCATTGACATTGCAACAGCAATGTGGAGCACCCCCAAGAGGCTCTACCTTAATGTGGGTGCAGGTATCCCCTTGCAGAGTGAGGCGGATCTCTATTGGTCGCCTGTGCAGAGTAGTGAGGAGCACCTTATGGTATGGCTCAATCACGAGGGCACAATGGGTAAGGTAACGACGCTTGATGAAACTCGCACTTCGGCATTCACACTGCGCAACAAGGCAGGTGTGAGGTACGACAGGAGCCTCGGAGAGCGCACCCACCTCTCCACAAAGGTGAATTATCGTGGCACGGCAGGCAAGGCGTATGGTGGTGTAGGTGTTGTTGGCGAGCACCCCTTTGTGTCGGTCAATGACTTCGATGCTACGGCACGCATTGCGGGTGATTTTGGTGCAAGTTCGCCACTCTCCTATGAGGGTAATCTTGCGGGCATCTATGCGTGGAACAATCAGAGCGAGAGTGTGTGGCGCTTCAATGTGAATTTCGGACTCTCAGGTCTTGATGCCTATCATAAGTTGCTCCCACAGCGTGTGACACTCCACTATTCGGGCGTCAATTCGGTTTGCCGAGAGCCATACTACGACACCTCCATAACCTTCATTCCCGAGTGGTCTTTCAGGATTGGCAGGTGGATTCCCGTGAACCTCGTGGCTGGTTACGACTGTATGGTCTATAAGGGTGCAAACAACACCCTCGATGGAGTGATTACCGACATCCGTGCTGCCTATGACCGCTACAAGGTCGCTATGCCCTACATTGCTGTTGCCAACGATGTGCAGACTCAGGTTACTCGTGAGGGCTTGTGGCGCAACCCCTATATGGCAATGCTCCCCCTCGATACTCGCAAGGTCTTTCTCGCAGAGGTGGGCGTAAGGGGCGAACTCCCCAAATTGACCTACAAACTCTCGGGCGCTACTCGTTGGTTTTCCTCCTATCTCTTTGAGGTTGTGGAGGTTGGTAACCCTATCGTGCAGTATGGTAGGAGCGATGCGCAGAGGGCGTGGTATGTCGATGCCGAGGTGGCGTGGAGAGCCAACCAAAGACTCTCACTTGTGGCAGAGGCTGGCTATCACGGACTTGGCAAAATGGAGTGCTACACTGCCGAATTCTCGCCCCGCAAGTGGCGTCTGGCGGCTCGCACCGAATGGCAACCCACCAAACGCTTGCGCCTCTCGGCAAGGTGTGAGTGGAGAAGCAAGATGGGTGTGACGGTCATTGGTGATGGCGTGGGTGTGATGATGGATATTCCCTCCTATGTAGATTTGGGTGCAGAGGTCGAGTGGCTCCACTCGGAGCGAATGGAGTTCTGGCTTCGTGGCGACAACCTCTTGGGGCAGCCCATCTACCACTGGGCAACCTATCCAGCGTTGGGTGCAGGTGTGCGCCTCGGTGCGAGAATGAGTTTCTAAAATGATTGATAATTTGATGGTTATGAATGTTGTAGGTGTTACCGAATATATTGTGAGCTGGCTCAGTGGCTATGCTGCGGGGTGTGGCTCGAAGGGTTTTGTTGTGGGCATCTCGGGAGGTGTGGATTCGGCAGTCGTGTCGGCACTATGCGCTCGCACGGGTCTGCCCACCCTCTGTGTGGAGCTTCCCATACATCAGGCGGCTGCGCAGGTGAGTCGTGCGGCAGAACACATAGATAACCTTATGGCTCGCTATCCCAATGTGGAGCGTGCAACAGCAGAGCTTACCGAGCCCTATGAGAGCCTTCTTGCGGTACTCCCCACCGAGGGCGACAACTTCCAACTGACCACAGCCAACACTCGTGCGAGGTTGCGTATGACGACCCTCTATTTCTATGCGGGTTTGCGTGGCTCACTTGTGGCGGGTACGGGCAATAAGATTGAGGACTTTGGCATTGGTTTCTATACCAAATGGGGCGACGGAGGCGTGGATATCAGCCCCATTGGCGACTTGACAAAAACGGAGGTATTTGAGCTTGGTGCCTACCTCGGCGTGTGCGACTCCATCCTCACAGCCAAGCCTACCGACGGACTCTTTGGCGACGACCGTAGCGATGAGGACCAGATAGGAGCGACCTATCCCGAACTCGAATGGGCAATGGAGCAGTATAATAAGGGGGCACGAGCCGAGGACTTTGAGGGCAGAGAGAAGCGTGTGATGGAGATTTACATCTGGCGCAATCGTGCCAATCAGCACAAGATGAATCCAATCCCGGTGTGTGTGCTGCCCAAAGACATCTAAATTGAGGCAAATGCGAGTAAGCGAGGGCAGAAGGCGCTTGCGCATTATGCCGAGCGAGAGCATTTTAGAGCAGACAGAGTCTGGTCAATTGAGAAATTCCTTGATATTATGGGCTATGACTTTGAGTAGGCGTTAAGGACTTTAAGGACATTAA
>JAGCJH010000012.1 GCA_017648105.1 Tidjanibacter sp.
ACACAAGAAAGGTGTAGGTAGTTCAAAGAACGGCCGTGAGTCGGAGAGCAAACGACTCGGCGTAAAATTGTTCGGCGGTGAATTTGCAAAAGCAGGCAACATTCTCGTCCGCCAGCGTGGTACCGTACACAACCCCGGTGAAAATGTGGGTATGGGTAAAGACCACACTCTCTTCGCTCTCGTAGATGGTACCGTATCTTTCCGCAAGAAAGAGGGTGGTAAGTCGTTCGTGAGCGTTACTCCCATCAGCGAGTAAGAAGAACTCAAACGCAAAGAAGAAAGGCAGTCCAATGGGCTGCCTTTTCTTTTTCCCGAGCGCATTTCGCACCGCATCTGCTGCGTTACGCTCGGGCTCGGATTGCTCATTTACTTCGAGTAAACTCCGCATCCTTGCCTTTTCGCAAGCCTTGCATCTGCGGCACGATATGCACTCGCTGGGGGGGCGAAGGGCAGGGGCGTCTGTTTGAGGTGGTGGAAGCGACGGGAAGTATTGCCTTTAAGGTTTTTGTGGCACCCGTTTACAAAAATGTGCTAAAAGAAGAAAAGCCCCTGAATTTCAGGGGCTTTCTTGGTTTTATCCGAGGTAGGATTTTAGCAATTTGCTGCGACTGCTGTGACGCAGGCGGCGGATTGCTTTCTCCTTAATCTGGCGTACACGCTCACGAGTGAGTCCGAACTTCTCGCCAATCTCTTCGAGGGTCATCTCCGAGCAGCCGATGCCGAAGAAGTATTTGATGATATCTTTCTCACGGTCTGTGAGGGTGTCGAGGGCACGATCCACCTCTGTTGCGAGCGACTCGTTGATGAGTCCACGATCGGCGTTGGGCGAGTCGGCATTCACGAGCACATCCAAGAGGTTGTTATCCTCGCCATCTGCAAAGGGGGCATCCACCGATACGTGGCGACCCGATACACGGATGGTGTCCGAAACCTTCTCTTTTGGGAGGTTGAGCATATCTGCCAACTCCTCGGGAGAGGGTGTGCGCTCGTTTTCCTGCTCGAAGCGACCGAACGCCTTGTTAATCTTATTGAGCGAGCCAACCTGATTGAGGGGCAGACGCACAATACGGGACTGCTCAGCGAGAGCCTGCAAAATCGACTGACGAATCCACCATACAGCATACGAGATGAACTTGAAACCACGAGTCTCGTCGAACTTCTCGGCAGCCTTGATAAGACCCAAGTTGCCCTCATTGATAAGGTCGGGGAGCGACAGACCCTGATTTTGGTACTGCTTTGCTACCGACACTACAAATCGGAGGTTTGCCTTTGTGAGTTTTTCGAGTGCTTCCTGATCACCTTTGCGGATGCGCTGGGCGAGTTCTACCTCCTCCTCGACGGTGATGAGTTCCTCTTTGCCGATCTCTTGAAGGTATTTGTCGAGCGATGCGCTCTCACGGTTGGTGATTGATTTCGTGATTTTTAACTGTCTCATTTCCTACTTGTTTTTTCTTATTCTTCTTTTTTTCGTCTTGTTGTCTGTGGTGTGTTGGTCGGACAGTTGTGGTGGGCGCTATATTATAATAGGTGCTATGCCTGCTCTACTTCCAAATAAGGTGTTATGCCTATTCAACAAGCGAGTAACTTGCACTGCGACCTGTGGAGGGATAGATGCCATCGACGGATGTTATCTTCTCGACCTTGCCACTTGTGAGCAACTTCTCAATCTCCGCAAGGCTCTCCACTGCCACCTCATTGATGTGAGTTATCACAAACCCTGGGCGTACCCTTGCTTTTGCGAGGAAGCCTCCCTCTCTCACGGCTGTCACTCTCACACCGCCACCGATGCCCAACTGATGAGCTGCTTTGGGCGAGAGATCCACAAATTCGCCACCGAGCGATGCGAGTGATGCGAGGTCTTCTTTGCTCACCGGTTCTGTCTTACCAGCCTTATTACGCAGTGTTACCTCAAAATGTTTCACTTCGCCATCTCTTTTTACCGAAATTTTTACACTCTCCCCCGGACGCTTGCTGGCGATGACTTCGCTGAGGCGTGCCGAGGTGTCTATCTTCTTGTTGTCGATGGAGAGAACGATGTCGCCCTTGCGGATGCCTGCCGCTTCGGCGGCACCCCCAGCAGTAACCTCTGCGACCCAAGCGCCACCCACCTCACTGATGCCATACTCCTTGCCGAAGCGCTCGATGAAGTCGGAGTTAATTTCCTGATACTGAATACCCAAGAGGGCACGCTGCACAATGCCGTACTCTTTCAAATCGACAACCACCTTCTTCACGATACTGCTGGGAACGGCAAACGAATAGCCGATGTAGCTACCAGTCTGTGACTGAATGAGGGTGTTGATGCCAACGAGCTCGCCTGCGGTATTGACAAGTGCGCCACCGCTATTACCGGGATTCACTGCTGCGTCTGTCTGGATGAACGATTCGATGCTATACTGCGAGGGTATGGCGCCCAAATTGCGAGCCTTTGCGCTGACGATACCCGCAGTGATGGTCGATTGGAGGTCGAAGGGGGAGCCGATGGCGAGTACCCACTCGCCCAAGCGCAAATCGTCGCTCGACCCGAATTTAAGATAGGGGAACTTCTCGCCCTCGATTTTCAGCAGAGCTACATCGGTCGTGGGGTCGGTGCCTATAATTTTAGCCTCGAAGGAGCGACCGTCGTAGAGTTTAACCTTGACCTTTGTGGCTTTATCCACCACGTGGTTGTTGGTCACGATGTAGCCATCCTCCGTGATGAGCACACCGCTACCGCCAGCCCTCGCCTCACGAGTGGAGGGGGCACCGTAGCCCTGTGGGATGCCGAAGAATTGCAGGAAGGGGTCGTAGCTCTGCTGACCCTTCACGGTTGTGATAACCTCGATGTTTACGACAGCGCCCACAGCATTCTCGGCTGCGTATGTCAGGTCGGGATATTTCTCTTTGGAGTAGGATGTAAAGTGGTTGAGTTCAGGGGAGTTGAGTTCCTCCTCGAAGCTGACGCTCTCGACCATTGGGTTTGAGTTTTTCTGCCAGTAGTTCATAATGGCTGTGGCACTCACGCCACCCACCAGAGCAGCACCCAAGAGGCTGCCGATGATTGTAATCGCCTGTTTATTCATAGTTGCTTGTAGAAATGTAATTTTGTTTACTACTCGAAAAAAGTTTTCTCTGAGGCGAAATGTTGCATAGGCATTGTGGTTGAAAAGTTTGTTATTCGAGAGAATAACGAGAGGTGTGGAGTTATTATTGTGGAAATTTTTGGAAAATTATCTTATCTTTGCCCCTCTAAACAAGTTTTATACGCAATGTTTGAAAATTTATCCGAGAAGTTAGAGAGATCATTCAAGATTCTCAAAGGTGAGGGTAAGATCACCGAGATAAATGTGGCGGAGACTCTCAAAGAGATTCGCCGTGCGCTGATTGATGCCGATGTAAACTACAAAGTGGCTAAGACCTTTACCGATGAGGTGAAGCAGAAGGCACTCGGTCAGAATGTGCTTACAGCCGTGAAGCCTGGTCAGATGATGACCAAGATTGTGCGTGATGAACTCGCAGTGTTGATGGGTGGTACCGCTACCGATATCAACCTTACAGGTCATCCCGCAGTGGTGCTCATTGCAGGTTTGCAGGGCTCGGGTAAGACCACATTTTCGGGCAAACTTGCCAAGTTGCTCCGTGAGAAGAGAGGTCGTAGTGTCTTGCTCGTGGCAGGCGATGTCTATCGTCCCGCAGCTATTGACCAGCTCAAAATTCTCGGCGAGCAGGTGGGCGTGGAGGTCTATACCGAAGAGGGCAACAAAAACCCCGTAGAGATTGCAGAGAATGCTATCAAATATGCAAAGAGTAGGAGCATCAACACCGTGATTGTCGATACGGCAGGTCGTCTGGCTGTCGATGAGCAGATGATGCAGGAGATTGAGGCTGTGAAGGCGGCTGTCAAACCCTCTGAGATTCTCTTTGTTGTGGATGCGATGACTGGTCAGGATGCTGTGAATACGGCTCGTGAGTTCAACCAGCGCCTCGACTTCGATGGCGTAGTCCTCACCAAACTCGATGGCGACACTCGTGGTGGTGCGGCTATCTCCATTCGCTCGGTAGTCAATAAACCCCTCAAATTCATCTCCAAAGGCGAGAAGATGGATGCTCTGGATGTATTCCACCCCGAGCGTATGGCAGATCGTATCCTCGGTATGGGTGATGTTGTGTCGCTTGTGGAGAGGGCACAGGAGCAGTATAGCGAGGAAGAAGAGCGTCGTTTGAAGAAGAAAATCTACACCAATGAGTTCAACTTCAATGACTTTGTGGAGCAGATAGGTCAGATTAAGAAGATGGGCTCGATGCGTGACCTGATGGGTATGATTCCTGGTATGGACAAGGCGCTGCGTGGTGTGGAGATTTCGGATGATGTCTTCAAGCAGACGGAGGCAATCATTGGCTCGATGACCCCCGCAGAGCGTGAGCACCCCGAGATTATCAACCCCTCACGCAAGGCTCGTATTGCGGCTGGTAGTGGTACCACTCTTCAAGATGTCAATCGCCTCTTGAAACAGTTTGAAGATATGCGCAAGGTTATGAAGATGGCAGCAGGCGCAGGTAATAAGCGTATGCCTATGCGTGGAATGCCGATGATGCCCCGTCGCAGGCGATAGCTTCGACCGTCGTCCGACTGATAGGAGTGACAGGAATAACAGGAGAATGTTTCTTGTTATTCCTGTTTTTCTTGTTCTTATAGGGCTTATAAGACTTTTCTCCTTTAACAAAAAAAGCGGTCGCCCGAAAGCGACCGCAAATATTTCCGATACTTGTCGTTTGACGATTTATTCAATAGTCCAAGTCTCGCCGCTATTGAGAAGGTCATCCATACACTTAATGGGGCTCTTCTCCTGCACCTCTTTCACTTGGCGAGCGACCTCACGGTTGTAGGTGGGCTCATCAACATCACGGATAACACCGAGGGCTACGGGGAAGTCGGGGTACTTCATCGAAGCAAGGGCGTTGTGGATATATGTCGAGGGCTCTTTGGAGTCGTGTGTGAGCACATCATCGAGGGTGTAGCCATCCTCGCCAACGGTCACAACCTTCAACTTGAAGCCGTCGAGCACGATACCCTTCTCCTTGTTTGCACCGAAGAGCATCTTCTCGCCATCACGCAGAACGATGGTGTGCTCTGCACGGGTAGCCTTATCCTTTGCGAAAGCCGAGTGTGCGCCATCGTTGAAGATTACGCAGTTCTGCAACACCTCGGTAATCGAGAAGCCGTCGTGCTGTGCAGCCCTCACGAGGCACTGGCGTGTGAGATCCACCTCCACATCAATCGAGCGTGCGAAGAAAGTGCCTTTGGCGCCAATGATAAGTTCGCCAGGGTTGAAGGGTTTTTCGATAGTACCATAGGGTGAGGTCTTGGTAATCTTACCCAACTTCGAGGTGGGCGAATACTGACCTTTGGTCAAGCCATAAATCTCATTGTTGAAGAGCACAACATTCAGGTCGATGTTCCTACGGATTGCGTGGATGAAGTGGTTACCACCGATTGCGAGCGAGTCGCCATCGCCAGTTGCCACAAAGACACTCACATTGGGATTTGCAACCTTCAAACCAGTAGCAATGGCATTTGCCCTACCGTGAATGGAGTGGAAACCGTAGGTCTTCATATAGTAGGGGAAGCGTGACGAGCAACCGATACCCGAAACCACCACGAACTGCGAACGGTTGCGTCCAGCTATCTCTGCAACATCGGGCATTGCTTTCTGCACTGCATTGAGGATGAAGTGGTCGCCACAGCCGGGGCACCATTTTACTTCCTGATCGCTCTTAAAATCTGCCTGTGTGTATTTCATAGCCTTCTATTTCTCCAATAATTCGTTAAACTTAGCTTCCAATTCAACGGTTGTGAAGGGCAGACCCTGACACTTGTTGAACTGCTCGTATGTGAACTGCTGGAAGTTCATACGGAGGTAGCCAGCAAACTGACCCTCGTTGAGCTCACAGACAACGATTTTCTTGAACTTCGAGAGAATCTCCTCCACACCGTGAGGCAGGGGGTTGATGTAGTTGAAGTGGCACAGCGAAATGCTCTTGCCCTCCTCCTGCATCTTCTCGACGGTCGCCAGCAAGTGACCCTTAGTGCCACCCCAGCCGATGACGAGCAGGTCGCCCTCCTCGGCACCATAGACAGTCTGGGTGGGCAGGTAGTCCGCAACTTTTGCCACCTTCGCAGCACGGGTGTGCACCATAACTTGGTGGTTCTTGGGGTCGTGCGAAACGCTACCCTTCAAGGCGTCTTTCTCCAAACCACCGATGCGGTGCTCCAAGCCCTCAGTGCCAGGAATAGCCCAACGGCGTGCGAGCTTTTCGTCACGCTTGTAGGGGAGGAATACCTCCTCGCCCTCGGGGAGCTCGGTGATGATGGGAGGATTGATTGCGGGATAGTCCTTCATAGATGGAATCTTCCAAGGCTGTGAGCCGTTGGCAATGAAACCATCGGTGAGGAGGATTACGGGGGTCATATGCTCCATTGCAATTTTACTTGCTTGGAATGCGTAGTCAAAGCAGTCGCTTGGCGACGATGCGGCAATGACAACCATTGGGCACTCGCCATTGCGACCCCAGAGTGCCTGCATAAGGTCGCTCTGCTCGGTCTTGGTGGGCAGACCAGTCGAAGGACCACCCCTCTGTACATCCACAACTACGAGGGGCAACTCGGCGATGACCGCCAAGCCCATAGCCTCGCTTTTGAGCGACAAGCCAGGACCCGAAGTGGTTGTTACGGCAAAAGCACCACCAAAGGCAGCACCGATAGAGGTACAGATACCTGCAATCTCGTCCTCCGCCTGCACGGTCTTAACGCCCAACTCTTTGTGCTTAGCCAACTCTTCGAGGATCACGGTTGCGGGAGTGATGGGGTACGAACCGCAGAACAACGGACGGCCACTC
>JAGCJH010000013.1 GCA_017648105.1 Tidjanibacter sp.
CTACCACCTCGTCGGGGTTCACCGACTTGTTGGGGGCCTTGCCGAAGAAATCCTCTACCACCTTCTGAATGGCGGGGATACGGGTCGAACCACCCACGAGGATAACCTCATCAATCTGATTTGCAGAGAGTCCTGCATCGCTCAGTGCCTTGCGGCAGGGCTCGATGGTTGCACGGATGAGCGAGTCGGCCAGCTGCTCAAATTTGGCCCTGGTAAGGGTCATCACAAGGTGCTGGGGAATGCCATCTACGGGCATAATGTAGGGGAGGTTAATCTCGGTCGAGGTGCTGCTCGAGAGCTCGATTTTTGCCTTCTCGGCGGCCTCTTTCAGACGCTGCATAGCCATAGGATCCTTGCGCAGGTCGATGCCGTGTTTGCTCTGGAACTCGGCAGCCATCCAGTCGATGATCACGTGGTCGAAGTCGTCGCCACCGAGGTGGGTATCACCGTTGGTCGACTTAACCTCAAATACGCCATCGCCAAGCTCCAAAATAGAGATATCGAAGGTACCACCACCGAGGTCATACACAGCAATCTTCATATCCTTACCAGCCTTGTCAAGACCGTATGCGAGAGCAGCTGCGGTAGGCTCGTTGATGATACGACGCACCTTCAAACCTGCAATCTCACCAGCCTCTTTGGTTGCCTGGCGCTGTGAGTCGCTGAAATATGCGGGTACGGTGATGACAGCCTCAGTAACGGTGGTGCCGAGGTAGTCCTCTGCGGTCTTTTTCATCTTTTGGAGAACGATAGCCGAAATCTCCTGAGGAGTGTATTTGCGGTCGCCAATCTCCACCATAGGAACATCGTTTGCACCTGCAACAACATTGTAGGGAACACGGGTTACATCCTTAGCCACCTGACTCATCTTCTCGCCCATAAAGCGTTTGATGGAGAAGATGGTGTTTTTGGGGTTGGTGATAGCCTGACGCTTTGCGGGGTCGCCCACCTTGCGCTCACCACTCTCGGTGAATGCTACGATAGAGGGAGTTGTGCGATGACCCTCGCTGTTGGGGATAACTACGGGCTCGTTGCCCTCCATTACTGCTACACACGAGTTGGTTGTACCAAGGTCGATACCAATAATCTTTGCCATAATTCTGAAATGTTTTTAGTTCGTTTATACTTATTTTTATATTTATTCACCTTGTTTCGCTCTCGGGCTGGCTCTCTCTCCGTCCCGATTGCACAAAAATATGTTCAATCTCTGTGCCAAGCAGGAAACTTATGCCAACTCTGCCAATAGTGACACGGCGGAGGAGTGTTGAACTGACATTTTGTCATATTTGAGTGTCAAAAGTTGCAGGGATAAAAAAAGTAGTGACAAAATTTTTTTATTCCACAAAAGGGTTGTAACTTTATGGTGCTGAAAATTCGTTTTCACATAGTACTAAACAAAACTAACTAATAATTTATATCGCTATGATTACAACCTTCAATGAATTGCGTCGCATCAAAGACCGCCTTCCCAGCGGAAGTATGCAGCGCATCGCAGACGAATTGGGTCTCGATGCAGATGTGGTAAGAAACTATTTTGGCGCTCGCCACTTCGAGGGCGGCACCGCAGGTGTTCACTTTGAGGAGGGTCCCGATGGCGGAACTGTAAGTTTCGACGACGACACTATCTATCAGGCAGCTTTGCGCATCCTCGCAGAGTTGGAGAAATAGGACAATTTCCGGTTGAACAAAGCTAAGAGCGATTCCATTGTGGGGTCGCTCTTGTTTTTTTGTTTTATCCTTAAAGTCCCTAATGCCCTTAAAGCCCTTAAAGCCCTTAACGCCCCTAACGCCAAAAGCCTTTTTTATCCCCAAAATTGCCCTAAAATCACTCCCCGATTTGCCCAAATTTTCCCTCTCTTTTTGCCTTAATTTTTCCGCTTTTTGGGGTGAAAATTTTGTTGTTTTTTGGGCGTTTTTTGGCGTAAAAAAGGGGTGCTGTTATTCTTAAATAGGTGTTTCGATTTGGCGGATACGAAAAAATGTATTAGTTTTGCGAGTTATTTACGCATAGCGTGCGCTCGTGCGTGCGTGAGAGGCGAGAAAACGAATGCAAAACAAACAAAACAATAAATTCAAAAAACAACAAAAAAATGCAGAACAAAGGTCTTATTAAATTCATCGCAATTGTTTTGGCAATTGCGTGTGCTTATCAGCTTTCGTTCACTGTTGTTTCGGGCGTTGTGGAGAACAAGGCAGAGAAGTATGCTGTGGAGCAGGTTGCTGCTACCACCATCACTGATGCTATGCTCGAAAAAGCAGGTATGAGCGAGCAGGCTTACCGTGAGTACCTCCTCGTAAAGAAGGAGCAGCAGTATCTCGACAGCGTGAAGTCGAAACCTGTGTACAATGTACTCGTAAAGAAATTTACCTACGCAGAGGTTAAAGAGAAAGAGATCAACCTCGGTCTTGACCTCCGTGGTGGTATGAATGTGATGCTCGAAATCGCAGTTGAGGATGTGGTTGTGGCTCTCTCGAACGACTCGAAAGACCCCTCATTCCTCGCAGCTATCGAGCAGGCAAAAGCAGAGGCTAAGAACTCGCAGAGCGACTACATCACTCTCTTCGCTAAGGCTTACGACCAGATTTCGGGTGGCGCACCCCTCTCGCTTGTGTTCAACAACCAGGTGATGAAGGACAAAGTGACTCTCAACAGCACCAACGAAGAGGTTGTGAAAGTTCTCCGTGAGGAGTCCGAGAGTGCAATCGCAAACTCCTACAATGTGCTCCGTAGCCGTATCGACCGCTTTGGTGTGGCTCAGCCCAACATCCAGCGCCTCGAAAACTCGGGTCGCATCTTGGTGGAGCTTCCTGGTGTTAAGGAGCCCGAGCGTGTGCGTAAGCTCTTGCAGGGTACCGCATCGTTGGAGTTCTGGGCAACCTACGACAACGACGAGGTTCTTCCCCAGTTGCAGCGTGCAAACAATGTGTTGCGTAACCTCGGTGTGAATGGCGTAGTTGTAGAGAACGAGCAGAAGTCGGCTGAGGGCGACCTCGTAGCTGAGTTGGAGGGCTCGGAGGTAGCGGCAGATGCAGAGCTCGCAGCTTACAAGAAAGCTAACCCCCTCTTCGCAAAACTTATGCCCGCAGTTGATGGCGCAGGTCGTGCATATCGTGGTCCCGTTGTAGGTCACGCTATGAGCTATGATATGGAGGCTGTTGAGGAGTACCTCGCAATGCCTCAGGTTAAGGCTGTTATCAACCCCGATGTACGCTTTATGTGGAGCGCTAAGTCGGTTGATGAGGCTGGTACTATCTATGAGCTCTACGCAATCAAGGCTGACGGTCGTGATGGCAAGGCTCCCCTCGATGGTGGTTCGGTAGTAGATGCTTCGCCCCAGTATTCGGAGAATGGTGGTGCTGCTGAGGTTGATATGGTTATGAATACCAGCGGCTCGAATGTTTGGGCTCGTATGACCAAAGCAAACATCGGTAAGAGCATCGCAATTGTTCTCGATGGCGTAGTTTATTCCGCACCTACCGTACAGAATGAGATTACTGGTGGTCGCTCGGCAATCACTGGCAACTTCACTATCACTGAGGCTACCGACTTGGCAAATGTGCTCAAATCGGGTAAGCTCCCCGCACCTGCACGCATCATTCAGGATACTGTTGTTGGTCCTTCGCTCGGTGCTGAGAGTATCAACGCTTCACTTATCTCGTTTGTGATTGCATTCGTACTCGTGCTCCTCTATATGATTTTCTTCTATAAAGGCGCAGGTGTTGTTGCAAGTATCGCACTCGTATGCAATGTATTCTTCCTCTTCGGTGTTCTTGCATCGTTCGGTGCAGTCCTCACCCTCCCCGGTATCGCAGGTATTGTGCTTACTTTGGGTATGGCTGTGGATGCTAATGTGATTATCTATGAGCGTATCAAAGAGGAGTTGTGGTCTGGTAAGGCTCTCTCGGCAGCAATCACTGCTGGTTATAAGAACGCTATGAGCGCAATTATCGACTCGAACATCACTACCATCATCACTGGTATCGTTCTGTTCGTATTCGGTACTGGTCCTGTTCAGGGCTTCGCAACAACCCTTATCATCGGTATCATCACCTCGCTCTTCACCTCGCTCTTCTTCACTCGTATGATTTTCGAGAACCGTGTAGCGAAAGGTAAGAGCGTAAGCTTCGCAAATAAGCTCACCGAGAAGTTCCTCGCAAATACCAAAGTAAACTTCATCGGTATCCGCAAAGTTTCCTACATCGTTTCGGCAGTGCTCATCATCCTTTCGGTTGTGTCGCTCTCGACTCGTGGTTTGAACTTCGGTGTAGATTTCTCGGGTGGTCGTACCTTCGTTGTACGCTTCGACCAGCCCGTGACCGCAGATGAGGTTCGTGATGGCTTGCAGGTAGTATTTGACGCTGCTGAGGGCGAGGCTAACGAGAAATCGTTTGAGGTTAAACAGTTTGGCGACGACAGCCAGATGCGTATCGTTACCCAGTACCTCCACAACGATCAGAGCGACGATGCAACTGCAAAGGTTGAGGCTCTCCTCTACGAGGGTGTTAAGGGTCTTTACACCACTGAGATTTCGCTCGCAGAGTTCACTTCGACCGCTACCAACCCCAATGGTATCATTCAGGCAGATATGGTTGGTCCCAGCGTGGCAAGTGATATCACTCGTGGTGCGTTCATCTCGGTATTCTTCGCACTCATCGCTATCGGTCTTTACATCATTATCCGATTCAAGAAGTGGCAGTGGGGTGCAGGTTCGGTTGTGGCTTTGGCTCACGATGCGTTCCTCACTATGGGTGCCTTCTCGCTCCTTCACGGTATTCTCCCCTTCAACTTGGAGGTAGATCAGTCGTTCATCGCAGCAATCCTTACCATTATCGGTTACTCGATCAACGATAAGGTGGTTATCTTCGACCGTATCCGCGAGTTCACCACCCTCTATCCCAAACGCAACCTCAAAGAGACTATCAATGCAGCAGTGAACACTACCCTTGCTCGTACCATCAACACTTCGGGTACTACTTTGGTAACTCTGCTTGCAATCTTCCTCTTCGGTGGTGCAGTAATCCGTGGCTTCGTATTCGCACTTATGTTTGGTGTGATTATCGGTACTCTCTCTTCGATCTTCATCGCAACCCCTGTGGCTTACGACTTGATGACCAAGCAGGAGAAGAAAGAGGCTAAGAAGGCTTCCAAATAGGCTTGTAGCAATTTTTTAGATAAGTTCGCAGTAGGGGGTGAAGATGCAAATCTTCACCCCCTACTCTTTTGTTTCTTGTAAACTTTTTTTGGGTAAAGCCTTTCGCCCCTAATGCCCTTAGAGCCCTTAAAGCCCTTAAAGCCTTTAACGCCCTTAAATAAAATAAAGGCGGATAGACTTGCACTACGCTTGCCTATCCGCTATCTTCTCCCCCTCGACCTATTCTATGGGGGTGGGTATAAAACAAAACCTCCACTCTTATGAGTGGAGGTCTGCGTTGTACTCGGTATGGGATTCGAACCCATGATTTCAAGAATGAGAATCTTGCGTCCTGGACCAGCTAGACGAACCGAGCGTTGTTCCTTTTTTGACGATGCAAAGATAAGGCAAAAATCTAAACTTCCAAAACTTTTATCAAAAAAATATGATTTTCGTGCATTTTTTCTCCTTGCTCCCACCTTAACACCCCCTTGGGGTGGATAAAGTGGTGGGAGAGTAGCAAACGAAAAAGCGGCTCCGCAGTTTGCTTAGCGCAAATGAGGAAGCCGCTTTGTGATGTTTGGTGCGAAGGGGCACCTGCTATATGCTCTTTTTTACTCTTCGGGGAAGGAAACCAAGATACGACCGCAATACTCGCAGATGATAATCTTCTTGCCCATACGAATCTCGCTCTGGCGCTGGGGAGGGATGCGGTTGAAGCAACCACCGCAAGCGTCACGCTTGATAGACACAACAGCCAAACCGTTGCGAACATTGCTGCGGATGCGGCTGTATGCACTGAGCAGGCGCTCGTCGATAACCTCACGAGCCTTGCTTGCCTCCTCTTGCAGACCCTCAATGTCTTTTGCGGTCTCGGCGTCGATGCTGTTGAGCTCCTCACGCTTAGCGTCGAGGTCCACACAGCGATCTTTCTTCACAGCCTCAGCCTCTTCGAGGAGCTGTTTTTTGGTTTTGAGAGCTGCGTTGTACTCTTTGATATGCTTCTCGCAGAGCTGTGTGTTGAGTTCCTGATACTCGATCTCTTTGCCGATAGCGTCGAACTCACGATTGTTGCGCACATTGTTCTGCTGCTCGGTATATTTAGCGATCAAGGTTTTGCACTGCTCGATGTCCTCTTTTTTCTGACGGAGGAGAGCGTTGAGCTCGTCGATGTCGCCCTGGATTTTGTCGATGCGGGTTTGAAGACCTGCCACCTCATCCTCCAAGTCTGCAACCTCCATAGGGAGTTCGCCTTTTACCTTGTTGATCTCGTCGATTTTGGAGTCGATTTTCTGCAACTCATAAAGCGCTTTGATACGCTCCTGCATACGGTAATCGTTGCTCTCTGCTACTTTTTTGTTGTTTGTTGCCATAGATGTAACCTCTTATATGTCTGCTTAAATTATCTGCTTAAATCATATAACGCACTGGGTTTGCGGTGCAAGCACTCTTGCGGAGTGCAAAAGTAGATATTTTTTTTGATAATATCTCAAACAAAATATCAATTGCGCAAATTTCCGTCTCAAAATGTCCTGCATCTGCCAAAATCATACGGTCGGCATCGACAAAATCGTGGTATTTGAACTCTGCCGAGAGATAGAGATCGGCGCCAGCCTTTTCTGCTGCTTCGATGAGTGAGCCTCCTGCGCCACTGCAAATTGCCACCCTCTGGATGCTCTCCACCCTTATTGTACTGTGGCGCAGAGCCTCCACGCCCAAACGCTCCTTTATGAGCGCAAGGAACTCCTCGGGTTTGGTGGGGCAGGGGAGTGTGCCGACAATGCCCAAGCCTACGCCCTCATTTGCTGAGGGCTCCAAGAGTCCCTCCTCCTGCAAACCGAGCAGGCGTGCCAAGTGGTGGCTGATGCCCTCCGCAGGGGCGCTGTCGAGATTTGTGTGGGCGGCATAGAGTGCAATGCCCGAGGCGATTGCTTTGGCAATGGTGCGCTGCTGGCGATTCTCGCCTGCAAGACGCTTTATGGGGCGGAAGATTATGGGGTGGTGAGTTATGACCATCTGCGCACCCACCTCAATAGCCTCATCAACAACTTCCTCGGTGGCATCGAGAGCTATGAGTATGGTCTGCACCTCACTCTCGGGGTTGCCCACCACAAGTCCTGCGTTATCATAGGACTCCTGCCAAGCCAGTGGTATGCTCTCCTCCAATATCTTTGCTATATCTCTTACCTTCATACGCTGTGCATTTTTTTTGGGGGGGGATTAGAAGTCGAAGAGAGTCTGCTCCACAACGGTGCGTTTTGCCTCCTTGGAGTTCTTCTTAGCAACTGCCAAACGGATGTCCTCGGGCGAGAAGAGGTCGCCACCAATGAGCGTACCCATCTTGGGTGTGCGAGCCTTCTTGGGCTCCTCGATTGGCTGTGGCTCGGTCGAGGGCATCTCCATCTTGAAGTCGGCAAGTTGCTCTGCTTTGGGTGCGGGCTCGGGAATTGGCTCGGGCTCGGGTGTGACCTCCACCTCCACCTCAGCCTTTGCCTCCACTGCGGGAGCCTCCTCCGTAGCCTCTTCGTCTATTTCGATAACCTCCACCTCGTCGCCCAACTCTTCACGCAGTGCGGCAAGCATATTGCGTATGCCCCTGAGGCGCTCGATAATCTCTGCCTCGTGGTTTTCGCCATCTTTGTTTTGGCGTATGCGCTTTTTGGCACCTTCGAGGGTCATACCTTTCTCCTTTACGAGATGGTAGATAAGTCGCAGGTTGTCCACATCTGCGGGGGTGTAGATGCGGTGTCCTCGGCTATTTTTGGCAATTTTCAGAATCGGAAATTCCGACTCCCAGAACCTCAATAGCGAGGCGTTTACACCGAACAGGTCACACACCTCGCCCATAGAGTAGTAAATTTTACCTTTGGGATGAACAATCTCTTCCATAAAAAATGCGTATATTTGGCGCAAGTTACAAAATTTTTACCATAAGGACAAAATCGAAAGTTGAAAACCAAGCATCAGAATATAAAAATAGTAGGCTTCGTAACCTATGGCAATGGTTTAGGTCAGCGCTTCGGCTTCCCAACAGCCAATCTCACCCCCTCAGGCGAGTTGGATGGTGTGGCGGATGGTGTGTGGGCTGCCCTTGCAGAGGTTGATGGCAAGCAGTGGCATTCGGTGGTTAATATTGGTTTTAGTCCCTCGGTGATTACGGCGGGCTCCCGTCGTGTGGAGGCGCACATTATGGGCTACTCGGGCGACCTCTACGGCAAGACCATAACCCTCACGCTTTGCCACTACTTGCGCAAGGAGTGTAGGTTCCCCACTCGTGAGGCGCTCATCGAGCAGATAGCCCACGACCGTGACCGTGCGGAGGAGTTGCTCACAGAAGAAACAAACTAAAAAAATAAAAGCTATGACAAACGAACAGAAAACTCAGCAGAAAATCGAATTTGAGCTCTCGCCCGAGGTGGCGCAGGGTCAGTATGCCAATCTTGCAATCATTGCACACTCCTCCTCGGAGTTTATCCTCGACTTTGCAACGATGCTCCCAGGTATGCAGAAGGCAAAAGTGAAGAGCCGTCTTGTGATTACCCCCGAGCACGCAAAGCGTCTGCTCCAAACCTTGCAGGAGAATGTTGCACGCTATGAGCGTAATTTTGGTCAAATCAATCCCAACAACAATGTTCCACATCTTTCGGGTAATGGCTTTGCATAAAAAACGCATATAACGAGCGACTGCTGCGTTATACTTCGATAAGCGGAGTTCCTCATTTGCGACGAGCAAACTGCGGACTCCGCTTTCTCGTATGCCTTGCATTCATCTCGTTCTATGCGTTTTTCGTTTCAGAGAAATACCATATCAAAAGAGGCGTTACGCCTCCGCCTAAAATGCGCTCGCTTATATGCGTTTTTACCGCTACCGACCTACGATAAGTGGGGCTTCTCATTTGCGACGAGCAAACTGCGGACTCCGCTTTCTCGTATGCCTTGCATTCATCTCGTTCTATGTGTTTTTCGTCAAATAGCAGAAATAGGAAGGAGTTTTGTTATTTCTGTTTCTTCTCTGTTTTGGAGCAACAAAAAAACCGCACCAAACTTTCGTTTGATGCGGTTTTCATTGTGCCCAGGACAAGAGTCGAACTTGCACGACCTAACGGTCACTACCCCCTCAAAGTAGCGTGTCTACCAATTCCACCACCTGGGCATAAAACAAGGAAATCGGGGTTTTGCCCCTCCTTCCTTCACTAACCTAAAACTACTAACCTAAATGAACCTTAAAAACTTCGCCGCAAAGGTAAGCAAGAGTTTCCTTTCTGCCAAATCCGAAACGCAAATTTCACGATTTGTTAACAAAGGGTTATTCTCAAAGAACCTCACTTTTTGCGGAAAAGCCCACAAAAGTATATATAATTTTTGAATCTCCAAATTTTTTCCACAAAAAAGTGCAAAAATAGTTTCATAACAAAGGGCTATCCCATACGGAACAGCCCTCTATCTCTCTAAACATCAGGCGACTAAATGTCGTCGGAACGGAAATCGTAGCCGAGGCGTTTGCCGGTCTGCAATTTGGTGTTCTCTTGGCGGGAGAGGAATTGCTCGGCAGTCACTTTCTTTACGGTGTCGTAGGTGGGAACGAGCAGGTCGAAATCCAGAGCGTAGAGGATTGCCCTTTCGAGAATTTCGAGGATTGCCTCACGAGATACGCACTCGTTGCCGAAGTCATCCACCTTCCAGCGCTCTTGGCGTTTGCCCTCCACGAAGAACTTGCCCTCGCGGTTTACGAAGATACGACCGATGAGGTAGCCCTCGTCCTCCTCACGCTTGAACTTCATAGAGTCTGCAAGGAAGTTGTAGATGTTGATGACACCACAGTAGCTGTTGTTGCGGTCTGCCTGCACATAGGGATTTTGCCAGATGCGGTGGTTGTGCTCAAAGTTGAAGACATTGGTGTGCATCACAAACACCAGCAGGTCACCTGCAATTTGGATTTGCGCCTCAAATTTACCCCTATCGCTATACTCAATACGGATGCGTTTGTCGATTTTCTCATCCATCTCTTCGTCGAGGTCGGCAGAGAACTCGTGGATTGCCTCTTTGAGCTCGTTGAAGAGCGAGTTGGTGTTGTCGAAAATCTGCTGTTTCAGGCTCGACTTGCTGACAAGGAGTTGTTTGATGTGTGTGCGTAAATCAGAGTGTGATTCCATAGTTTATTTAATTATGTAATGTTATTTTTTCTCTCTATTCGAGGAATATGCGCTCGCCCTCGGCGGTTGTATGATTTGCAGGAAGATGGTTAATCTTGCGCAACCTGCGCTCCGAAACACCCACCACCTTTGCAAGAGTTGCGAGTTCTTCGCCCTCGCCCACCACGATAAACCTACGACCACCCTCGGCGTAGAGCGCATAGCCACCAACGCTGTGGAGTGCCACCTTGTGGGTGTCGATGTTAATTTTGCGGGGTTTTGCGGGCTCCTCTGTGGGCTCTGCAATATCCTCGGTGGCAACCTCTTGGTTGTGTTGAGAGCTCTCCTCAACCCTCTCCTCTGTGGGCTTCCAGTCGGCAATGAGTGCTGTGTCGAAGCGGTGGAGGTTGTTGTCTTCGATAATCTTTATAAGTAGGTCGGCATAGCGGGGATTGGTCGCATAGCCTGCCTTCTTCAAACCGTGTGCCCACGCCTTGTAGTCCATAGGGTCGAGGTCGAAAAGTGGGCGATACCACTTGCGCTCCGAGAGTATCAGCGAGTGGTCGATGTAGCTCTCCTCAGGCGAGGAGTAGGCACGGAAGCACTCCTGCAATGCGTCGTCGTCGTGACGGATGCTCTTGCCATCCCACGAGGCGCCGCACTTAATGCCGAAGTGGTTGTTTGCCTCACGAGCCAGTCGGCTGTTGCCATTGGCAGACTCCAAAAGACCCTGTGCGAGAGTGATACTTGCGGGGATGCCATAGAGGGTCTGCTGCTCCACAGCCAGTGGCGCATACATCTCTATGTACTCGGCACGGGTGATGGTCTGCTGTGCGCTCATCGTGAGCGACATAACCACCGCAGCACCAGCCAGTAGTATCTTCTTTGCGAGAGTCATTTGCTTTGCTACAAAAATTGTCCTAATCAGACTGCAAAGATAGATATTTTTTGCGTTACTCGTGCGTGATAGCCACGAAAATTAGTACCTTTGTCCCCGAATAGATATTTTTCCGTTGCGACAATGGTACAGACTGCGCTCCGACATATCCTCGTTGTGAGGCTTGGCACGCTCGCCGATGTGGCGATGAGCGTGCACGCTCTGCGTGGATTGGTGCGTGACTTCCCCGAATTGCAAATTACGGTGCTCACAAAGAGTGATTTTAAGCCCCTTTTCCGTGAGGTGCAGGGGTTGGAATTTCTCTTTGCCGACGAGGCAAAATATTTGGGTGCAATTGGGCGCCTGAGGCTCTGGTGGCAGGTGCAAAAACTCCATATCGATGCCATTGCCGACCTCACGGCAAGTTCGCTCTCTCGCATCCTTTGTTTTAGTTTCACCCCTTGGCGCAGGCGTGTTGCACGCATCGAAAATCAGCGCTTGGAGGGCAAGGCACTGACGAGAAAATATCGCAAAGTTATGGTGCAACTTTCGCCCCTCGCATCACGCTCTCGTGAGGTCTTCGGAAAGCTCGGTTTGCCCTTCTGTATGCCAGCCCCTGTGAGGCACACAAGGAGTGCGCAACTCCCTGCTGCTGTGGAAATTCTCTCGGGCGAGAAGAGTGGTGTGTGGGTTGGCGTGGCACCTCTTTCGGAGCATCACGGAACCTGCTATCCGATAGCCCAAGCGGCAGAACTTGTGGGGCTTTTGGCGGGGCGCTATGAGAGGGTTTTGCTCTTTGGCGAAGGTAAATATCAGAGGCAGTTTTGTGAGGGTATGCAGAGCCTCCACGCCAATGTCGTTTCGGTTGCTGGGCGTGTGTCGCTCAGTGAGCAGATGGATGTGCTTGCGGTGCTGGATGCAGTGGTCAGTGTCGATGGCGATTTCCTGCGTCTTGCATCGCTTGTTGGCACCCCTGTTGTGTCGCTTTGGGGCGCAACGCACCCCTTCCTTTCGTCGAGTGGTTACGGACAAGATCCACGCAATACAATCCAACGAGATCTCCCCTGTCGTCCCTGTTCCACCAGTGGTCGTCGTAGGTGCCTTTTTGGTAATTATGAGTGTATGCGCTCAATCACACCAATGGAGGTTTTTCGTAGAGTAAAAGTTGTCGCTAAATAAGCGCAATAATGCACTTGTAGAGGTGGCTATCTTGACCACTTTTCGATGTTTTTTTGATGGTTGATGAGTTGATTGCCGACGATTGACCTTTGTCATAGACAAAAAGTCGCTCTCAAAAGGCGACTTTTTTTTATAATTCTCCATTCTCAATTTTCAATTTTCAATTCTAAATTGTACTTTTGTAGGTTAAAAGTAACGATATAGTATGGAAAATCGAAATATCTTAGATTACAACGCATATTCCAACGCCGAAAGTGTGCCCGAGAGTCGCCGTATAGACCTCTCGCTCGGACACGGCTGTGAGTTCTGTCCCAAAGAGGGCGAACTGACTGCCGAAGCACGCCCGGGATGTTACAAACTCCACGAGACCGACTGGCTCTCGGAGTATCCCAACAACCTCTCGGATGAGATTGTGGAGGTGCGTTTCAAGAATACCCACAGGGGCTACTATGCCAATGTAAACAACCTTCCCCTCGCCATTGGCGACATCGTAGCGGTGGAGGCATCGCCTGGTCACGACATCGGTATTGTGTCGCTCACGGGCGATATGGTCGCACGCCAGATGCGTCGTGTGGGCTTCAATCCCCAAAATGGCGAGTTCCGCAAGGTCTATCGTAAGGCTCGTAGCTACGATATCGAGAAGTGGCACGAGGCGGTGGCAAGGGAGCACGAAGTGATGATTCGCTCACGCCAGATTGCAGCCGATATGAGGCTCGATATGAAGATTGGCGATGTGGAGTTTCAGGGCGATGGTATCAAGGCTATCTTCTACTACATTGCCGATGAGAGGGTCGATTTCCGTGAGCTCATCAAGGTTTTTGCCGACCAGTTCCGCATCCGCATCGAGATGAAGCAGATTGGCGCACGCCAAGAGGCTGGTCGTATTGGTGGCTTGGGTGCTTGCGGTAGGCAACTCTGCTGTGCATCGTGGATTAGCTCCTTCAACTCCGTGACTACTGGTGCGGCACGCACACAGGAGTTGTCGCTCAACCCCCAGAAGTTGGCAGGTCAGTGTAGCAAACTCAAATGCTGCCTCTCCTATGAGCTCGACTGCTATGCCGACGCACGCAAGGAGTTCCCCCGTTTGAATGGTCCTTTGCAGGCGCTCGATGCAGACTATTTCCACATCAAGAGCGACATCTTGGCTCGCACTATGAGTTTCAGCACAGCGCCCAACTCTATGGCGGGTCTTGTGACCTTGTCGGTGGGTAGGGTTAAGGAGATTATGAGGCTCAATGCCGAGGGTAAGAAGCCCGAGAAGATTACCTCCGATACGATTGTGGATGTGACCTCTGAGGAGCCTACATACATCAATGTTATCGGTGAGGATAGCATCACTCGCTTCGATAAGTCGAAGAAGAAAAAACGCAAGAAATCCAAAGGCGGTCAGGGTGGTCAGAACAATACCCACTCCCCCAAAGAGGCGAAAGAGCCCGCACAGCAGAGCGAACAGAAGGCTCGTGGCGAGGCTCAGCAACCCAAACCCCAGCAGGGCGAACAGAATGAGGGCGAGAAGCGTGAGGGTGAGAAGCGTCGCAATAACAATAACCGAGGTCGCCACAATAACCATCGAGGTGGTCACAATCGTGGCACTCAGGGCGGAGGTAATAATGCCCCCAAACAGCCCAAGGCGGAGAATAACTAATCCCAAATGCTCGGAGGGATGCGCCACTTTCTGCCCATAATGCTCCTTGCAATTCTCGCAACTTCGTGTGTGGAGAAACCTATTGGGGCGGTCGTTGTGGATACCCCACGAGGGGTGTGGCACAATGGCGAGAGTGTAAGTGTGGCGTATGAGAATAGCGACACCACTTCGCTCTACAATGTGGGCATAGTGCTCCGTAGGGAGGCAGGCGAGGCAGATGAGAGCGTAAGACTCTCGGTTGCAGTATCGAGCCCCTCGGGAGAGAGGTTTGAGAGTGATGTTGTGATTCCTGCTGTGGAGCGCCATAGTGGCGGGTCGTTTGCCGAGAGCGCTGGCGAGTGGGTGGAGGATGCCCGCTTTGGCGAAGAGGGTAGGTATGACTTCACGCTGACACCCACCAAAGACCTTAAAGGTGTCTGGACTGTGGGTGTGAAGGTCGTTAATAACGAATAATTAGTAATTTTTGACGGTTGACGGTTGATGGTCAACGGAAAAGAAAAATGGGAAAAGATAAAATTAGAAGATTCAACGAAAACCTCACATTCAGGTGCTTGGTACAGCCTGCATTTGAGGAGGTATTTGGTATTGACCACCCTATGAAGGGTAAGTGGCACGAGTTTTTCGGCAACGACAACCCCATTGTGCTCGAATTGGGCTGCGGTAGGGGCGAATATACTGTGGCACTTGCGGAGCGTAACCCCGACAAGAACTTCATTGGCGTGGATATTAAGGGTGCGAGGATGTGGCGTGGTGCAAAGACCGTGACCGAAAGGGGTATTAACAATGCGGGCTTCCTGCGCACACGCATCGAGTTCATCTCGTCGCTCTTTGCCGAAGGCGAGGTTAGCGAGATTTGGATTACCTTCCCCGACCCCCAGATGCCAAAGCAGAGGGCTAAACACCGCCTTACGGGTCCCCTCTTTTTGGCTCGCTATGCGAAGATTTTGCAGGAGGGCGGTATGATTAACCTCAAAACCGACTCGCAGTTCCTGCACGAATACACAAAGGATGTTATCGCACAGAACGCTCTCCCCGTAGAGGTCGCCAGCAACGATATCTACGGCACAGGTTATGCCGACGAGACCCTCTCGGTTAAGACCGCCTATGAGAGCAAGTTCTTGGCGCAGGGAATGCCTATTACCTATCTTCGCTTCTCCCTCGGAGGTAAGACGGAGTTTTCGTACACTGAACCAGAGGAGGAATAGGGGCATAGCAAAGACAATGTCGGTCGATGGTAGATGAAAAAAGCAATGAAAGAAAACATCAAAATAGGAATTACGCTTGGTGACCCATCGGGAGTGGGTGCCGAGACTGTTGTGAAGATATTTCGTGACCAGAGGATGCACGATATGGCAACCTTTGTGCTCTATGGCGCATCGAAGGCTATCGGTTTCTACAAAACCAAAGTCGAGGAAGCCGAGGGTGTGAACTACAACCTTGTGAAGTCGGCTGCGGAGGCTGCTCCTCGCAAACTCAATTTGGTGGAGTGTGGCAATAGCGATATGCGCATATCGGTGGGCGAGAGCTCGGCAGAGAGTGGCGCAGTGGCTGTTGAGTCGCTTCGTAAGGCTGTGGAGGATGTGAAGGCTGGCGAGTTGGATATGCTCGTGACTGCCCCCGTAAATAAGAGTGCTATGGATGAGGCTGGCTTTGGTGCTGTGGGGCACACGGAGTTCTTGGCGCAGGAGTTCGGTGGCGAGCCTCTGATGCTTATGTGTAGCGACATTATGAAGGTGGGTCTTGTGACTATCCACCTGCCCGTTGCGGAGGTGGCACAGGCGCTCAGCAAGGAACTTATCCTCAAACGCATCTCTCAGCTCCAACGCTCCTTGAAGGAGGACTTCGGTGTGAGGGCTCCCCGCATTGCAGTGTTGGCTCTCAACCCCCACGCAGGCGATGGAGGTTTGTTGGGTAGGGAGGAGCAGGAGATTATCACTCCCGCCATCAAGGAGGCATACGAGGGTGGCATACTCGCATTTGGTCCCTTTGCAGCAGATGGTTTCGTTGCTGCGGGCACCTTCAAGAGGTATGACGCAGTGTTGGCGATGTACCACGATCAGGGCTTGGCTCCCTTTAAGACCTTGACCCCTGCGGGTGTGAATGTCACCACAAACTTGTCGGTTGTGCGCACCTCGCCCGACCACGGTGTGGGCTACGACATCGCAGGCAAGGGCATTGCCGATGAGAGCTCTATGCGCAACGCTATCTATATGGCTATGGATATCTACAACAGTCGTATCCGTGAGGCGGAATATGCAGCCAACCCCCTGCCACATATCGCAAGAGAGCGTGGGCACCGTGAGCACAAAGAGGGGTTTAGTAAAGAGTAATTTTTTCAGGTCGGTCGTCGGGTGACGGTCGAGGGTTGATATAGAAAAATACGATAAAAACAAGATAATAGGGGCAGTAGGTGGCAGGTCGTATTGCCACGCCCCACAAACAGTAATTAAAACATTTTATGGAACAAATCAAAATTACCTTCCCTGATGGTAGCGTTCGTGAGTATGCCAAGGGAACCTCTGCAATGCAGATTGCAGAGAGCATCAGCCCCCGTTTGGCGGCAGATGTATTGTCGGCAACTGTGAATGATGAGGTTGTGGATCTTCTCGCACCCATCAATGCCGACGCAAACATTAAACTCAACAAATGGGACGATGAGGATGGTCGTCGCACCTTCTGGCACACCTCGTCGCACCTGTTGGCGGAGGCTTTGGAGAGCCTCTACCCCGGTATTAAGTTCGGTATCGGTCCCAGCATTGAGAATGGTTTTTACTACGATGTAGATTCGCCCACCCCCATCACCGAGGCAGACCTCGTGAAGATTGAGAAGAAGATGGAGGAGTTGGCACGCACCAAAGAGCCCGTTGTGCGTCGTGAGGTGCCCAAGGCTGAGGCACTCGAAACCTTCAAGGCAAAGGGCGACCAGTACAAAGTGGAGCTCATCGAGGGCTTGGAGGATGGCAACATCAGCTTTTATAGCAATGGCGCATTTACCGACCTCTGCCGTGGTCCCCACTTGCCCAACACTGGCTACATCAAAGCATTGAAACTCACAAGCATTGCAGGTGCTTACTGGCGTGGCGATGAGAAGAATAAGATGCTCACTCGTATCTATGGCGTGTCGTTCCCCAAGAAGGCGATGCTCGATGAGTACCTCGCAATGATTGAGGAAGCAAAGAAGCGTGACCACCGCAAGCTCGGCAAGGAACTCGAACTCTTTACCTTCTCGCAGAGGGTAGGTCAGGGTCTTCCTTTGTGGTTGCCTAAGGGTGCAGAACTGAGGGGTCGCTTGGAGAACTTCCTCCGTGCTGTGCAGAAGAAGTATGGCTACGAGCAGGTTATCACTCCCCACATCGGTCAGAAGGAGCTCTATGTGACCTCGGGCCACTATGCTAAGTATGGCAAAGACTCGTTCCAGCCCATCCACACCCCCTATGAGGGCGAGGAGTTCCTGCTGAAACCTATGAACTGCCCCCACCACTGCGAGATTTTCAAGTTCAAACCTCGCTCCTACAAGGACCTCCCCTTGCGCTTTGCAGAGTTTGGTACCGTTTACCGCTATGAGCAGAGCGCCGAGCTCCATGGACTTACCCGCGTGAGGGGCTTCACTCAGGACGACGCCCACCTCTTTGTGCGCCCCGACCAGCTGCTCGAGGAGTTTGAGAATGTTATCGACATCGTGCTCTACATC
>JAGCJH010000014.1 GCA_017648105.1 Tidjanibacter sp.
CTCAATTCTCACTTTGCCTCTTTTGCATCCTCTTCCAGTTGATGTAGCCATAGATATCGTTGATGAGGAACATCACAAAGCAGGCTATCATTGGGGCGTAGGAGGAGTCCTCTATTGTGGCAAGCACCCAGAGCACCACAAGCACCACATCGTTGAGTGCATAGGCGAGCGCATAGAGGGGCGAGCGCAGGGCTGTGAGATAGACTGCAACAAAGCTCGTAGTAATCGAGATGGTGCTCACAAGCAAATTGGGGGTCGAGAGGAGATGCAGAATGTGATAGAAAAGCACCGTAACGACCACAGCGAGCAGTGACATAATCATCATTTGGCGTGCCGAAACCTTTGCCACAGCCACTTCGCCACTATCCTTATAGGGGTTGCGAGTCCACTGCACAAATGCCACGACAGCCATCGGAAGGGTCATACAAGCATAGGTTATAACCTCGCCATAGTAGTGATAGAAGTATGCCACGAGGCTGTAAAGGAACGAGAAGATGATGGTCACAATCTGCCCGAGCATCATACCCTTGGCGAGAAAAATAAGCCCTGTAACCCCAATAAGAGAGGTCGCAAGGTTGAGATAGTCCGTATTGGGTGCAAGCAGGAATGAGCCTGTGACCACCGCCAAAGAGCAGAGCCACAATCCCCATTCAAAGCGTGTAAGCTGACCGAAGGAGCCTTTGATACCGAGTTTTTCCATTCTTAGATGGGGAAAATGAGGAATACAGCCACATCCCACACTGCGTGGGAGATAATGAGCGCCCAGAGTCGCTGGGGGTAGAGCCTATACATCAGACCCCACACACCACCTGCGACCGATGCCGCAACAATAAGCATAAAATTCATTGCCCAGATGTGGGCAAGAGCATATATTGCGGTTGTCACAATGAAGCCAACGGTTGGCGACCACCTCTTGGAGCACTCCTCCTGCACGAAGCCACGCCAAAAAATCTCCTCAGCAGGACCCACAATAAAGGTCAGAAGGGCGCCTATGAGCAGATAACTCGTGCCATCCCTCATAGAGTAGATGGAGCCTATCTCGCCATCGGCAAAGGGGAACATCCACACAGCAACCTTATCGCCCACCCAAAAGACACCCCACAGTGCCACACCTATAAGCAGACCGAGGGGTATATCGCTCCAACGGAACGACTCTTTGAGCCTACCTCTCAAATCCCCACTGAGCACAAGACTCATAGAGGTGAGGATGATGCCCGCACACGACATTGTGAGCCAGAAATTGAGATGTGGAGCCGTCCAAGGGCTGAACATCACAAACCACAGCACACAAGCGACAAGGATGGGAATAATCACTCGTTTCACCCTCAAAGAATTAAAGAACTGGACCCCAACCGAATAGTGCGCTAACAACAAGCGAAATAATCATCATCACGCTAAACTTAGCCTGCAAAGCAGCGCTCTGCTGGTCGAGCGTAGCCACAGCCGCAGCACCCTCAGTGAGAAGTTTGGATGAATGGCGTGCCATATCAAAGGCACTCTTAGCCACCGCCCAAACGACAATCGAGAAGATAGGAAGCCAACCTGCAAGAACAGCAACAACGATCCACACGAAAGGCAACATAACTTCGAGTTGATAGATTACCACCGACGCCTTTGCACCAATGCGCATAGCGAAGGTAGAGATACCTGCCGCACGGTCGCACGCAGCATCACGAGCATTGTTGATGTGGAGAATCGAGTCGGTAATGAGTCCGAGGGGCACCACCAAGACCATAGCAGTCCAGTCGATATAACCTACGGCAACAATCGAAGTGCCCATAATGGGAAGCACAGCATAAGTGAGCAGGATGACCACATCGCCGAGCGAACGATATTTCAAGAATGAGTAGAGAAGTGTGAGCAAACCACCTGCCACACCAACATAGAGGAGTTGCAAATTCTTCGTGAGCAACAAGAGAACAACACCCACGACACAACCCGCCAAGAGCAATGCAGCACCATAGCCTTTGAACTCCTTATCTTTGAACGAACCATTAACCAAAGGGAGCATCATCGCATTTTCGGGCGTATCGACACCCTTGCGATGGTCGTTATAGTCGCTGAGCACATTACCGGCTGCGTGAAAGAGGATGATACCCACGAGAGCCAACACACCACAAAGCCAATTAACTTGGGGCGCACTTTCGGTCGTCTGCGAAACCCAAAAAAGATATGCAACGGTGGTGGCTACGGGCATTGCCGAAGCAGGAAAAGACCAAGGTCGAGTTGCAAGATACCACTCTTTAAGCGAATGTTTTTTCATAAATAATAATTATTAGGGGTCATTTTTTTATTTTCGACAAATATAGCAAAATAAATTTGTATCTTTGAGCATTGGAAAATAAATTCTTACAAGGATATGAAAAGCAAAGTTGCATCTTTCTCGGTGGATCACACCACCCTCGATAGCGGATTTTACCTCCGTTCGCAGTATACAGCCCTCGGCTTCTACCCAATCAAGAGCTACGATATGCGCTTCAAGGCGCCCCGTGCGAAGGAGTATCTCTCGCCCGAGGCTATCCACACCATCGAGCATCTGATGGCTCACTATTTGCGTGAGAGGCTCGGCGACAAGGTTGTTTCGTTTGCACCTATGGGTTGTAAGACCGGCTTTTATGTTGTTGTGAAGGGTTGGACCCCCCAGCGCCGAGTAATGGAAGAGGTGCTCCGTGTGTGCCGTGAGCAGAGCGACTTGAAGACTCAGGAGGATGTTCCCGGTCTGACCGTTGTGCAGTGTGGCAACCCCGAGCTCTACAATATCGAGGAGAGCAATGCCGCACTGAAAGAGTATGGCGCACTGTTGGAAAAGTTACTTAGCGAAACAAAATAGCACCGAAAAGAGGATGAAAAATATACTCATTATCACCCCTATGGCTTCGGAGATGGAGAATATGCTCCAAGCCCTCAACAACTACTCCAACCCCCTCGTTAATACCTATACCATTCGTCGAGGTTATGTCGGTAAGGTCTATGCTGCGGCAGCCACCGCCCTCGCATTGGAGGAGGAGAAGTTCGATCTCGTGGCAGTTGTCGGCTATGCGGCTGCCTCCAAAGAGTTCTCAAAGGGCGATGTTGTATGTCCCCGAGAGGCTCGCTACCACGACGCACGAGTGCCCGAAGGGTTGGATGGCGTGAGCTTCCTCACAAATCCCTACCCTCTGGTTGGCTCGGATGAGGCAACAATCTACACGGGCGACAGCTTTGTAGGCAAGGAGATGATTGAGGAGATTAAGGAGCGCTTCGGCACACCCCGTGCGCTATTCGATATGGAGGCTACTGCCGTTTGCCAGATTGCCGCACAGAGGAGTGTGCCCGTAGTGGTTATGAAGATGGTGAGCGACACCCCCGAGCTGGGCTGCGATGCCGACTCCTTCGAGAAGTTTGTAACCGAGAATACCGATTTCTCAGCTTTCGTCAAGATTTTAGAGAACCTCTAACTAAGAACACTAACAAAACTATATTATGAAAATTGCTATTGGTTGCGACCACGCAGCATTCCTATTCAAAGAGGAGATCAAAAACTACCTCATAGAGAAAGGTCACGAAGTTGTAGATAAGGGTTGCTACTCGCCCGAGAGAGCCGACTATCCCGACTATGGCGTTGCCGTAGGCGAAGCAGTGGCGAGTGGCGAGTGCGAAAAGGGCGTGGCTATCTGCGGTAGCGGCATAGGCATCTCGATTGCTGCCAACAAGGTCAAGGGTGTGCGCTGTGCGCTCTGCTCGGAGCCACTGTCGGCACGACTCTCCCGCAGCCACAACGACGCCAATGTCTTGGCGATGGGCGCAAGGCTCATAGGCTTGGAGATGGGCAAGGAGATTGTGGATGTGTGGCTTGCCACAAAGTTTGAGGGCGGTCGCCACATCGGTAGAATCGACAAGATAACCTCCTACGAGAAATAAACTAAAAAGACCCGCAACACTACTGCGGGTCTTTTTTTTACCTAACAATCATAACATTTCGTGCCATATCACTGTGGGCGCACTCCAATCGCCCACGAGATAGTGCGAAATTAGAAGAGTTTTATCACATCATTGAGCGTTGCATACGCCATCAGCAACAAAAGAAGTCCCATACCAATGGTTTGGGCAACCATCATAAACTTATCACTGGGACGACGGCGAGTAATCATCTCCACAAGGATGAAGAGTGCGTGACCACCATCGAGTGCTGGGATGGGGAGCACATTCATAACCGCCAAGATTACCGACAGCAGGGCTGTAATCTTCCAGAAGGAGTACCAGTTCCACTCATTGGGGAAGATGCCGCCAATAGCAATAGGACCGCCCAGTGCCTTATACATCTCGGTCTTGGGCTGAACAATCATTTTGAGCTGTTTCCAGTAGTCGCCAATCTCATCCACGACCCTCTGGCAACCACGAGGTATCGCCTGCCAGAAGTTGTAGGTAATGTTGCGCACGGGCAGGTAGTCTGCCGACGCAAGACCCACACCAATCTGACCCTCCTCCGAGATAGCCACCGTGCAATCTACAACCTCGCCTTCACGCTCTACGGAGAGCACCACACTACCGCCAGCGAGTTCCTCCAAGGTGGGGATAATCTGGTCGTTGAAGTATGCAGGCGTGCCATTGAGTGCCACCACCTTATCGCCCGCCATCATACCGCCCTCGGCTGCACCACCCTCGGGGAGTACGCTACCCACCACAAAGGGCAAACGGGGAGTGATGAAGTCGGTCTGCGAGGAGAGTTCCATAACGCTCTGCACAGGAATCTCGATAGTTACCATCTCGCCCTCACGCTCCACAACGGTTGTCTTGTCGCCCTCAATCAGCAGGGCGGTCATAATCTTCGCATAGTCCTCGATGGGTTCGCCACCGATGGTGATGATTTTGTCGCCATCGACAAAGCCCAATCCCTCGGCGTAGTCGCTATAAACATAACCATAGGGCATCTCGCTGTTGGACACATACTTATCGCCCCACGAAAGGCTCATACCCACATAAATCATAAATGCCAGAAGGACATTCATCATCACGCCACCGAGGATAATCAGGAGGCGTTGCCAAGCGGGTTTGGAACGGAATTCCCAGGGTTGGGGCTCGCTTTTGAGGCTCTCGGTGTCCATACTCTCATCAACCATACCCGAGAGTTTCGCAAAGCCACCGAAAGGCAACCAACCGATACCATACTCAGTCTCGCCCCAGCGCCACTTAACCCAGGGTTTGCCAAAGAAGATACGGAACTCCTCGACCCTCACGCCAAAGAGTTTTCCAAAGAGAAGGTGTCCCATCTCGTGTACGAGCACGAGAAGGGTAAAGGAGCAGATAAACTGCAAAATTTTAATTACAATATCCATCTATTTTTTCTTTTTTTACTTATTTCCTCAATCGTTGGGCAATCTCACGGGCGATGCGTCGTGACTCCTCATTGGAAGCTGCGTAGTCATCAATGGTGGGATTTGCCACAAACTGTGCCTTTTCGAGCGTCCCCATAATAACGCTCTGAATGTCGATATATTTTATCTCGCCCCTAAGAAAAGCCGCAACAGCAACCTCATTGGAGCCATTCATCACACAACAACTATTACCACCCTTGCGCAAGCAGTCGTATGCAGTCTGCAAAAGTGGGAAGCGCACCAAGTCGGGAGCCTCAAAGGTAAGGTTTGCACACTTGGAGAAATCCAACCTCTCCTCGCCCAATTCACCACGCTCGGGGAAGCGCAGTGCATACTGGATTGGCAGGTGCATATCGGGGGTGCCGAGCTGTGCCTTTATGGCGCCATCCTCGAACTCCACCATCGAATGTATGATGCTCTGTGGGTGAACGAGCACATCTATCTGCTCGGGCTTCAATCCAAAGAGCCACTTCGCCTCAATAACCTCAAAACCCTTATTGACAAGCGTTGAGGAGTCGATTGTAATCTTTGCGCCCATTGACCAGTTGGGGTGTGCGAGTGCCTGCTCAACGGTTACATTTTTGAGTTCTTCGGCAGGAGTACGCAAAAATGGACCACCACTTGCGGTCACAATCACACGCCTCGGAGCCGACACCTCTCCTGCCAAGCACTGGAATATTGCCGAGTGCTCAGAATCAATAGGGAGAATTGGAACATTACGCTCCGCCGCCTCCCTCATAATATGTTCGCCTGCCACCACAAGGCTCTCCTTATTGGCAAGGGCAAGGCGTTTGGATGCCTTCACTGCCGAAAGCGAGGGTAACATACCTGCATAGCCAACCAGGGCATTGACAACCGTATCAACCTCGCCACCAGTAACCACCTGCGAGAGCGCCTCGCTACCTGCATATACTTTTATAGGCTCACTTGCCAGCGCTTCACGCACCCTCTCATAGTAACGCTCATCGGCAATCACTACACTATCGGGCTGAAACTCTCGTGCTTGTGCTACGAGTGCCTCCCAACGACTTCCTGCTGTGAGGGTTGTTACCTCAAACTCCTCGGGACGACGACGCACAATATCGAGGGTCTGGCAACCTATGGAGCCTGTCGAGCCAAGCAATGCCAATCTCTGTTTCATACTTCCCTAACCCAAAAGTTAAAAGTTTATGTAATTTTCGGGATTAACAGCCGTACCGTCAAACCAAAACTGAATCTCCAATTCAGCAGTGCCACCCGAGGCGGTATCCTCATTCCAAGTAGCACCGATAGCCTCTCCACCCTTCACTCGTGCGCCTACGCTCTTGTGTGCCTGACCAAGACCACGATAGGTCGAGAGAAAGTTTGCCGAGTGCTGAATATGCACCGTATAGCCCTCTGGCTCCAAAGTGGAGAGCACAACCGTGCCATCCTGTACAGCACACACCTGCTGAATATCTGCCGTCGAGAGCCTCACGCCATAGCGACCAGAGGCGGGCGAGAACTTCTCCACAACCTCTGCCACCACTGGGGTGAGAATTTCGGCATTGGTAATCTTCTGCTTCTCGGGCTTTGTCACAAGTCCATAGCGCCCTGTCCCCTCCAACTCTCTACGCAAAAGCGAGTCCATAGCCGAGGGTGCAACCACCTCCTTTTCAGAGGTAATCTTATCGTTCTCGGTGGGCGAAAGTGTGCGCACCACAGGAGAGCCTCCCTCCATAATCTGCGCCACATTCTCGGCATAGATTTGCATATACCCGAGTTCTCTTTCGAGTGAGTCGAGGCGGATGATATTCTCAATCATTCGCTCGCGGGAGGTAATGCCGTCATACCCGGGCACAATGTCGAGCACCTTTGTGTATGCCGCCACAAGGAGCGATGCAATGAAGACCAAAATGGCAACTCCGAGGGTATAGAGTCCTGCACGCACGAGTGTCGTGAAGGAATACCACACCTCCCTACCCGCCTCATCGGTCACGCTGATGCGATGACGCTTGCCGAGGTTGCGAAGTATATATCTGATGTTTCCGTTGAACATAACTCTTCCTATTGTTTACTTTTAAGCGAACAAAGGTAGTAAAATTAAGTTGAATTTCAACCGAAAATTACTACCTTTGTATGGTTTAGAAAAAATCACAAAAAAAGAGACGCCCAATTATGAAAAGATACATCGCTCTCATCGTCACACTTCTTTCGCTCTCCACAGCGCAAGCCTTTGAGCACAAAGTAGTAGCAGTGCACAGTCCCTCGATGGCTAAGGGTGTGGCAGTAACGCTCATTCTGCCCGATGGTTACGCAACTGCCACCGAGCCTTACGATGTGGTCTATCTTCTTCACGGATGTGGCGACAACAACGAGTCGTGGCATACACAAGGAGGTGTGGCTCACTTTGCCGACCACTACAACATCATCTTCGTCTGCCCCGACGGTGCGAAGAGTTGGTATTGGGACAGCCCCATAGACCCCTCGTATTGCTATGAAACATTCGTAGCAAAGGAGCTTGTGGCGTGGGTAGATAGCAACCTCAAATGTCGCCCCGAGCGCACTTCGAGGGCTATTACAGGACTCTCTATGGGCGGTCACGGTGCGCTCTACCTCGGCACTCGTCATCCCCAAACATTCGGTGCGATGGGCAGCACCTCAGGTGGTGTCGACATCCGCCCCTTCCCTACTGGTTGGGATATGGCGCTAAGGCTTGGAACACAGGAAGAGCACCCCGAAAATTGGGAGCAATACACCGTCATCAACATTGTGGAGCAGATGCCCACCGACCACTCACAAGCAATCATTGTGGATTGTGGCACGGAGGATTTCTTCTATGAGGTAAACTGCTCTCTCCACCAGAAGATGCTTGCGATGGGTGTGCCCCACGACTTCTATGTGCGCCCAGGTCAGCACAACTGGAACTACTGGCAAGGCTCCATTGCCTACCAGCTACTCTTCTTTGACAACTATTTCAAGAATAACTAATACAAAAAAAGAATTTACAAAACTATGGATTTTGAAGGACTTGTATATAGGGTTCTGCCCGCAGTGAAGGGTCAGAGCGCAAGAGGCGAATGGACAAAGCAGGAGGTCGTATTTGAACTCCCCGGTGAGTTCAATCGCAAACTCTGCGTAGGTTTCTGGGGCGACAAAGCGTTGGAGGCCGCCTCGCTCAAAGCTGGCGAGATGGTGGAGGTCTCCATCAACCTCGAATCGAATGAGTACAACGGTCGCTGGTACACCGAGGCAAGGGCGTGGAAATTGGCACGCAAAGCCCCCGAGACTCCCGCCGCAGCACCCATAGCCGATATGCCTCCTATGCCCACCGAGGAGCCATCCTACTCGGGTATGCCTATCGACGATATGCCTTTCTAAGATAAGCTCAACCACTTACGACCCACTATGAAGATTGGCATCATATCCGACCTGCACGGCACCTTTGACGAGCCCTTGAAGGGATTTCTCTCGGAGGTGGATGAGATTTGGTGTGCAGGGGATATTGGTGATGAGGAGTGTGCAAAGGCGATGTGCTCGTTTGGCAAGAGAGTCGTTGCGGTGCACGGCAACATTGACGACCACACGATGAGGCTCACATACCCCGAGTGGCAGTGCTTTGAGCGTGAGGGTGCGAAGATACTGCTGACCCACATAGGTTTCTATGGTGGTCGTTATCTGCGTGAGGTCTATGCCAAGATATGCTCCCTGCGCCCCACGATATTCGTGTGCGGTCATAGCCACATACTGCGTGTGGGTTACGACAAGCGGCTCGGAGTGCTCAACATCAACCCCGGAGCAGCAGGGTGTAATGGATTTCATCGTGTCCGCACAGCCATACGCTTCACACTCGAAAATGGCACTCCCAAAGATCTCGAAGTCTGGGAAAAGCAGAGAGGTTAAAAAAAGACGCACCACTAAGGTGCGTCTTTTTTTTATCAACCGCCGAATAGAAAAAAACAAAAAATAGATAAATTCCCTGTTTCTCCCTTTTCTTTTACCATAATTTGGCGGGATATTCGCCAGCCCTAATCAAGCCACGAATTTTCGCCTCCACATCGGGCTTATCCTCCTTGTAGGTCACACCAAACCACTGAGCATTGCAAGTGAGAACTTTCATTGTAGCCTCGCCAGAGTTGATGATGTTATTGACAGCCATAGCAATGAAATACTCGCTACGGAGGTTTGCCATAGTCTCGGGTTTCGAGAGGAACTCCACAAAGATGCGCTGGCTGTGTGCGAAGTAGTCGGGCGTGAAGCCAAACATATTCATCGACACGGTGGTATCTGCCGAAATCTCCACCTGCTCGCCATTCTCCTCATAGACAACCTTGCCACTTGCAAGCTGTTTGATACCCAAGCGCTCGGTCATACCTACAAGGTTGCCCTCGGCATTAACCACACACTCACCACGAGATACGGTACCGAACTCGCTGAGGGTGTTTGCCAAGCGGTAGCCCACCATACAATATTTACCTTTCTGCTGTGCCTCCTCGCTTGTCAGGTACTCCGCCATAGTGCGGAATGCGTCGTAACCATAAAAGTCATCAGCATTGATAACCGCAAAAGGCTCATTGATAACCTCTGCGCCCATCATAATTGCGTGGTTTGTACCCCACGGCTTCTCCCTACCCTCGGGTACACTGAAACCCTCGGGGAGTTTGTCGAGCTCCTGATATACGAAATCAACCTCAATTTTACCGCCGAAGCGTGATGCGGGGAATGCCGACTTGAAAGAGTCTGCAAAGGTGCTACGAATCACGAATACAACCTTGCCGAAGCCAGCACGCACTGCGTCGTAGATGGAGTAGTCGATGATAGCCTCGCCTGCGGGACCCACGCCATCCATCTGTTTGAGCGAGCCATAGCGTGAAGCCATACCTGCTGCAAGTACAAGAAGTGTTGGTTTGCTCATTTTTTCTCTGTTTTTATGTTTTTTTAATAATTTTTCGCTCTTTCTAATTGTGTAGAATTCACACAAATAGGGTGCAAAAGTACACCTATTTATTAAGATTGCAAATAAAAAGACTAAAATTTAAGATAGAATGCCTTTGTAAGCTCCCTATACTCGGATGTGTAGTCGCCATCGGGGAGGTGGATTGTCAGGCTGTCGGTAGTGGTTGGAAGTGGGCGGAAGCCATATTCGAGCAGTGAGCGCAGGGGCTTGCCACCCGTCTTGCTCGACACATCGGTGCGACGCACCAAAAAGAGTCCTTTGCGTGCAGCCGCAAGGGTCATATCCGCCACAGCATCGAATGGGAGCACAAGGCTCAATGCACCCTCAGGGGAGAGAAGTCGTGAGGCGGAGGTTGCCAATTCATCAAAGGATAGCGAGGTGGTGTGACGGGCTGTTGTGCGTGCCGCATCGGGCGAAAGGAGCGATGAAACAAAATATGGGGGATTGGAAAGTATGTGGTCGAACTTATCCTCTGCCGAGTACTCCTGAATGGGGGTGGCGACAATCTCCACCCTCTCTTGCCAACCCGAAGCAGCCACATTTGCCCTTGCGTCTTCCACAGCCGAGGAATCAATCTCCACACCCACAACCTTAGCGCCCCACTCTTCGGTGCGCTGTGCCGCCATAAGGGCAATGAGTCCCGTTCCAGTACCAATATCGAGCACCTTGTGGTGATTCTCTTTGATGTTTGCCCACGCCCCCAGCAGAACACCATCCGTGCCCACCTTCATTGCCGAGCGTTCCTGCTCAATAGCAAACCTTTTGAATCTAAAACCACCTGCCATAAACTCACAGTTGTAAATAACAAATCATCTAAATCCCACTCTTCTCCCTCTTTGGTATCTTTTTTTAATACCCGTGAACAAATAGAGGGGGGGGGGGAGGCTGGGGCTACATCCCTCTATTGATACCCACACCAAATAGTGCGTAGTCATATTTCACAGGGTCGTTGGGGTCGGCTTCCCTCAGGTGGATCATAACCTCCTCAACAGCCTTCCAGTCATTCTGCTTGCGCTCCAATATGCCCAACTCACGAGCCATATTACCAGAGTGTAGGTCGAGAGGTAGGTAGAGTGCCGATGAGGGTATGCGCCTCCAATAGCCAAAATCCACTCCGTGACGATCCTCCCTAACCATCCAGCGCAGGTACATATTGAGCCTCTTGCACGCAGCACCCTTTGCGATTGACGAGAGGTGTTTCTCGCTGCGTGTGAGGTGGTCGATAGCAAAAAACTCATTGCGGAAGTCGGCAAGCACCACCCTCATATCTCCCGTACGCTCCCAAGCGCCCTCAAACCACTCGCCAAGCGACCCATACTCCACGCAGATGCGGCGCAGAGCCCTCACAAAGCACTCCAAATCAGCACCGTTGAATGTGCGGTGGACATAGCTCCCAAGCGAGGCGAGTTCCCTCTCCGATGCCCCCACCACAAAGTCGTATGGGCAACCATCGAGGTACTCCATCATACGATGTGCGCTCCTTACGATAGCCTTACGATTACCCCAAGCGATAGTTGCTGCCAAGAAACCACTAATCTCCCTATCAAGCTGACTATCAAACGAGTGGGGCACACTAATAGGGTCCGCCTCAATAAAGTCGGGATTGTCGTATCGGAGATAGAGTTCGTCGAGGATATTTTTAAGTTCGGGTGTCATTAAGCATTAGATGTTAGACCATCCACGATTGTAATCTTGCGGTCGCTCATCTGAGCCAAGCCCTCATCGTGGGTCACAACCACAACAGTCAAGCCCAACTCATCTCGCAAGCGGAAGAAGAGGTTGTGAATCTCCGTACGGTTGTGTGAGTCGAGGTTGCCCGAAGGCTCATCGGCAAGCAACAATCGAGGAGAGTTAATCAACGCACGAGCAATAGCCACTCGCTGTTGTTCGCCACCCGACAGTTCGGATGGTTTATGGTCTATGCGCTCGGTAAGCCCCATCATATCAAGAAGTTCACGAGCCCTTAACTCAACATCCGACTTCTCACGCCCAGCAATATAGGCAGGCAAGCAGACATTCTCCAAAGCGGTAAATTCGGGCAGAAGGTAGTGGAACTGAAAGACCATACCGACCCTCTGGCTCCTGAAATCAGCTGCCGAGTCGCTATCCAGCGCACCCACATCTACACCATCCACAACAACCTTTCCGCTATCGAACTCGGAGAGGGTTGCCACAGCGTGTAGCAGCGTGGTCTTACCCGCACCACTGGGACCTACAATAGCCACCACCTCGCCCTCCATAATGGAGAGCGACACGCCACGCAGGACTTCGAGTGAGCCGTAGGATTTACGGAGGTTTTCAATCTGGATAATCGCTTTTCTATCTGCTGTCATAGTCGGTAGAGTTTTTCGTAGAGTGTGATTGTTTGGCGTGCAGCAAGCGTGTCGTGTACACGGAGGATTGCAGCACCCCCTTCGAGGCACGCCCAATGGAGGGCTGTTGTCGCCTCCAAAGCATCGGCAGGAGCAATGGAGAGTGTGCGACACATAAAACTCTTGCGAGAGATACCCGCAAGGAGTGGATAGCCGAGCGAGGAGATGCGTTCCAAGCCCGCAATGAGCGCAAAGTTCTGCTCGTCGTTCTTAGCAAAGCCCACCCCTGGGTCGAGGATTATCTCCCTAACACCCTTCAAGGCGAGGTGGTCGGCACGGCGTGCGAGGTACTCCCTGACCTCCTCAACGACATTGTCGTAATTCGTGAGGCTCTGCATCGTCTGTGGCGTTCCACGAGAGTGCATAACCACCAGTGGCACATTGTAGTGCGCTACGACCTCTGCCATACGCTCATCGTACTCAGCAGCGGTCACATCGTTAATAATAATACCCTCATAGCGAGAGAGCACCGCCTCGGCAACCTCCGCACGGAAGGTATCTATCGAGAGCGTAACATCGGGCGCAACCTCACGGGCTATCTTCACGCCCGAGAGCACCCTGCTCACCTCCTCCTCCACTGGCACATCCGCAGCACCAGGGCGTGTGGAGTAGCCACCTATATCTATAATATCAGCACCCTCCAACACCATACGCTCCACACGAGAGCGCACTACCGCCTCACCCTCTGCCCTACTCTCGGCAAAGAACGAATCGGGAGTCACATTAAGGATGGACATCACCTTACGATATGGGGGTACTATCTTCACTACTGATATCTATTTTTTCACTATTCGGTCTATCTCCTCCACTGCGGGGCGCAAATCCCTGCCGTCTGCCTCCACGACAATATCGGCACGGGAGCGCATCTCCTCCGCTGGCATCTGATTGGCAATGCGACGCTCTATTTGCTCCGCCGTCAAGCCATCCCTCGCCACACACCTACTAATGCGCATCTCCACAGGGGCATCCACCACCACTGCAAGGTCGTAGTGACCCACAAGGGGCGATGTGAAGAGCAATGCA
>JAGCJH010000001.1 GCA_017648105.1 Tidjanibacter sp.
AGATGGTCTTATCCACATCACCGACCTTTCGTGGGGTCGTGTTAATCGTCCCGAGGAGATTGTTGCTCTCGACCAGAAGATCAATGTTGTTATCCTCGACTTCGACGATCAGAAGAAGCGTATCGCTCTCGGCTTGAAGCAGCTTACTGCTCACCCCTGGGAGGCTCTCAACGCTGACATCAAAGTTGGCGATAAGATCAACGGTAAGGTTGTTATGATGTACGACTACGGTGCATTCGTTGAGGTTGCACCCGGCGTAGAGGGTCTTATCCACGTTTCGGAGATGTCGTGGAACCAGCACCTCCGTTCGGCTCAGGAGTTTATGAAAGTAGGTGACGAGATTGAGGCAGTAGTTCTTACTCTCGATCGTGAGGAGCGCAAGATGTCGCTCGGTATCAAACAGCTCACCGCTGATCCCTGGGAGGCAATCGAGGAGCGTTACCCCATCGGCTCGCGCCACACTGCAAAAGTTCGCAACTTCACCAACTTCGGTATCTTCGTAGAGATCTCGGAGGGCATCGATGGTCTTGTTCACATCAGCGACCTCAGCTGGACCAAGAAGATCAAACACCCCGCAGAGCTCACTCAGATTGGCGCTGATATGGATGTTATCGTTCTCGGCATCGACAAAGAGAACCGTCGTCTCAGCCTCGGTCACAAGCAGTTGGAGGAGAACCCCTGGAACGAGTTTGAGGCTCAGTTTGCAGTAGATTCCGTACACGAGGGTAAAGTAATCGAGGTTAATGACAAGGGTGCAGTTGTTGCTCTTGGCGAGAATGTAGAGGGCTTCGCTCCCGCAAGGCAGATCGTGAAAGAGGATGGCACCACCGCTAAGGTTGGCGATGTTCTCCCCTTCAAGGTTACCGAGTTCTCGAAAGTGACCAAACACATCAGCCTCTCGCACACCCGTGTATATGAGGAGGTAAAACGAGCTGAGGAGAATGCTGCTAAGGCTGAGCGCCGTGCAGCTGCTGAGGCTACCAAATCGACCGTTAAGAAGATTAACGCTCAGGTAGAGAAAACCACTCTCGGCGACTTGACCGACCTCGCAGAGCTCAAAGCTAAACTTGAGGCTGCTCAGGAGAAATAGTCCAATCTGGACAACACAAGAAAAGGAGACTCTTTCGAGTCTCCTTTTTTTGTTTCCGAGAAATCTTGGACTTATATGATTGATAGAAAATCACACCCAACTTTCAACTCTCAATTCTCCCCCTCTGAGTTAGGGGGGGGGGGCACGAAGTGACGGAGGCGTCTGTCAAAAAGATGACCGATGACTGACAAGACAAACCTCTCCCCTGCTACGCAGACCCTCCCCTAACTTAGGGGAGGGAATTTTTAACATCCGTGTGGTTTGGGGGAGTTCTATTTTGCCATTTCTACTCTTTTGACAAACCTCTCCCGCCCGTTGGGCACCCTCCCCTAACTTAGGGGAAGGTGGTTTTTATTCATAGGGGTCTATTTTAATACCCGATAGCAAAGGGGAGAATTAGGTTGAATTATTTTCTGGGGTGTAATGCAATGCCCTTTCGTGAGTGTTGTTCGTTTTGCGAAAAATTTTCTATATTTGTAGTGCCTACGGGTTTAACGCCCGCAGGCAGACATATTTTTTGAAAGTGTTTTTCGCTTTTGTCCTTGTTAGAAAATGTGGAAATTTTCAAGAGAGAGGGCAACGAACAGCACTCATATCTTGTGTAGCTGTGTGGCTATGCTCGCTGTTTGCGTGCAGATACCCCATACTATCCAAGTGTGGGGCATTGTATCGTTTATTCTCTCAAAGGTTTTTCCACAACCTTCTAACAAATAAACGAAAATCAACTCCACACTTTCTTTTTGAACATAACCCACCGCATAGGAGTTGCTACGGTAACAAAAACAAAAAGTATCGTGAAGAAACTAATGATGTGTTTTTCTGTCGCATTATTCGCTCTGTTTGCAGGGTGTGGCGACGATGGTGTAGATGAAATTGTGGGTGATTATGGTAAAATTATCCTTAATGGTCAAAATATTGCTGGCGTTTGGGCTCTTGTGGGAGATAAGGTGGAGTCTGAATATATAGATTACGAGGTAAAAGAGTTGTGCATCATTGATAGAGAAACCATAAGTCATTATATGCGAGCATATTACTTGGGTGGTTTTGGCTTCAAGGAGGGTGTGCTATTCGAGTGCTCCTTGGATGATTATAGCAACTTAAAGGCTTCTGCCACCTTCGATGTTTTAGATAACAAAGGTTATATCGCAGGTGTATATGTTTGTGATTTGGAACTGTCAGATGGATTTCTAACAATCAAATACAAAGGCAACTCGTACACATTTCTAAAAGTTAGAGGCTTTGGAAAGTTTGGAGAATTTCCGAGCAGCGGTAAGGTGGACGAGTTAGGACTTCCTATACCATTGGATAATGAGATATATTATAGAACAAACGATAGGGAGCTCATACATCTATCAACCCCTTGGAAATATTCTAATACTTATAATAAAGAGAAAAACTATGGTCGTATAGTGTCTTTAATGGGATCTTTTGTATCCACCCCAACTTGGGCACCAGATAATGGTGCTCTTGGAAGTGAACTTTTGGACACAAATATGACAAACATCAGTCTTCCAACCAGTATCACCACAATAGCACTCTCTGGTTGCACCTCTTTGGAAAGCATTACTATTCCCAATAATGTTACTTTAATTGGGGATAGGGCATTCTATAATTGTAAGAGTCTTGCAAGTGTAACCATTCCCGACAGCGTTACTTCGATTGGAGTGTCTGCGTTCTCTGGTTGCACCTCTTTGGAAAGCATTACTATTCCCAATAATGTTACTTTAATTGGAGATAGGGCTTTCTATAATTGTAAGAGTCTTGCAAGTGTAACCATTCCCGACAGCGTCACTTCGATTGGAGTGTCTGCGTTCTATGGTTGCACCTCTTTGGAAAGCATTACTATTCCCAATGATGTTACTTTAATTGGGGATTGGGCTTTCTATAATTGTAAGAGTCTTGCAAGTGTAACCATTCCCAACAGCGTTACTTCGATTGGTTGGGCTGCTTTTGCTTACTGTGGATTGAAAAGTGTTTTCATTCCAGATAGTGTAACATCCATTTCGACTTGCGCTTTCGTGGGTTGTCCAAATCTATCCAAATTTATAGGCAAATTCGCCTCTGAAGATGGTAGGTGTTTGGTTGTAAACAATATGTTAAATAGTTTTGCCCCTGCTGGACTCACTGAATATACTATTCCTAATAATATTACCTTGATTGGCGATGGAGCATTCGAAGGTTCTTCGAGTCTTATGAGCATCACCATCCCCGATGGTGTTACTTTGATAGGACTTGGTGCATTCTATGATTGTAGGGACCTTACAAATGTATTTTGCAAATGTACCACACCACCATCATTAGGAGATTCTGCATTTTACAACACTTGCTGGAATCTCAAAATTTATGTTCCAAGTAAATATCTTGATGATTATAAGCATATGTGGACAAGTGTTGTAGATAAGATTGAGCCCTATGACTATAACTAAAACAGCGGAGAAACAATGGAGGGAAAATATGAACAATTGAACAAATATATCCAAGAATTTCATAAATGCGGAATGTCGCAGGAGTTCTTGGGTATGGAGGATAGTTTTGAGCTTGCAGTTTTGTGTCAATATAAAAATGACAAAGGTATTTTGGTGCGCTGTCCACACCAATGGCGAGTTCGCCACAGAGCACTAAATAATATTTTGGAAGAACTGAATGGTCAAAAGGAGCGCATCGCAAGTGTTCATAATTTCGAAGAACTATACAAAATTGTAGAGGAAACCCGAGTGCCATACATTGGAGACTTAACCATATACGACATTGCAGTACGCATAGGCTATTTGCAAACTCCCCAAGTTTTACCACAAGAATTTGTATATATTCACGCCGGAGCAAGAGAGGGAGTAATGGCGTTGTATCGATGCGGACTAATCAAAACAAAGCCATCTGCGATGATGAATTTGCAGGACTTTGAAGCATTGGCACGATTGAAAAACATTGATAAGAAACAACAACAGATCCCAGAGTTTGCAACATATTCAATGATAATAGAGAATTTTCTCTGCGTAAAAAGAAAAGATTTAGTAACCTTATAGATTTATACGCCCCACAAACCGAATGGCTTGTGGGGCGTATATTCGTTGAGGACAAACGACCACACGAGTATCTTTTTTAATACCCGTGTGGTTTGAGGGAGTTCTATTTTGCCATTTCTACTCTTATGACAAACCTCTCCCCTGCTACGCAGACCCTCCCCTAACTTAGGGGAGGGAGTTTTTAATACCCGTGAATATCAAGGAAATTCTCAATTCTCAATTGACCAGACTCTGTCTGCTCTAAAATGCTCTCGCTCGGCATAATGCGCAAGCGCCCTCTGCCCTCGCTTACTCGCATTTGCCTCAATTCCCTTCTACATTGTCAGCACAACCTTCATCATTGCGATAGTGTAGTTACCGTGTGAGGCGTGGACACGATGGAGGGCGGGCTGAACATTGAAGTGACCAAGTGGGATGGAGTAGGTCAATTCGGCGTGTGTTTCGGCACCACCACGATAGAGCCCACGAGCCACAAGCAGACCTACATAGTCACTATGTAGGAGCAGGGAACTACACACCACAGCCACACCTCCATAGAGGTCACAATCACTCTGGGGCGCCCACGCACCGTGAAGAATCATCTCCAACTCTCGGGAGTTATCCCAGCGATAGATGGGCTGTTCGGCAAGGAGCCACAGTGATGCTCGTGAGGACTTTTCCTCGCTACCTCGTGCGAGAGTGCTGGCTGTGGGGGCATAGCCGTAGCTTGCACCTATGTTATAGGTACCAACATAGCCCTCCCCGTCGCCACTATAACCCACCTCGCCAAGCATAAAGACGCCATCACGACCAAGATTGAGGCAGAAGAGGTCGCTCCACTGAGAGGATGCCACACCATCGTAGATGGAGAGTTTTGTGCTCCAATGGCGGTTTGGGTGCCACTCTGCGTGGAGAGCCATAGCCGACTTGGGGGCGTCGGCAACCACAAAGTTGGTTGCAATCGATGGGAAGAGCCCACTCATTGCCGAGGTAAAGACCGAGTTCCAAGGGGTCGTGAAGTAGTCTTTGCCGAGGTTGCGCACACCCGCATAGAGCCACAACTTACCCTCAGCAAGCGACTGCCCGAGCCCAAATGTCATAAGCGCCAATGTGGAGGGCGAATCCTCAATGGCGGAGAAGAGGTGGAGATTATCTGCCACGCCACTCTTACCCTGCTCTTGGCGCAGGTTGGCAACAGCGAGGAGATCGACACACAGCATACCATCCCTCCACAGCCCAAATTCGTAATCCACATTGAGGAGCGTCACCCAGTTGGCAATGCCCGTTGTGGTGTTCCACAGCCCCTCGGTTGTGAGTGTCACTGCGGGGGCTTCAAGCCCTTTTGCTCCCTCCTCGGCACGCAGTATGGTGGCAGGGAGCATCATCATTGCGCCCAGCGTGAGGGCGCCAATCTTTGCGAGTTTCATAATGTTCAGCTAAAAAAATAAAAGTTCACAACCTCGACTCGCAAAATCTGTTCCAACGAAAAAGTCGCAACCAAAAGTTGCGACTTTTTTTTCATTCTACACTATTTTCCAAAGATACATAAGCCCTATTTTGCAATCAGCGTTCTGCCAAGCCATACGAGGAGTACGCCTATCACAAGGCTCGATATCACATAGGTCAGGAACATCCCCCACTGTCCCTTTTGTAGCAGGAGGAAGATGTCGTCGGCAAAGGTGGAGAAGGTTGTGAAGCCTCCACAGAAACCCGTAATCATCACAGCACTCGCTGCGGGCGTGAGCACACCACGATTCTCCGCCAACCCAAAGAGAAGACCTATCAGAAAGCTACCCACCACATTGACAGCAAAGGTGCCCAATGGGAAGCCTCCAAGATGAACATTGGTGCAAAGTTTGCCTACCAAAAAGCGTAGAGCAGTGCCCACAAAGCCACCGCAACCTGCAAGTAACATCATTTTAATCATCATTATAGAGTTTTTAATTTACTATTCACTCCTCTCTCAGGCAAATTTTATGCCCAAGCGTCGATGGCGGTGTGGCAAGAATTTTGCACCCACTCCAATCCCCGACCAAATCACGCACCACAAAAATAGGTATTTTTTATGCACTTAACACCAAAAGAGCAGGATAAACTCCTGCTGTTGGCAATGGGTATGATTGCCGAAAAGCGTAAAGCGCGAGGGCTGAAGCTCAACCACCCCGAAGCCGTCGCCTACATTACCTCCTGTGCTCTCGAAGGAGCTCGTGAGGGCAAGAGTGTCGAAGAGGTTATGACCGATGCCGCAAAGGCGCTCACAAAAGACGATGTAATGGATGGGGTGGCAGATATGATTGGACTCTTGCAGGTCGAGGCGGTATTCACAGACGGCTCACGACTTGTCAGCATCCACAACCCCATAAAGTAAGGAGGACACGGCTATGGATAAGCAGACAACCAACTGCAACAACAAGGCACCCCAGCAGTGCGCTTGTAGTGCAACTCTATCGAAAATCCCCGTTGGTGGGGTCATCTTGGGCGAGGGCGACATCGAGTACAACACATCGAAGACTCCCCGCACACTCTCCGTCAAGAACACTGGCGACCGACCCATTCAGGTGGGCAGTCACTTTCACTTCTTTGAGGTCAATCGCCTCTTGGTCTTCGACCGTGAGGTAGCGTTCGGTTGCCACCTGAATATCCCCTCAACAACCGCTGTAAGGTTTGAGCCCGGGGAGGAGAAGAGTGTGGAGGTCGTACCCTTTGGTGGCAAGCGACGAGTAATAGGCTTTGGCGGATTGGTGCAGGGCTTCACCGGCATCGAGAGCGCACCAACCTACTACCCCACAAAGGCAAAAGCTCTGAAAAAAGCAAAAAAACGAGGTTACAAAACATTGGACAAAGAGTAGAAAAATCAGTTTTAGTATGGCGACAATATCACGAAAACAACACAACGATCTTTTTGGTCCCGCAGTGGGTGACAAAATCCGACTCGGCAACTCCTCACTCGTCGTAGAGATTGAGCGTGACCTGAGAGGCGAGGCGGGCGACGAGGTAATCTATGGCGGTGGTAAGACCCTCCGTGACGGTATGGGGCTCGACAATACAGCCACATCCGAGAGTGGTGCGCTCGATTTGGTCATCACAAATGTCACAATCATCGACGCCGTTTTGGGCGTAGTCAAAGCCGATGTTGGCATCAAGGATGGCAGAATTGCAGGTATCGGCAAGTCGGGCAACCCCAACACTATGAGTGGCGTGAGCCGAGGAATGGTCACTGGTGCTGGTACGGATGCAATCTCGGGCGAACACCTCATCCTCACGGCAGGTGGCATCGACGGTCACGTCCATATAATCTCTCCACAGCAGGCGGAAGCTGCCCTCTCGGGCGGTATTACAACGCTCATTGGTGGTGGCATTGGTCCCACCGATGGTACGAATGGCACAACCATTACTTCGGGCAACTGGAATATCGAGCGTATGCTCCAAAGCGTGGAGAATATCCCCATCAACTTCGGCTTCCTCGGCAAAGGTAACTGTTCGACAGCCGAGCCTATCAGCGAACAGATTGAGCGAGGTGTTATGGGTCTGAAAATCCACGAGGACTGGGGCTCTACACCCAAAGCTATCGACACAGCCCTGAGGGTTGCCGAATACTACGATGTGCAGGTTGCAATCCACACCGACACGCTCAACGAGGGCGGTTATGTGGAGGATACCATCGCCGCTATCGACGGACGCACAATCCACACCTACCACACCGAGGGTGCAGGTGGTGGTCACGCCCCCGACCTTATGAGGGTGGCAGGCGAGATGAATGTGCTCCCCTCCTCCACCAATCCCACGCTCCCCTATGGCATCAACTCCCAAGCGGAACTCTTCGATATGATTATGGTATGTCACAACCTCAACCCCAAGATTCCCTCGGATGTGGCATTTGCCGAGAGTCGTGTGCGACCTGCCACACAGGCTGCCGAGAATATGCTCCACGATATGGGCGTCTTCTCGATGATCTCCTCCGACTCACAGGCGATGGGTCGTGTAGGCGAGAATTTTATGAGGGCTGTGCAGACGGCTTGCTATATGAAAAACCGCATTGGACAGCTCCCCGAAGATGCCAAAGACAACGACAACTTCCGCATTAGGCGCTACATTGCAAAGGTCACAATCAACCCTGCAATCACTTTCGGTATCGACAAAGATTTCGGTTCGGTGGAGGTGGGCAAGGTTGCCGATCTGGTGCTCTGGGAGCCCGCAATGTTTGGCGCAAAGCCAAAGTTGGTAATCAAGGGTGGTATGATTTCGTGGTCCATTATGGGCGACCCGAACGCCTCTCTTCCCACGCCCCAGCCCGTCATCTATCGTCCTATGTTCGGTGCTTTCGGCAAGGCTCTCCCCGCCACCTGTTGGACTTTCACCTCGAAGGCAGCACTTGACTCTGGTGTTAAGGAGCGACTCGGTTTGGAGCGCAATATTCTGGCAGTGCGGGGCACAAGAGCGCTGACAAAGCGCAGTATGGTGCTCAATGGCGAGACTCCACTCATTGAGGTCAATCCCGAAACATTCAAAGTGAAGGTTAATGGCAAGGAGATAGACCTCACCCCTGCGGAGAAAATTTCACTCGCACAGCTCTACTGGTTCTCATAAATCAAAAAAAACAAGAGATGGAAGTATATACCAAAATACTCGGCAACTGTCACTCGGCAGAGTGGGCACCACGCCTTCAATGCGCCAAGATAGACTACATCGAACTCGACCAGTGGAACGCCCAGAAGAGTCGCCTGCTCGCCGTTGGCAGTAGCGGTAAGACCTATGCAATGGCTTTCGAGAGGGGCGTGAGGCTCGCCGATGGCGACATCATTGCCTACAACGACCACACAAACGAGGCGTCCATCGTGAAGTTTCGACTCAGCGATGTGATGGTCATCGACCTCTCGGGGCTCTCCCGCCACTCCTACTCGGAGGCAATAGCACTCGCCATTGAACTTGGTCACGCCATAGGCAATCAGCACTGGGCTGCACTCGTGAGGGGCGACTCGTTGATGATACCTCTCTCGGTCGATAGGAAGGTGATGCTCAGCGTGATGCACACCTACAACTTCGACGGTATAGAGTTCTCGTTCCGTTCGGGCAGTGAGATTGTACCCTTCCTCACACCCTCCGAAGTGAGAATGCTCTTTGGCTCGTCGCAACCCCAGAGTCATCGCCACCATAGCCATCCGAAGCACCAAAATATGGAGGACTATGTGTAGCGACACATCCACACTACTCTCGCTATTTCGGTTGGCGTGGATCTCCGATAGCGCCTTTCCTGTCGGCTCGTTTTCCTTCTCTATGGGGTTGGAGGGGGCTGTGGAGAGTGGGCTTGTGGGGGATGCCTCCACACTCGAAGAGTATGTCGTGGGGCTCCTATACAACGCTGCCGAGTGTGACTGCATAGCACTCATTGAGGCGTTCCGTGCAGCCAGCAATGGCGACCACTCACGGCTCGTGGATGCCGACCACCGACTACTCTCCTTCAAATCGAGTCACGAGGCAAGGGCTATGACCACCAAGATGGGTGGTAGGCTCGCTGGGCTCCTACGCTCCATCTGCCCAACGGCACTCACAGAGGAGTTCTACCGTTGGGGGGCGGAGGGTGTAACTCCCACAACCTACCCCGTAGCACAAGCCGTAGCAGGCGTAGCACTCGGTGTGGGCGAACGGTCGCTCTATGCAGCCCATCTCTATGGCGTGGCTAACACCGCCCTATCGGCTGCAATGAGGCTTATGAGGCTCTCGCACTACACCTCACAGGAGATTCTCTACCGCCTATCGCCACTCTGCGAGGAGCTATACAACCTCTACGGTGGGCTGTCAATCGAAGATATGACATCCTTTGCACCCACCTTGGAGCTTGCACTCTCTCTCCACGAAAGGGGTAAGAGCCGACTATTTATGAATTAGCAACTAAACACACAACAAAAAGAAGACAAATGCACTCTCTTCATCACACACAAACCTGTCGCATAGGTGTCGGCGGTCCCGTCGGATCGGGCAAAACGGCACTCATCGAAACGCTCACTCCACGCCTGCTGGCAAGGGGTTTCAAGGTTGTGATCATAACCAACGATATCGTAACCACCGAGGATGCACAACACGTCAGGCGAATCCTGCGTGGCACACTCGCCGAAGACCACATAATGGGGGTTGAAACGGGCGCCTGCCCACACACCGCCGTGCGTGAGGACCCATCTATGAATTTAGCCGCAGTGGAGGAGATGGAGGAGCGTTTCCCAGACACCGACATCCTCTTCATTGAGTCGGGTGGCGACAATCTGACGCTCACATTCTCCCCAGCATTAGTCGATTTCTTCATCTATGTTATTGATGTGGCTGCGGGCGACAAAATTCCCCGCAAGGATGGTCCGGGGATTTCGCAGAGCGACATTCTGGTAATCAACAAGACCGACCTCGCACCTTTTGTGAAGGCAGACTTGGAGGTTATGCGTCGTGACTCACGACTGATGCGAGGCGACAAACCCTTTGTGATGACAAATTGTTTCACGGGCGAAGGTATCGAAGAGCTCCTCGAACTGGTTAGCAAGATGGTGCTCTTTGACAGCGAGGAGGCAGTATGACCCTGGCGAGAGGTAAATATGGCGTGTTGGAGATGGGCTTTGAGCAAGATAGCTTGGGGCGCACCGTACTCCGACATCTCCACCGAGAAGTACCACTCATCGTACAACAAGCGCTCTACTTCGATGAGAGCCTCCCAACGATGGCGTGTGTCTATATTCTCTCGTCGGGAGGTCCCAATCTCGATGGCGACCGTTTCGAGGTGGAGGTCGAACTGGGCAAGGAAACAATGGCGCACATATCCACTGGTGCTGCCACCGTCATCGCCTCAATGGAGCACGACTGCGCCCGACAGCGACAGTCCATCACGCTCGATGAGGGCGCCTATCTCGAATGGCTCCCACGACCGATGATTCCCTGTGCCCACTCACGCTATGGCTCCACAACGGAGCTCATCGTAGCTCCCTCCGCCACACTCATCTTCTCGGAGGTGGTAGCCTGTGGCAGGCTCCACAGTGGCGAGTGTTTTGACTACGACGATTTCTCGCCCTCAACGCTTGTCTGCCGACCGAGTGGCGAGGTGGTGGTGCGTGACGCTCTAAGGCTCATCCCCTCGCACCACTCGCCCACACACTGGGCGCTACTCGGAGAGCACACCCACTTCGGCTCGGTGGTAATAATCTCGCCAGCCAAAGTGACCGCACAGCTCTACGCAGAGTTACACCCTGAGGTTACGGAAGAGTTCAGCCTGAGCGTTGCACGCTTGGCGGAAGATGCAGGGCTCATCGTAAGGCTCACAGGGTTAGGCTCCGAGCGAATACTCCGAGCCATACGCTCCCTCTGTTCGCTCCTGAGGTTCCACACCAAAGGGGTAACACTCCCCCGAGAATTTCCCTGGCGATAACTTCTTAAAAAACAAACTAAACACATTTTCAACTATGAAAAATGCTATTTTAGGCACACTGCGAGGACCTGCGCAGGTGATGTTCCAACCCAATGCCACTACGGGTGTGCTCTTCATTGTGGGCATCTTCTGGGGTGCTATCGCAAGTGGGCACATCGAAGTGGCGATTGGCGCCCTCGTGGGACTCATCGTCTCCACCATCACGGGCTACATCCTCCGACTCCCACACGAAGATGGAGAGATTGGACTCTGGGGCTTCAACGGCATACTCGTAGGGTGTGCAATGATGACCTTCCTCGGCAGTTCGGTACTCTCGTGGATTGCACTCATAATCTGTGCAGCAATGACCACTTGGGTGCGCACAGCGCTCAACAACATCGGAGCTGCACACAAAGTCAATTCCTTCACATTCCCCTTCGTACTCTGCACTTGGATATTCCTTGCCGCCTCACGACTCTTTGCAGGACTCGACGAGGTGGCACTCTCCCACCCTATGCTCCCCTATGCCCATTTCCACGGTTTTGTGGCAATGCCCCCATCGTCGGTGTGGGAGGGGTGTGAATGGGTGCTCCGAGGGGTCGGTCAAATTATGCTCATCGACTCGTGGGTCACAGGTCTATTCTTTGTTGTAGGTCTGCTCATCAGTTCCCCCTGGGCAGCACTCTGGGCGCTCATCGGCTCGGCAGTGGGCACTTATGGAGCACTCCTCTATGGGGCTTCCGAGATGGCA
>JAGCJH010000015.1 GCA_017648105.1 Tidjanibacter sp.
AAAAATTGCAATGACTACAATTATTTCGCCAAAAAATCGTTATATTGCAAAAGATTTCCGTGCGCATATGCGAGTGCGGGCGGGGAACAAACACGAGAAAAACGAAATATAAACCTAATAAAATGACTATGATTAAGAGACTTTTCACTATCGTTGCCTTCTTTGCACTCTCTATTATGGGTGTACAGGCACAGCAGAATCCTATGCTGACTCCTATGCCACAGGATCCTGAATTGCGTAAGGGCGTACTCCCCAACGGTCTTACCTACTACATCAAGCACAATGATAAACCCGAGAATCAGGCAGATTTCTACATCTACGACAAGGTGGGTGCTGCTCAGGAGGAGGATTTGCAGATCGGTCTTGCTCACTTCTTGGAGCATATGGCTTTCAACGGCACCGAGAACTTCCCCGACAAAAATATGATCAACTACTTGGAGAGCATCGGTGTGAAGTTTGGCGCCAATCTTAATGCTTGGACTGCAATGGAGCAGACCCAGTATATGATGCAGGGTGTGCCCCTCACCGACCCCTCGGTTGTTGATAATGTCCTGATGATTCTCCACGACTGGGCATACTACATCTCCCTCGAAGAGGAGGAAATTGACAATGAGCGTGGCGTAATCATCGAGGAGCTCCGCACTCGCAACGACGCTTCGTGGCGTATCCGTGAGAAGAATGCACCCTACCTCTATGGCGACACTCGTTATGCAAAACGCAACATCATCGGTACCGAGGAAAGGCTCAAAAGCTTTACCTACGACGAGCTCCGTGACTTCTACCACCGTTGGTACAACACTGCCAACCAGTGTATCGTAGTTGTCGGCGACTTCGATGTGGATGAGATGGAGCAGAAGGTTATCGCAACTATGAGCTCGATTCCCGCAGTAGAGAATCCCGAGGCTATCCCCTATATGCCCATCCCCGCAAATGAGAAGCCCGCAATCGGTATCTTTACCGATCCCGAGCTTACCGAGAGCAGTGTAGAGATTATCGCACGCCGTGAGGCTTGGCCCACTGAGATGAACAACCTCTTGGCATACGAACTCTACTCCATCATCGACTCGTTCATCGCCACCATCGTAAATGAGAGGCTCAACGATATGGCACAGAAGCCCGGTGCCCCCTTCATTGGTGCTGGCTTCTATGGTGGCAACATCACCGCTTCGATGGATCTCATCGAGATCTATGCACAGCCTCGTGAGGGCGAGCTCTTGAAGGCATTTGAGGCTATCTACTCGGAGTTTGAGAAGGTACGCCGCTTTGGCTTCACTCCTTCGGAGTTTGAGCGTGCGCAGACCAATATTATGCGTCGCAACCAGCAGGCATACGACCGTCGCAACGACCGTCGCAATGGCGAGTTTGTGGGTCGCTACACCAGCAACTTCCGCCGTGGTACCCCCATTTACAGTGCAGAGCAGGAGTGGGAGATTGACAGTATGTTGATCTCTATGATTGACCTCAATACCGTGAATGCTGTGGCACAGCAGGAGCGCTTCCTCCCCACCAACCAAGTGGTGCTTATGAGTCAGCCCGAGAAAGAGGGCTTGGCAGTACCCACCGTTGAGGAGGTTGAGAACATTATGGTAGCAGTCAATAATGCAGAGCTCAAACCCTACGAGGATGAGGGCGTGAAGAAACCTTTGATTCCTGCAACTGCAAAACTCAAAGGCTCCAAAGTAGTGGCTAAGAAGACCACCACCGATGCTTACGGCAACACCATTTGGACCTTGAAGAATGGTGTGAAGGTTGTCCTCAAACCCACCGACTTCAAGGCAGATGAGGTTATTATGCGTGCAACAATGGGTGGCGGTATGTCGCTCGTGGCAGATGAGGATATGGCTATGGCAAATCAGCTCACCACCTTTATCTCTTATCAGGGCGTTGGCGAGTTCTCGATGACCGACTTGCAGAAACAGCTCGCAGGTAAGGCTGTGAATGTGGGTCCTGCACTTGCACACAGTTCCAATGGTTGGTCGGCATCTTGCTCGCCCAAAGACCTCGAAACAATGTTCCAGCTCGTGTATCTCTACACAGTTGCTCCTCGCTTCGATGAGGACGCCTTCAATCTTGTGAAAGAGCAGCTCGTAGATGCGTATGCAAACATCGAGTCCGATCCCAACTATGCTCTCCAACGCGAGCTCTTCGCAAATATCTACGACAAGCCCGAGCGTATGAAGGCTCTGGGTGCAGAGGATATGAAGGCTCTCACTTTTGAGCAGTATAAGAGAGTCTATGGTACCATCTACTCCAACCCCGATGACTTGACCTTCTTTATCGTTGGTAACTTCTCCGAGGCAGAGATTCAGCCCCTCGTGGAGAAATACCTCGGCTCGTTGCCCGCAACTAAGGGTACCGTGACCTATAACACAGCGAACGCTATCGGCTATCAGAAAGGCGACCGCACACACCGCTTCAATACAGCGATGGAGATGCCCAAGACCGCTATCTTCTATGCACTCAGCGGCGAGATGGAGGTGAACCTCAAAAATAGCCTTACGCTCTCGATTTTCGATCAGCTCCTCGACATCCGCTACACCAAGAGCATCCGTGAGGAGATGGGCGCAACTTATGGCGTATCGAGCAGTGGTCAGCTTAGCAGCCTGCCCAGCGAGCCCGACTATGTACTCTTCATCAGCTTCGACACCAAACCCGAGATTGCCGATGAGGCTCGTGGCGCACTCCTCACCGAGATTGAGAAGATTGCTGCTGAGGGTGCTACCGATGAGGAGCTCGGCAAGATTAAGGAGTATATGCTCAAAGAGCGTGCAGATGCACTCAAACAGAATGGTCGCTGGTTGAACTGGATGATCAGTAGCACGATGTACGGTGTGGACTACACCACTGGCTACGAGGATATCGTTGCGGCTATTTCGAGCGAAGACATCAAAGCCCTTGCATCCAAGATGTTGGCGGATGGTAATATTCTTCGCGTTATAATGGATCCCCAATAGCGAAAAATATCGCAGACGACTGAGGTGTTATACTGCGAAAGCGGACTTCCTCATTTGCGTTTAGCAAACTGCGGAGTCCGCTTTCTTGTATGCCTACCATTCGCCTTGCGATATTTTCCGCTATGTGTAGTTCTTTGCAAACTGCGTAAGGGGATTTTCTTGTGCGCCTTGCACTCGCTCGATTCTCTGCGTTTTTCCGACAACCGCCGACCCTCAATCGACTTTTTTGTTCTTGGACTACTTGGGCATTAGGGGCTTTAAGGGCTTTAAAGGCATTAAGGACTTTAAGGTCATTAGGGGCGTTAAGGTCATTAAGGGGAAAAACTCAATTAACCAGACTCCGTCTGCTCTAAAATACCCCTCCTGTTATCGCATTAAAAAAACGGGCAGACCAAATTTATGGTCTGCCCGTTTTGGGTTATAGTTGTGAAGTGCGCTATTTTGCGAACTCTGCAATGCCGTTGTTCATCCAGTCGATGAAGGCAGCAACATCGAGGTTATAGCCCCTTGCGTCGCCCAACTGATTACCCTCTGCGTCGAGGATTACATAGTGGGGTTGTGCGTTGGCGCCAAACTTTTCGAGTGCAAATGCTGAGTTAATCTTACCGAGGGTTTTGAGCACCTTACCATTTGCGGCGGTTACCCAATCCTCTTTTGCCACCTGTTTTTTGTCATCCACATAGAGTGCGCAGATTACAAAGTCGTTTTCCAACTTTGCCTTTACTGCTGCGTCGCTCCACACCCTCGATTCCATCTCACGGCAGTTTACGCAACCGTGACCAGTGAAGTCGAGGAAGATGGGTTTGCCCACCTTTTTTGCGTATGCCTTAGCCTCTTCGAGGTCGAAGAAACCCTCCAAACCGAGGGGGAGTTCGAGGAAGTCGCCATACTTCACAGAGGTGGGAGCATCGCTGTCGCTGTTGCTCACAACAGGAGCCGCAGCCGAGCCGCTACCAATCACGAAGTCCTGAGTCTGCAAGGGGGGCAAGTAGCCCGAAAGACCTTTGAGGGGTGCGCCCCACATACCAGGAATCATATAGACCACAAAGGCGAAGACGCCAATTGCAGCGAAGAGGCGGAAGGTCGAGATGTACTTAACCTCCGAGTCGTGTTTGAATTTGAGTTTGCCGAGCAAGTAGAAGCCGAGCAGTGCGAAGCAAACAATCCAGATGGCGAGGTAAATCTCCCTATCCAACAAGCCCCAGTGGTAAACCTGATCGGCAGTGGAGAGGAATTTCAGACCGAGAGCCACCTCAACGAAGCCGAGCACAACCTTCACAGAGTTGAGCCAACCGCCACTCTTGGGCATCTTGTTCAACAGACCGGGGAAGAGTGCGCAGAGCACGAAGGGGATAGCGAAAGCCATCGAGAAAGCCATCATTGCGAAGATGGGGGTCCAAACCTCACCCTGAGTAGCCTTGATGAGCACGGAACCTACGATAGGACCGGTGCAGGAGAAGGATACGAGTACGAGGGTAAGTGCGAGGAAGAATACGCCACCGAGACCCTTCTTCTTATCCACATTCTCGTCGCTCTTATTGACGAGTTTGGAGGGCAACACGATCTCAAAAGCACCAAAGAAGGATGCTGCGAAGATCATAAATACCACGAAGAAGATGATGTTGGGGAGCCAGTGTGTTGCGAGCCAGTTGAAGATGTCGGCAGTCACAGCGTCGCCACCAACCACACGAGTGATGATGATGAGTGCAGCGATGGGGAGGGTGTAGAGTGCTACGATGAAAAGACCATACATTGTTGCACGGAATTTCGACTTAGCCTTGTTGTCCGAGCCCTTCATAAAGAACGACACGGTCATAGGAATCATAGGGAATACGCAGGGGGTCAAGAGCGCTGCGAAACCCCAGAGGATAGCCTCGATAATCATACCCCAGAAGTTGCCGCTCTCGCCTTTGCTTTCGCCTGCCTCCTCGACTACGGGAGCAACCTCAGTTACATACTCTTTGCCGAGTTTAACTTCGAGCTCTTTCTCGCCCATCTGGCAAGTCTCGTCGGTACACTCCTGCCACTCGATAGTAATACTTACTTTTGCATTCTTCTTGTGTGCAGCCACTTTCTGTGAGAAGGTTACCTCTTCCGAGTAGTCGCCCATATCGACCATAAAGATGTCGTCGTAGTATTTGTGGGGCTCACGGGAGGGGGCAACATCGCCTTCAAGGCTGATATTTTCCGACTCTACGGTAACTACGGTGGGGTTATAGCCACCCAGCTCGCCCATTGCATAGATGTGCAAATCCGAAGGAATCGTAGCCGTTACATTGATGTTGTAGTAGCCTTCGCCGAGGTTCTCAACCTCTGCGGTCCAAGTGGTGCGAGCCTCCTGTGCCGAGAGAGTTGTCGAGAAGATTGCAAAGAGTGCAACCAACAGGAATTTGGTGAATTTCATAAGATGTTTATTGATTTTAGGTTTGTTATAGTTTCTACCAAAAATTAACCCACAAATATACCTTTTTTTTCGAGATTCGCTATAATACCTTATAATTAAGACATTTTTTTACCTATTTGGGACACTTTTGGTAGCAACAAAGGTGGTTTTGGTGCGTTTTGTGTATGAAGAAATCTCATTGGTAATAAACGAAAAACCACAACTATGAAAATCACCACAAAAAGAGTTTTAGCACTACTATTTGCAACTATGACCTACACCCCTTTTCTCTTCGCAGTAACCCCACGAGGTAATGCTCGTGATGGTAGCTTTTTCACTCCCGATGCACTGCCTTTCAGCGTGTTGCATATGAGGGAGTTTATGCCGACGACCAATGTGCCTCGTGGCAACGATGTGCGCCTGACCACTTTCCGCTATGCCCTTGCCGAGGAGGCGATTGATAGGTTGGAGTTTGTGCCTACGGGCAAGAGCCTTCCGATTTCGTGGCGTGAGTCGTTGGAGTTGAACTACACAGATGGCATCATCATCCTCCACCGAGGAAGGGTGGTCTATGAGCGCTACTTTGGGAAGATGACCCCCGAGAGTATCCACGCCCTGATGAGTGTCACAAAATCATTTACGGGCACCCTCGCCGCCATACTCGTAGCCGAACATAGACTCGACCCACAAATGAGGGTTGATTACTATCTGCCCGAACTGGCGGGCAGTGGCTTTGGTGATGCCACCGTAAGGCAAGTGATGGATATGACCACCGCCATTGCCTACTCGGAGGAGTACACCGACCCGAAGGCGGAGGTGTGGGCATTTTCGGCAGCGGGCAACGCAATGATTGAGCACCCCGCAGGTACGCCACAGGGCTACCACGACTACCTCGCAACAGTCAAGAAAAATGGTCGTCACGGCGAGATGTTCGGCTACCGCACGGTAAATAGCGATGTGCTCGGGTGGATTGTGGAGCGAGTGGGTGGCGCACCCATCGAGGAGCAGCTCACTACACGCATTTGGAGCCGTATGGGTATGGAGCAAGATGCTTACTATCAGATGGATGCAGAGGGTACGGCGTTTGCGGGCGGAGGACTCAATGCGGCACTTCGTGACTTAGCTCGCTTTGGCGAGATGATGCGCAGGGGTGGCAAGTGGCACGGCGAGCAGATTGTACCCCGAGAGGTCATCGACGACATCCGTTTTGGTGGCAATCGTGCCCCCTTTGCAGCCTCCTCCCACGAGGAGAAACTCCCCGGGTGGTGCTACCGTAATATGTGGTGGGTGACGAACAATCCCAATGGTGCGTATATGGCTCGTGGCGTGCACGGTCAAGCTATCTACATCGACCCTGCGGCAGAGATGGTCATCGTGAGGGTGGCAAGTAACCCCCTCGCCTCCAACTTGCTGATAGACCCCCTGTCGCTTCCTGCCTATCAAGCCGTTGCCGATTACCTGATGAGAGATTAGTGCAGATGTGTAGAATGAAAAAAACTCTCGCTCCAATTTCGGGGCGAGAGTTTTTTTTGTTGTGATTGGATTGGGAAACTACTCCAATGTATGGGAGATTTCCTCGGCACGAGCGAGTGCTTTGTGGATGTGGTCGAGAACATTCTCCTCGCCGACCATTGCTACGATGCCAGCCTGCTTGATTGCCTCATAAACCTGAGTATTTACGCCCGAGAGGATAACGATGCGACCCTCCTTTTGTGCAGCCTCAATGAAGATTTCGAGGTTGTGGATGCCCGTAGCGTCGATGAAAGTTACCTTGCGCATACGGATAATACGGATGGGAAGCGTGGAGCGACGACGCTGAATCTCCTCAAACTTGTTTGCAATACCGAAGAAGAAGGGACCCTCAATCTCATATACCTCGGTGTGGGCAGGGATTGCGAGTTTCTCATCTTGCTCGCCATCGGCGTGCACATTCATCTCCTTCTCGACAACCGAGATGTTGGTGCTCTCCATAACACGCCTCATAAAGAGTACGACAGCCAAAACAAGACCCACCTCAATAGCGATAGTGAGGTCGAAGATGACGGTCAGAAGGAGTGTGAGGAACAATACGGCAATGTCACCCCTGGATTGACGGCACATCGAACGGATGGTGCGCCAGCCACTCATATTGTACGACACCACAATCAACACACCTGCCAAGCAGGGCATAGGAATGAGCGCTACCAAATCGCCCAAGAAGAGCAATACGAGGAGCAGAATTACGGTGTGAACGATACCTGCGATGGGGGTGCGACCGCCATTGTTGATGTTAGCCATCGTACGAGCGATTGCGCCAGTAGCGGGGATACCACCAAAGAAGGGAACAACCATATTTGCTACACCGTTACCGATAAGCTCGGTGTTGGAGTTGTGTTTGTCACCGATAGTACCATCCACCACCATTGCCGAGAGGAGGCTCTCGATGGCACCCAACATTGCAATAGTGAAGGCTGCGGGGAGTACCGATTGTGCGGTAGAGAAGAGTGTTTCGCCCTCTGCGAGTGCGGGCATACGGAACGAGGGCAGACCTTTGGGCAACTCATACAAATCGCCAATGGTCTTGATGGAGCTCACTCCTGCATACTTCTCCAAGAGCCAGCAAGCAACGGTCATCACAACGATTGCCAACAGTGAGCCGGGAATTTTCTTGGAAATCTTGGGGGTGTAGGCGATAATGAGGATGCTCACGATACCCACGAGGAACGATGCCCAGTTGATGGAGCCGATGTTCTCAAAGTAGCACGCCCACTTGTCGATGAAGTTGGCGGGAACATTCTCAATACCCATACCGAACAGGTCGTTCATCTGAGTGGAGAAGATAGTGATAGCGATACCGCCCGTGAAACCCACGATGATGGGGTAGGGCATAAACTTGATGACACTACCGAGCTTGAAGACACCCATCAGAATCTGCATAAGACCTGCCACCACCGTAGCGATAGCCAAGCCTGCCAAACCGTACTGCTGTATGATGCCATAGACGATGACGATGAATGCACCCGTAGGACCACCAATCTGCACTTTTGTACCACCCAACGCCGAGATGATGAAACCTGCGAAGATAGCAGTAATAAGACCCTCTGTGGGACCTACGCCCGAAGCGATACCAAAGGCGATAGCCAGAGGGATTGCCACGATACCTACGATGATACCTGCCATCAGGTCTTTCGAGAAACGCTCCTTGTTGTAACCCTTCAAAGAGGTGAAGAGCTGGGGCTTGAAATCAATTGAGAACTTGGCGCCTTTGTCGCCATTCTGCCTTGCTTTGCTTGCCATAAATGCTGATAAAAAGTTTGTGTTAGAAGTTAAATACTCGTTTTTTATTTGGTAATGCCGTGCTTTTTGAGGCACTGAGCAATGCTCATAGCGATGTGGTATGCCAACTCAACTGGTACGGCATTTCCTACCATCTTATATCCGTAATTCACATCTTCGTAAAGAAATTTGAAAGAATCGGGGAATCCCTGCACACGAGCGACCTCACGCACGGTCATACGCCTATATAATTCCTCTTTGCCCTTAACAAATTCCTGTTTATCTACACCCACTTTCACCATTTTGGGTGCTTGGGGGTGCAGTTGGCATTGACGCCCACTGGCTTGCACTGTGAAAGCTGGCTCATTCCACGCTCTGACTCTATTGCGTGACATAAAAATTGATGAGTAGGAACCAATGAAATATTCGTGGTTGGCAACTTTACACCCATTACCATTGGTTTTATTTTGTGGTAGTGCGGGTATAGCAGACTCTCTCAAATCCCAGATACAATCCTTTAATGTTGGTTTGTGACTCAATGGTTCGGGGAATTGGTAATTGTCTATACCGAGGTCTTTGCGAAATCCTACATAGAAAACACGCTCCCTATCCTCAGCAACTCCATAGTCATTGGCATTGAGAGTTTTGAGATATACATCGTACCCCACCTGTGAAAATAGGTGCATAAATTCATTTACTGCTTTTGTGTGCAGTTTGGAGAGCATTCCCGGAACATTCTCGGCAACAAAGAAGAGAGGCTGTTGTTCTTTCAGGACTCTTATGTAGTCATAAAAAAGTTGTCCTCTGGCATCTTCAATACCTCGCAGAGAGCCACCTTCGCTCCACGACTGGCACGGAGGACCACCGATGATGCCGTGAATGGCCTCCGTTGTCGCAAAGTCGATGGGTGTGAGTAGTCGTACATCCTGCTCAATAAGATGTACATTAGGGAAATTTGCTTTGTATGTGGGGCATATTTTTTTGTCGTACTCGTTGGCAATAATGGTTCTAAACCCCGCCTTATGAAAGCCGAGGTCAAGACCACCTGCACCACTAAATAGACTTATTAAGTTCATATCTGTCAAACTACCAAGCACAATTATATTTTATATTAACATCCAATGGCATACCCACTATTTGCACATCGAATTTCAATGAAGATGTAACCTTGTCTTCTGCGTTATGTATGCGGAATGAGAACTGCCAACCATTGTCAAATGTCATAATAATAGTCGTCTTACTATTTGGCTTAAAGTCTATGTGTAAAAGTGTTGTAGGTAGAGCCAATATAGGAACATTGATGGTTGGTTTTGTGACTCGACTCGCCGTGTTGAGCGTACCATACATATTGAAAGATTGAATGGTGGTTAGGCGGAGTTTGTCAATGCTGATTATTTTGTAAAAGTCATAACGGCTCAATAGATACTCTACCAATTTGCGTGGAATTGTGTTGTCGTTTGTCACTTGCTGTTTGACCTCTTGCATAAAAGCACGCAAGATAGGAACATAAACATCATCTTCCTTATTTGGCAAATTGCTAAAAAGCGAGCCCTTGCTTTTTTCTGTTTTCAAGTAGGCAAATACGGGCGCAATGTCATTCCAGTATGTTTTTGAACACTCTACTCCATACCACTTTTTGCCAAAATCAAGTCGTGGAGATAGACGGCTATGTTTCACAGCCATATGATTGTGCTTCAAACTCAATCCAACTTCCCACTTGATATTGCTTCGCTTAATGATTATATCTCTTACATCGCCGTTTTTCCCGTGACTATCTGGCTGAATGTACAGTTCCAAAGTGTCTTTTGTTGGCTCTATGATGTTTGGTTCAAGAGCAAAAAGAGTCTTTACAAAAGATTGTGCGCTCAAAGTATATAGCGTTTGCATATTTCCGTCCAATGTATTCCAAGCCTTTTGTGCCGCCATATAGCTGTTGTCGGTTTTTATGGTGCAAGAACGACTGTTGGAAATAGCTTTGTCCAGTATATGGAGAGAGATGTATTCGTACGCTCTTCCGTTATTATTACTTTTGTTGCTCATACGCTATTTTTGATTTTCGCTTGGCAAAGATACAACCGAAAAGAGAATTGAGAATTGAGAATTGAAATTTTTTTTACCTTTGTAAATAAATTTATACACCTCTATACAATGAAATACGCAATTATCCTTACCGAAAAAGGCGAAATGAAGGTGGAGTTGTACGAGAACGAGACTCCTATCGCCGTTGATAACTTTGTGAAACTTGCAACCTCACGCTTCTATGATGGTCTTACCTTCCACCGTGTGATTCCCGACTTTGTGATTCAGGGCGGTTGCCCTATCGGCAATGGCGCAGGAGGTCCTGGCTATACCATTAAGTGTGAGACTTCGGCTCCTCGTCAGTACCACGATCGTGGTGTGCTCTCGATGGCACACCGAGGCAAGGATACGGGTGGCTCGCAGTTCTTCATCTGCCACAACCGTCAGAACACCCAGCACCTCGACGGTGTGCATACCTGCTTTGGTAAGGTCGTTGAGGGTGTGGATGTTATTGATGATATTCGCCCAGGCGATCTCATCCTCTCGATTACCATCGTTGAAGAGTAGTCGAGGGTCTTCGCACGAGGTCGAGGGTATTCTGTTCCAGTAGCCCCAGCCACCTCAATAAAAACTCGTCAAGGGTGCAACTTTTTGCCCCCTTTGTGCGTATATATAATAGTAACCCCTAATACTGGCAAACGATGAAGAGATTGCTTCTTATCCTTGCGGTGCTACTCGGTGGCGTCGCAACCCTTTCGGCACAGCGCCCTGCGCACGGTCAGCTACTTGAAGATGTCATCTACCTCAAAAGTGGTAGTGTCCTGCGTGGTGTCATCGTGGAGCAGATGCCAATGGTGAACTATGTTATTGCCACCATTGATGGTTCGACCCTTACGGTGGATGCTCGCTCGGTGGAGAAGATTACCGTCGAGCCCGTAGTTGTTAGGGAGGAGACCACTGATGTGCACCTCTGCTACTCCAACCCCTTTATGCCCCATAAGCACGATGCCGATGGCAATATCATCTACCCTCTGAGTCCTGCGGGAGCCTTTATGAGGTCGCTAATCATCCCGGGTATGGGTCAGATGGTAAATGGCGAGGAGCTCAAAGGTACTCTCCTGCTTACGGGTACGATTATGGGCATTGTGGGCTTTACATTTGGTGCAAATGCTGTTCCTGCTCGTTATAGCGACTTGGTGGGATATAGCGGTGTGGCTTTGGCGGCGGGTTGCTACCTCTACTCGCTCATCGACGCCCCCATCTTCGCCCATAGGTGGAATAAAAAATATGGCTTTAAGAGTAGCGACTACAACTATATGACTCTTGCCCCTGCCATTGGCATCTCGGGTAGGCATAGGGCGATGGGTGTGAATGTCGCCATTGGTTTCTAATCGCCTTGCGATATGGTAGGAGGCGGTGGCTCTTTGCTCCCAAAACCCTCCCAGTAAAAAAAAGTAGAGCAGTTCACTATGGAACTGCTCTACTTTTTTAATTAAAACTCCGAAGTGAATTTGAATCGGATATCGGGGAATTTCTCAATGGCGAGTTGGAGTGCGTAGGAGGTATCTGCGAGGAATACATCCCTGCCGTGTTTATCAACAGCCATATTCGTGAATTTGCGTTTCTTGAAGTCGGCGAGCTGTTCGGCATTGTCGCTCTCAATCCAGCAAGCCTTATGGATAGCAATGGGCTCCCAGCGGCACTTTGCACTATACTCGTGCTCCAAGCGGTACTGGATAACCTCAAACTGCAAGGCACCAACGGTACCGATAATCTTGCGTCCGTTGAGCGACGATGTGAAGAGCTGTGCCACACCCTCATCCATCAACTGGTCAATACCTTTGGCGAGCTGTTTGAACTTCTGGGGGTCGGCATTCTCGATGTAGCGGAACATCTCGGGTGCAAAGGAGGGGATGCCCGTGAATTTGAGTTTTTCGCCCTCTGTAAAGGTGTCGCCAATCTTGAAGTTACCCGTATCGTGCAGACCTACGATGTCGCCCGCATAGGCAATATCCACCACCGACTTCTTCTCGGCAAGGAAAACGCTGGGCGAGGAGAACTTCATCTGCTTGCCACTGCGCACGTGGAGGTAGTTCTTGCCTCGCTCGAATGTGCCACTGCATATTTTCAGGAACGCCAAGCGGTCACGGTGGTTGGGGTCCATATTTGCGTGAATCTTGAATACGAAGCCTGTCATCTTCTCCTCAGTAGCCTCCACAGTGCGTGTTTCGGTGGGCGCTGCGTGGGGCGAGGGTGCAATACGGATGAAGGTTTCGAGAAGTTCCCTGACGCCAAAGTTGTTCACTGCCGAGCCGAAGAATACGGGGGCGAGCAAGCCCTGCAAGTAGAGGTCCCTATCGAAAGGCTCAAAGAGCTCTGCCACCATCTCCAAGTTTTCGTGCAACTCCTCTGCGCACCCTGTGCCGATGTGCTCACCGAGTGCAGGGTCGTCGAGTGTCAGGTGGATACTCTCGGCAATGTACTGCCTATCGACCTCCTTGAAGAGTGCGAGGCTCTCGTCGTAGATGTTATAGACGCCCTGAAAAGTGTTGCCGCTACCGATGGGGAATGAGAGGGGGCGCACTGCAATCTGCAACTCCTGCTCAATCTCCTCCAAAAGCTCAAAAGGCTCCTTGCAGGGGCGGTCGAGCTTGTTCACAAAGACCATTACGGGGGTTGAGCGCATACGGCACACATTCATCAGTTTGCGTGTCTGGCTCTCTACACCCTTTGCACCGTCAATCACGATGATTACGGCATCGACGGCTGTCAGCGTACGGTAGGTGTCCTCTGCGAAGTCCTCGTGACCGGGGGTGTCGAGGATGTTGATTTTGGTGCCCAAGTATTCAAACTCCATAACCGAAGTGGCGACCGAGATACCCCTCTGTCGCTCAATCTCCATAAAGTCGGAGGTGGCAGTTTTCTTAATTTTGTTGCTCTTCACCGCACCTGCCACGTGGATTGCTCCACCAAACAGCAGGAGTTTCTCGGTGAGTGTTGTCTTACCCGCATCGGGGTGTGCAATAACGGCGAATGTTCGCCTGCGTTTTATCTCATCAACTAAACCCATATCTTTTTTGTCTGTCGTCTATCGTCTAAAAGTCAATTCTCAATTCTCAATTCACGGGTCCCGTGAGGATGGGGAGTAGTGGTCTGCCCATTCGCTCTTTTTGACAAACCTCTCCCGCCCGTTGGGCACCCTCTCCTAAGCTTAGGAGAGGGATTTTTTTTGTTCTTGGGTATCTTTTTTAATACCCGAGAATATCAAGGAAGATTTTAATTCTCAATTCTCAATTCTCAATTCTCA
>JAGCJH010000016.1 GCA_017648105.1 Tidjanibacter sp.
AATTCTCAATTCTCAATTCTCAATTCAAACCTATATGTCTATTTTTGAATCGTTTATACTCGGATTGGTGCAGGGACTGACGGAATACTTGCCTGTGAGCAGTAGCGGTCACTTGCAGATTGCCAAGGAACTCCTTGGCGTGGAACTTACGGATAATATCGCCTTCGATGTGATTCTCCACCTTGCAACGGTGCTCAGTACTATTGTCGTGCTGTGGGGCTCGGTCAAGAGGCTTTTTGTGGGCTTCTTCTCGTTCCGCAAGGGCGAGGATATGAACTACGCACTGAAAATCATCGCTTCGATGATTCCTGTGGGTATCGTGGGCTTTTTGCTGAAAGATAAGTTCAATGCAATGCTCTCCTCGGACTATGTTATGGTTGTGGTGGGTGGTATGTTGCTCCTCACGGCTGCACTTTTGACCTTTGCTCAGTATGCCAAACCCCGCAAGAAGGAGAGCGTGTCGTGGGGCGATGCTATGATTATTGGTACAGCCCAAGCGGTGGCTACTATGCCGGGTTTGAGTCGCTCGGGTACGACGATTGCTACGGGCTTGATTTTGGGCAATAAACGCTCGGTTGTCGCTGAGTTTTCGTTTCTGATGGTCATCCTTCCCATCTTGGGCGAATCGCTACTCGATGTGTTGAGTGGCTCGCTTGCGACCATTGGTGTGGGTCTTGTACCCTTGGCTGTGGGCTTTGTTACCGCCTTCGTGTCGGGTTGTCTGGCTTGTAAGTTTATGCTCAACATTGTCAATAAGGGCAAACTCATCTGGTTTGCACTCTACTGCCTCGTTGTAGGTTTGATTTCCATTGGTAGTTACATTTTCTAACCTATGCGACAGGAGATTACACGAGATATGCCATTTCCTGAGGGTGTTGTTGCGGTTGTCGATAAACCCCTCACTTGGACAAGTAGCGATGTTGTTCGCAAACTCAAATACCTGCTCCGCAAACTCGGCTACCCAAAGATTAAAATCGGTCACGCAGGAACACTCGACCCTCTGGCTACGGGTGTGCTGATTGTCTGCATCGGTAAGGCTACGAAGCGTGTTGTGGAGATTCAGGCGGGCGAGAAGGAGTATATCGCCGATGTGGTGCTCGGAGCTACGACCCCCAGTGGCGACTTGGAACACCCCATTGATGCTACCTATCCAACAGACCATATCACTCGTGAGAAGATTGAGGAGGCGCTCGCTTCACTCACGGGCGAGAGATTTCAACTTCCCCCAGTCTATTCGGCAAAGATGATAGATGGCAAGAGGGCATACGAGTATGCTCGTGAGGGCGAGGAAGTGGAGATGCGCAAGGCGCTGATAAACATCTTCGAGATTGAAATTTTGGAATTTTCTATGCCCCTGCTCCGCATCCGTGTGCGTTGCAGTAAGGGTACTTATATACGCTCGCTCGCCATCGAGATTGGCGAGGCACTCGGCAGTGGTGCCCACCTCTCGGCTCTCCGTCGCACCCGTAGTGGTGAGTACCTCGTGGAGGATGCGTGGAAGCTCGACGAACTTGTGGAGAGGATGACCCCCGAGGAAAAAAACGCATAGAGTGAAACAAAATCGTTTTTCAATCGTATATATCTTGTTATCCCCTACCGAAGTAGGCAAAAGTAAGAATAAACACAAATAAACCCCTATACTATGAAGTTATCGCAGTACAATTACGACTTCTCCCCCGAAATGCTCGCACAGTACCCCGTAGAACACCGTGACGAGTCAAGACTGTTGGTGCTCCACCGCAAGAGTGGCGAAATCGAGCACAAACTTTTCAAGGATATCATCAATTACTTCGACGAGAAGGATGTTTTTGTCCTCAATAATACAAAGGTTTTCCCTGCACGCCTCTATGGTAATAAGGAGAAAACTGGTGCTGAGATTGAGATTTTCCTCCTTCGTGAGCTCAATAAAGACCTCCGCTTGTGGGATGTTCTCGTAGAGCCCGCACGCAAAATCCGTATCGGTAACAAACTCTACTTCGGCGAGGATGATGCACTTGTTGCTGAGGTTATCGACAATACCACCTCTCGTGGTCGTACCCTCCGCTTCCTCTACGACGGCTCCTATGAGGAATTCCGTGAGGTACTTGCACAGATGGGCGAAACCCCTCTGCCCCGCTGGGTGAGGGAGAAGGTTGAGCCTATGGATGAGGAGCGCTATCAGACCATCTATGCAAAGGTTGAGGGTGCTGTTGCTGCTCCCACCGCAGGTCTGCACTTCTCCAAGCACCTCTTGAAGCGAATGGAGATAAAGGGTATAGACACCGCAGAGATTACCCTCCACGTGGGTCTTGGCAACTTCCGCACAGTGGATGTTGAGGATTTGACTAAGCATAAGATGGACTCCGAGCAGATTTTCATCCCCGCAGAGACAGCACAAAGGGTCAATGAGGCAAAGCAGAGTGGTCATCGTGTCTGCGCAATTGGTACCACCGTACAGCGCACTATGGAGTCCTCTGTATCGACCAGTGGTATGCTCAAACCCTATGAGGGCTGGACTAATAAGTTTATTTTTGCACCCTATGAGTTCAGCGTTGCCGACTCTATGGTCAGCAACTTCCACCACCCAGGCTCCACTCAGTTGATGATGGTTGCGGCTTTCGGTGGCTATGAGAATGTTATGAATGCCTATAAGGTTGCTATCGAAGAGGGATATCGCTTCGGTACTTATGGCGATGCGATGCTCATTCTGTAAAAGACGCAGATAATCGGCAATTTTGTCGTTGCATTTGACAAATCCTCCCGCTGTTGTGGGAGGATTTTTTGTTGATTGTTAGTAGGGGGCATTAAGGGCTTTAAGGGCTTTAAGGACATTAAGGGCGTTAAGGAAAAAATAATTCTCAATTCTCAATTGACCAGACTCCGTCTGCTCTAAAATGCTCTCGCTCGGCATAATGCGCAAGCGCCTTCTGCCCTCGCTTACTCGCATTTGCCTCAATTCTCAA
>JAGCJH010000017.1 GCA_017648105.1 Tidjanibacter sp.
CAGGATTCTACTCTCAAACTCAACAAGTGGGAGGATGAGGATGGCCGCCGTACCTTCTGGCACACCTCGTCGCACCTTTTGGCAGAGGCTCTCGAGTCGCTCTACCCCGGCATTAAGTTCGGTATCGGCCCGAGCATTGAGAACGGTTTCTATTATGATGTAGATTCGCCCACCCCTATCACCGAGGGTGATTTGGCAGCCATCGAGAAGAAGATGGAGGAGTTGGCACGCACAAAGGAGCCTATCGTTCGCTCCGAGATTGCAAAGGCTGAGGCTCTGAAAACCTTCACCGAGAAGGGCGATCAGTATAAAGTAGAGTTGATTGAGGGCCTCGAAGATGGCACTATCAGCTTCTACACCAACGGCGCATTTACCGACCTTTGCCGTGGTCCCCACTTGCCCAACACCGCACCTATCAAGGCTATCAAACTGACCTCGGTAGCTGGTGCTTATTGGCGTGGCGATGAGAAGAACAAGATGCTCACCCGTATCTACGGTATCTCCTTCCCCAAGAAGGCACTCCTGGATGAGTATGTAGCGATGATGGAGGAGGCTAAGAAGCGCGACCACCGTAAACTCGGCAAGGAGCTTGAGCTCTTCACCTTCTCGCAGCGTGTAGGCCAGGGTCTGCCTATGTGGTTGCCCAAGGGTGCTGCACTGCGTGGCCGCTTGGAGAACTTCCTGCGCAATGTGCAGAAGCGTTACGGCTACGAGCAGGTTATCACTCCCCATATCGGTATGAAGGACCTCTATGTAACCTCGGGTCACTATGCTAAGTACGGTAAGGATTCGTTCCAGCCTATCCATACCCCCTATGAGGGCGAGGAGTTCTTGCTCAAACCTATGAACTGCCCCCACCACTGCGAGATTTTCAAATTCAAACCTCGTTCCTACAAGGATCTTCCCTTGCGCTTTGCAGAGTTCGGTACCGTATATCGCTATGAGCAGAGTGGCGAGCTTCACGGTCTTACCCGTGTGAGGGGCTTCACCCAAGATGATGCACACCTCTTCGTGCGCCCCGACCAGCTCTTGCAGGAGTTTGAGAATGTTATCGACATCGTGCTCTATATCTTCAAGACCTTGAAGTTCGATGAGTTCACTGCGCAGATTTCGCTCCGTGACCCCAACAACAAGGAGAAATATATCGGCTCCGATGAAAACTGGGAGCGTGCAGAGCAGGCTATCATCAAGGCTTCGGCAGAGAAGGGTTTGAAGACTGTTGTTGAGTATGGCGAGGCAGCATTCTATGGTCCTAAGTTGGACTTTATGGTCAAAGACGCTATCGGTCGCAAGTGGCAGCTCGGTACCATTCAGGTGGACTACAACTTGCCCGAGAGGTTCGATTTGACCTACACTGGCGCAGATGACAAGCCCCACCGCCCCATTATGATTCACCGTGCCCCCTTCGGCTCGATGGAGCGTTTTGTGGCAGTATTGTTGGAGCACACTGGCGGTAAGTTCCCCTTGTGGCTCTCGCCTGCACAGTGCGTGGTGTTGCCCATTAGCGAAAAATTCAACGATTACGCAGAAAAAGTTTCAAAATATCTGAATAATTGCGATATTCGCAGCGAGATAGACTTGCGTAACGAGAAGATTGGTCGCAAGATTCGTGACAACGAGCTCAAGCGTGTGCCCTTCCTGCTCATCGTGGGCGAGAAGGAGGAGAACGACAACCTCGTGTCCGTACGCCAGCAGGGCGTGGGCGACAAGGGTCAGATGACCTGCGAGGCGTTTGCCGAGATGATCCAGAAGCTCGTGGCAGAGGAGATCGACAATCAATAAAATTCTAACACATAGTAAAAAACGAATGGCAGTACCTTACAAACCAAAACCAACCTATCCACCCAAGCCCCGCCCACAGCAGGGTCCACAGGGCAACAAACAGCAGGGTGAGCACCGCATCAACTCGCAGATTACAGCACCTCAGGTGAGGGTTGTGAGCGATGAGTTGGAGGGCGCACAGGTTATGTCTATCCGTGAAGCAATCGCTTTGGCAGACCAGATGGAGATGGATCTCATCGAGATCTCCCCTAAGGCAGATCCACCAGTGTGCCGCATTGCCGACTACCAAAAGTTCCTCTACCAGCAGAAGAAAAAGGCAAAGGAGATTAAGGCTAAGCAGGCAAAGGTTGTTATCAAAGAGATCCGTTTCGGACCTCAGACCGACGACCACGACTACAACTTCAAGCTCCGTCACGCCCAGAACTTCTTGCAAGAGGGTGCAAAGGTGAAGGCTTATGTCTTCTTCCGTGGTCGCTCTATCGTGTTCAGTGAGCAGGGTCAGATTCTTCTTCTGCGCTTTGCCACCGACCTCGAAGAGTATGGCAAGGTGGAGATGATGCCTAAGTTGGAGGGTAAGCGAATGACGATGATGCTCGCCCCCAAACCTAAAAAATAACGGGCGATTTGGTCGTTATACTTCGATAAGCGGAGTCCGCATTTACGATTAGTAAAGTGCGGGCTCCGCTTTCTTATTTTTTTGGGGTAGGGGTTTTAGGGTCATTAGGGTCATTAAGGGCTTTAAGGGCATTAAGGGCATTAGGGGCTTTTAGGTTGAGGGGGGGGCGGCGACAGCCTTTTACGAAGGGAGGGCGAAGGAAGAGCGAAGAAGGGGTGGGAGGGGTTTGCACCCTTGCAACTAAAAACCCCCAGCAGCATTTGCGACTGGGGGTTTTGTTGTGCATTATTTATTTTCGCCTCGGGGGAGGGGTTTGCCCTTAGGGTTACCAATCTTAGGTGCGCCCTTGTGGCGTTTGGAGGGGGCTGGTTTTGCCTTCGCTTCCTCCTTCTTTTCGGATTCGGGGGCTGCAACCTTTGCCTCCGCTTTCACCTCCTTCTCCTCGATATCCTCCTTGGTCATAAGACCACGAGCAATCATCAGGGGCTCACGCTTGGGCTCGGCACCTCGGAAGTCACGATAGAGCTCCATACCATCCTTTGTGCCACCTGCTGCGAGGAGTGTGCGGAAGCGTTTTGCAGTGGTGCGGTCGAACAGGTCGCCACTCTCCACGAATGCCTGATAGGCATCCTTATCCAGTACCTCTGCCCACAGGTAGCTATAATAGCCCGACGAGTAGCCGCCATCGAAGATGTGCGAGAAATAGGGGTAGCGGTAGCGGGGTGCAATCTGCTCAATGAGCCCACGCTCCTCGGAGAGCACCCTCTTCTCAAAGGCATTCACATCGAAATCCTCGGGTACCTCGGAGAGGGTGTGGATGTCGAGGTCGCTGAGCGAAGCGGCAATGAGTTCGGTGGTCATAAAGCCCTGATTGAAAAGAGAACTCTTCTGTATGCGTTTTATGAGGTGGTCGGGGATGACGGCACCTGTCTGGTGGTGGATGGCGTAGGTTTTGAGCATTGCAGGCTCCATTGCCCAGTTCTCCATAATTTGGCTGGGGAGCTCCACGAAGTCCCTCTCAACGCCCGCCAAGCCCTTATAGGGCACCTCCGCAAAGAGGTTGTGGAGTGCGTGACCGAACTCGTGGAAGAAGGTTTCGGTTTCATCGACGGTCAGGAGCGAGGGGGTGTTGCCTGTGGGGCGTGAGAAGTTGCACACAACGGTCACAACGGGGGTTACACGCTTGCCATCCTTCATACTCATCGATACAAACTCGCCACACCAAGCACCGCCACTCTTACCCGCACGGGGGAAGAAGTCGAAGATGACAACGCCAAGCAGTGTGCCGTCGGTGTCCTCCACCTTATAGGTAGAGCACTCGGAGTTGTAGGCAACGACATTGATGGGGGAGAAGGTTATGCCGTAGAGCCTATTGCAGAGTCCGAAGATGCCCTGACGCACATTGTCGAGCGAGAAGTAGGGGCGCAGAGCCTGCTCGTCGAGGTTGTAACGCTGTTTGCGGAGGCGCTCCGAGAAGTACCACCAGTCCCACGCTGCAAACTCTACACTCTTGGTTTCACGCTTCTTGATAATCTTCATATCATCCATCTCCCTCTTTGCGCAGCTAAGAGCAGGCTCCCAGAGGTCGCCGAGGAGTTCATATACAGCCTTAGGCTCGCCAGCCATCACATCGTCGAGGACATAGTGTGCGTGGGATTTGTAACCCAAAAGTTGCGCACGACGAGCACGCAGAGAGATAATCTCACGGATAATCTCCGTGTTGTCATACTTACCACCATTGCAACGCTCCGTATAGGCGGTGTAAATTTCCTGACGCAACTCACGATTGTTGGAGTAGGAGAGGAAGGGGAAGATGCTGGGGCTGGAAAGTGTGAAGAGATACTTACCATTGTGACCCGCAGCCTTTGCCGCCTCCTTTGCTGAATTTTTCACGGAGTTGGGCAGACCGCCAAGCTGGTCGCTCGAAAGCAGAAGCTCGTAGTCGGCATTTGCCGAGAGGAGGTTTTGCGAATAGGCGACGGTTGCAGCCGAGAGTTTGCGGTTAATCTCAGCAAGCTCTGCTTGCTCCTCTGTGGAGAGGTTGGCACCCGAACGCTCGAAATCCTTGTAGGTCTTCTCTGTGAGGCGCAACTGCATCTTGTCGAGTTTTGCCTTTTTACGACCGAGATATACCTTCTTAACTCGCTGGAAGAGAGCGTTGTTCATCATAATCTCATCCGAGTGGCTCGCAAGTAGGGGGCTAACCTCTGCCTCCACTTTCTGCATCTTCTCGTTGGTGTCTGCGGCTGCCACGAGGAAGAAGGTGTTGGCAATGTCGTTGAGTTTTGCGCCCGCATTGTCCAGTGCGAGGATGGTGTTCTCAAAGGTGGGCTCGTCGGGGTTGCTTACGATAGCCTCCACCTCTGCTTTGTGCTCTGCCATTGCAGCCTCAAAGGCGGGCATATAGTCCTCCACCTCGATAAGTTCAAAGGGTGGAATTCCATAGGGCGTGTTCCACTCGGAGAGCAGAGGGTTTGTACGCTCCTCGGTAGGGGCGTTGTTTTTACAAGCGATAGTCGTCATTGTAAGTGCAATTAACGGGATGATAAATCTTCTCTGTTTCATAACTTTATATGCTTTTTTTGTTCTTTCCCCAATTATGCTTTGATTTTGCCGATAAGCCCTGTGAGTACCGACCCGGGTCCGCACTCCACAAACTCCTCGGCACCATCCGCCAACATAGCCCTCACGCTCTGTGTCCACCTTACGGGGCTTGTGAGTTGCGCTATGAGGTTGCTCTTTATCTCCTCGGGATTGGTGTGGGGCTTGCCATCGACATTCTGATAGATGGGGCATCGGGGAGTGTGAAATTCGGTGGTGGCAATAGCCTCCGCCAACTCCTCACGAGCTGACTCCATACAGGGGGAGTGAAAACCACCTCCCACGGCAAGGGGTAGAGCCCTTTTGGCACCTGCCTCTTTGAGTGCAACGCACGCAGTGGCTACGGCATCCTTTGTGCCCGAGATTACAACCTGTCCTGGGCAGTTGTAGTTGGCGGCAACGACACCCTCAATTTTGCTACACACCTCCTCGACCCTCTCGTCGGCAAGGGCGAGTACGGCTGCCATTGTGGAGGGCACCTTTTCACACGCCTTTTGCATTGCCAGTGCACGGGCATAGACCAGTCGAAGACCACTCTCAAAAGTGAGCGCCCCAGATGCTACAAGCGCACTGAATTCGCCAAGTGAATGACCTGCAACCATCTGAGGGTCAAACTCCTCGCCGAGCGCAAGGGCTGCCGATACGGAGTGGATGAAGACCGCAGGCTGGGTCACTTTTGTCTGTCGGAGCTCCTCGTCTGTGCCCTCAAACATAATCTTTGAGATCTCAAAACCAAGTATGCGGTCTGCTTCATCGAAGAGCGCACGAGCCACCTCGGAACTCTCATAAAGTTCCCTACCCATACCGCTAAATTGACTTCCCTGACCAGGGAAAACAAATGCTTTTTTCATAGTGTGAATGTTGGTTTCTTGGACAAATATAGTTAAAAATTGAGAATTGAGAATTGAGAATTGAGAATTTGTGTCCCAAGAGGGGCGCTCGGAGCCTTTGAATTTTGCAGATTGTTAATAAAATCCGAGGTGGTTTTTGGGGCGGATAGGAAAATTATTCGTAAAATTGCACCTTAAATAATAAATTAAGGTATAAACTCACTATGCGCTTCCTATTTTTGGTCATATATCTCCTGCTGATACTCCTCTGGGCAGTAATTTCGCTCATTGTGATGGGTGTCGCAACACTTCTCTCGCTCCCCTTTGACAAGGAACGAAAGATGGTGCTGGCACTCTCTCGTGTGGTTGCACGAGTGGTATATATCGCCTCGCCTCTGTGGAGTGTGAGGGTCGAGGGAGAGGAGAATGTTGATCCAACGAAGCGCTATGTGATTACCTCCAACCACCAATCCTTCTTCGACATCCCCTTGCTCTTCTTCCTCCCTATTTGGAAGTTCAAGTTTGTGTCGAAGATTGAGGTTAGAAAGATTCCTGCTATTGGTTGGATGCTTGGTATGAGGGGTGATATTGTCATCCGTCGAGGTACGGCAAGCGCTGCAACAACTCTTATGGAGGAGGGTTCGGAGCATCTGCAAGCGGGCACAAGTGTGGCAATCTTCCCTGAGGGAACACGCACTCGTGATGGCGAGATTCATCGCTTCAAGGAGGGTGCTTTTCGCTTGGCGCAGGAGAATGGTGTGGCTGTGCTCCCTTGCGTGATTGACGATACGAAAAAGCTCTTCACGGCACGAGGACTCAACCCACGCAAGTTGGTGGTTAAGATTCTGCCCGCCATCAGCGAACAGGAGGTGCAGCAGACTCCCACAAAGGAGTTGGCAAAGAGGGTGGAGGAGATGACCCGCACAACCCTTGCGGAGATTAGGGGTGTGGGTAAGTAATCCACTCCGACCCAAAGAGAGAAGAATAAACGAAGAAAAAAAGAGATAATAACAGTGGCAAACGAAACAAAAAAACAGGTGTCGCAATATACCGACGAGGATATCAAAAAACTTCCCCCTCGTGAGCAGGTGCGACTGCGCCCAGGTATGTGGATTGGTAAGCTCGGCGATGGTACGCTTGCCGAGGATGGTATCTACACCCTCATCAAAGAGGTTGTGGATAACTCGGTCGATGAGTTTACTATGGGTCACGGCTCGCAGATAGACATTACAATCGAGGATAAATGGGTGACCATTCGTGACTATGGTCGTGGTATTCCCCTCAATATGCTCGATGCGTGTGTGGGTGAGATGAATGTGAGTGGTAAGTACAACGGCTCGGGCTACAAGAAGACCGTGGGTCTGAATGGTGTGGGTTTGAAGGCGGTGAACTACCTCTCGACCCACTTCGAGGCACGAAGCGTTCGTGATGGTATGTCCCGCACAGTGACCTTCGAGCAGGGTGTGCTCAAAAGCGATGTGCGTGAGGATAATGTGACCGACAAGGCGGGCACTATGGTGCGCTACTATGTGGATGAGGAGATATTCGGCATCTACAACTACAATATGGAGTATGTGGAGCAGAAGGTTAAGAACTACACATACCTCAATACCGGTTTGGCGTTTGTGCTCAACGGCAAAAAGTATGTGTCCAAGAATGGTCTTCTCGACCTTCTGAATGAGAATCTCGATGATGAGCCTCTCTATGCTCCCATCCACTTGAAGGGTAAGGATATTGAGATTGCCTTCACACACGGCACAAGCTATGGCGAAACCTATTTTTCGTTTGTGAACTCCCAGCACACCACGCAGGGTGGTACCCATCAAGCGGCATTCAAGGAGGCGGTGGCAAAGACCATCAAAGAGTTCTTCAAGAAGGACTACGACCCCTCGGATGTGCGTGGCTCGATTATCGCCGCAGTGAGCGTGAGTGTTGAGGAGCCCGAGTTTGAGAGCCAGACGAAGATTAAACTCTCCTCGAAGAATATGGGTCCCGGTCTGCTCTCGGTGCGTCAGTTCATTGGCGACTATGTGAAGCAGGAGCTCGACGACTACCTCCATATGCACTCCGAAACAGCCACCATCCTCAATAAGAAGATTGTGGATAATGAGAAGGAGCGCAAGGCTATCTCTACGGTGCAGAAAAAATCCCGTGAGATTGCCAAAAAGGTAAGCCTTAATAACAAAAAACTCCGTGACTGCAAGATTCACTACTGCGACGACAAAAACCCCCGCAAGGAGGAGTCTATGATTTTCATCACAGAGGGTCTTTCGGCAAGCGGCTCGATTACTGCATCGAGGGATGTGCAGACACAGGCGGTCTTCTCCCTGCGTGGTAAGCCCAAGAACTGCTATGGCGAGAGCAAAACTTTCGTCTATAAGAACGAGGAGTTCAACCTTTTGCAGGCGGCGCTCGACATTGAGGAGAGCATCGACAATCTGCGCTACAACAAAATCATCATAGCAACCGATGCCGATGTGGATGGTATGCACATTAGGCTCCTGATGATGACCTTCTTCTTGCAGTTCTTCCCCGAGGTTATCCGTCAAAACCACCTCTTTGTTTTGCAGACCCCTCTGTTCCGTGTGCAGAACAAGCAGCAGACAAAGGTTATCTACTGCTATAATGAGGAGGAGAAACAGAAGGCTATGGATGAGATTGGTGCCTCCTATGAGGTTACCCGATTCAAAGGTCTTGGTGAGATTTCGAGCGAGGAGTTCAAGGAGTTCATCGGTCCTAAGATGAGGCTCGAACCTGTGAAGATTTCGAGCGAGGAGCCTATCCACACAATGTTGGAGTTCTATATGGGTAGCAATACCCCCGAGCGACAGGGTTTCATTGTGGATAATCTTCGCATCGAGGCGGATTATGTGGAGGATTTGTTGTAACTCGCCTCACAAAACCCACTCACAGGAAAAACTGACTATTATCGCCAAGGTCCTTAGAGCCATTAAAGCCCTTGACGACGAGTAAAGTCAAACAGCGATACAGAGTATCGACTTAAAAGTTTTTGGAGAAGCTTTTTGCAAAAAGCAAAAGAAATATGGAAGAGAACAAAAATATAGAGCAAGAGGTTGTTGAGAACACCGAGGTGGAGGCTGCTGCCGAGGAGGTAGTGGTGCCTGCCAAGGAGGTGGATTCTCGCAAACTTTCGGACAAGTATGTGAAATTGATGGGCGAGGGCGGTAAGGCTCGCACACGCCTCACGGGTCTTTATCGTGATTGGTTTCTGGACTACGCTTCGTATGTTATCTTGGAGCGTGCCGTGCCCTACATCGACGATGGTCTGAAACCCGTGCAGAGGCGCATCCTCCACTCGATGCGTAGGATGTATGATGGTAGCCGTATCAAGGTCGCCAACATTGTGGGTCACACTATGCAGTTCCACCCTCACGGTGACGCCTCCATTGGCGATGCGCTCGTGCAGCTCGGTCAGAAAAACCTGCTCATTGATACGCAGGGTAACTGGGGTAACATCCTCACTGGCGACGGTGCGGCGGCTCCTCGTTACATCGAGGCACGACTCTCGAAGTTTGCCTTGGAGGTGGTATTTAGCCCCAAGATTACCGAGTGGATGCTCTCCTATGACGGTAGGAACAAAGAGCCTGTGACGCTCCCTGTGAAATTCCCCCTTCTGCTTGCGCAGGGTGTGGAGGGTATCGCTGTGGGCTTGGCGTCGAAGATTTTGCCCCACAACTTCAACGAACTCTTGGATGGCTGTATTGCCCATCTCAAAGGCGAGGATTTTGAACTCTACCCCGACTTCCCCACAGGTGGTCTGATGGATGTGAGTCGCTATAATGATGGTTTGAGGGGTGGCTCGGTGAAGATTCGTGCCCGCATCAATAAGGTCGATAAGCGTACCCTTGCTATCACAGAGATTCCCTACTCGACGACCTCGGAGAGTGTCAAGGAGTCTATCGTGAAGGCGTCGGAGGGAGGCAAGATTAAAATCAGGAATGTGGATGACAACACCGCATCCACTGTGGAACTCTTGGTGCATGTGGCAGCTGGCGAGAGTATCGACAAGACCATCGACGCACTCTATGCTTTCACGGATTGTGAGATTTCCATCTCGCCCAACTCGTGTGTGATTCGTGACGGCAAACCCTGCTTCCTCGGCGTGAAGGATATCCTTCGCCACAATGCCGAGCACACTCGTGACCTGCTGGCTCAGGAGTTGCAGGTTAGGCTTTCGGAACTTGCCGAGGAGTGGCATATGGCGTCGCTCGAAAGGATTTTCATCCAGAATAAGATATATCAGGTACTCGAAAAGTGCAAGTCGCCCGAGGAGGCATACGAGGCTGTGGATGCAGCTCTTAATCCCTTCAAGGCACTCCTCAAAAGGGAGGTTACAAGGGAGGATGTTGTAAGACTTACGGAGCTGAAATTCATCCGCATCACTCGCTATGACCTCGATAAAGCCGACAATCACATCAAGGCTATCGAGAAGGAGACCAAGCAGGTTAAGTATGACTTGGCACACATCACCGACTTTGCAATCAACTACTTCGAGGGCATCAAGGAGCGTTATGGTAAGGGTCGTGACCGTAAGACCGAGATTCGCTCGTTCGACACCATCGCACAGGCTAAGGTGGCGGTTGTGAACTCCAAACTCTATGTAGATAGGGAGGCTGGCTTCTTCGGTATCGGTGCGCAGATGCGTCAGGCGGAGTATGTCTGCGACTGCTCCGATATGGACGATATCATCATCTTCCTTGAAGATGGTCGCTATGTCATCCGCAAGGTGCTCGACAAGGACTTCTATGGCGCAGGCATTGTCCATATCGGTGTGTTCCGTAGGGGCGACGAGAGGACTATCTACAATGTGCTCTATCGTGATGGCGATAAGGGTGCAAATATGATGAAGCGTTGCGCTATCAGTGCAATCACTCGTGATAAGGAGTACAACATCACGAAGGGTACGCCCAAGAGTAGGATTCTCTATATGAGTGTCAATCCCAATGGCGAGGCTGAGATTTTGAAAATCATCTTCCGCCAGAGGGCAAAACTCAAAAAGGCTATCGTGGATCTCGATTTTAGCACCCTCGCAATCAAGGGGCGTGCATCGCAGGGTAATATCTTCTCACGCTATCCCATCCATAAGATTCTCTTGAAGGCGAAGGGAGCATCGACACTCGCAGGTCAGCAGATTTGGTATGACGAGGATGTCAAACGCCTCAATGATAGTGGTCACGGTCGATTGCTTGGCGAATTTGCAGGTGGCGATAAGATTATTGTCTTCACTGCCAAAGACCAATACTACACCACAGGTTATGATGTGGGTCACCACTTCCCCGAGGATACCGTGAGGGTCGAGAAGTATGACTCCTCGAAGGTTTATAGCGTGGCATACTGGGATGAGAATGCACAATTCTACTACCTGAAACGCTTTATGGCGGAGGATACCGATAGGATGCTCTCGTTTGTGGATGAGGAGAATCCTAAGTCCAAGTCGGTGGGTATCTCGGATGAGGCACAGCCTGCTTTGGAGGTAATCTATGGTGGCGCACACGCAACCAAACCCTCGGATATCATCAATGTCGCTGAGTTTATTGGCGTGAAGGGCTATAAGGCGAAGGGTAAGAGGGTGACAACCTATATCGTAGAGAAGTTGAGGTTCATACCCCAGCACTTCGCACTTACTCCTGAGCCCGAGGAGGAACCCTCGGAGGAGATGGTGGAAGAGGGCGTAGCAGTGGAGGAGGTTGTGGAGCAGAGTGCTCCCCAGACTTCCGCTGAGGTTGTGGAAACTCCCACAGAGGAGCCTGTGGCTGAGGAGCCTGTGGCTGAGGAGGAGCCCACCCTTGCTGATGATGTGGAACTCGAAATCATCATCCCCAAAGACGAGGATGAGGAACACCACGCTGACTCGCAGCAGTTAAATCTCTTTTAGGCTCGAAGCCTAAAAGAGATTTTTAACTCTCAATTCTCAATTCTCAATTCCCCTATGCCTATTTTCCTTGTCGGTTTTATGGGGTGCGGAAAGAGCACCGTTGCACGAGGGCTTGCGAAGTTCTCGGGTTGGGAGTTTGTTGACTTGGATGCAAGGGTGTGTGAGCTGGCAGGCGCAGAGAGCGTAGCCGAGATTTTTGAGAAGAGTGGCGAGGAGGAGTTTCGTAGGCTGGAACGACAGGCGGTGGATATGCTGTCGCCCACGAGTAGGACTATTGTGGCGACGGGTGGCGGTGCCCCCTGCTATGGCGATAATATGGAACGCTTTATGGCTCTTGGTACGACCGTCTATCTGAAAATGTCGCCACTTGCACTGCGTGATAGACTGCTCCGTGTTAGGGTTGTGCGCCCTAAGATTGTTGGTATGAGCCCCGAGGAACTCCTCGACTATGTGACTACACTGCTTGCGGAGAGGGAAAAGTTCTACTCTCGCGCGCGTGTTATTATAGATTGTGATGATGTGCCCAGTGGGAGTGTTGTTGCACGCCTGCGCTACCTCACCCGATAGCGCTCTTGCACGCAGAGTCACAATGTTTTAGGGTAAAATTATTTTCGCCCAGATGTTTCCACTTTACAAATAAATGTGTATCTTTGCGGGCTCATTGGGCTCTCGTGAAGGGCTTGGAGTGAATTAACAGACCCTCGGGAAGGGTCGCAACAGATTAACAATCAAAACTTTACACAAATGGCTGTAAAAATTCGTTTGGCTCGTCACGGTAAGAAAGGTTATGCTTTCTACCACATCGTAGCTGCTGACAGTAGGGCACCCCGTGATGGTAAATTCATCGAGAAACTCGGTACCTACAACCCCAACACCAATCCTGCTTCTATCGAGTTGGATTTCAACAAAGCACTTGATTGGTTGCAGAAAGGTGCTCAACCCACCGACACTTGCCGTGCAATCCTTTCGTACAAAGGCGTACTCTACAAAAAACACCTTATGGGTGGTGTAGCAAAAGGCGCATTTGACGAGGCTACCGCAGAGGCTAAATTCAACAAATGGTTGGGCGAGAAAGAGGCTAAGATCGCTGCTAAAAGCGGTAAGATTGCTGCCGACAAAGTAGCTGCTCAGAAGGCTGCTGTTGCAGAGGAGACCAAAACAAAAGAGGCTATCGCTGCAAAAATCGCTGAGAAAAAAGCTGCTGCTGCCGCTGCTGAGGCTGAGGCTGCTGCCGAGGAGAACGCAGAGGAGGCTGCTGTTGAGGAGGCATAGTTCTGCCGCCTGAAAAACAAGTCGGAAAGGGTGTGCAAATGAAGGGATTTGCAGTTGCCAAAATCGGTAAGAGTTTCGGTACTCACGGCGAGGTGACCATCAATCTCTATGACACTTTCCCTTCGGACTTCACACAAGAGGAACCGCTGTTTGTCTATATAGACAACTTGGCGGTTCCTCTATTTTTTGACCACTTCGAGCGCCGAGGTAAGAGTGGCGGCGTGGTGAGGGTTGCGGACTTCGATACCCCCTACCGTGCGGCAGAACTCATCGGCAAGGAACTCTATATGGGGTTGGAGGAGGAACTTCTCGGCATTGAGCCCGAAGAGGTGGAGGATGAGTACGATGAGGATGATGAACTCTACTTGGAGGACTTTGTGGGCTTCAAGGCGACCTTCGAGGGCACAGCACTCACGGGTGAGATTGTGGACTTCGAGGATGACGAGTGGAATCCGCTGTTCATCATCGAGATAGAGGGCAAGGAGGCGATGATACCTGCCACGGATGACTTCATTGTGGAGTATTCGCCCACAGGAAAGACCATCCACTTCGACCTCCCCGAAGGTCTTTTAGACCTTAACTAAAAAGAGCATTTCGCCGTAGTACGAAATGCTCTTTTTTTTCTTTAAGGGCTTTAAGGACATTAAGGGCTTTAAGGACTTTAATGCCTTTAATGCCTTTAAGGGGAATTTTTTACTCATTTCCCCAATACTCATTTATAATATAAGGTATGCCAACCAGGCAAGGAGCCACGCAATAGCGGTGTTGTAGATTGCTGTGAACCACATCCATTTTCTGCTGCCCGTCTCGGTGCGGATGGTTGCAAGGGTGCCGATGCAGGGGAAGAAGAGCAGGATGAATATCATAAATGCCACAGCCGAGGCGGGCGTTAAGCCACTATTGCGCACGATGTTCTTCGAGAGTGAGGCGATGTCGTCGCCACCATAGAGCACTGCCATTGTGCTCACCACAAGTTCCTTGGCAGGGATGCTGGTGAGAAGGGCAATGCCAGCCCTCCAATCCAACCCCAATGGGCGCATCACGGGCTCAATAAACTTACCCACACGACCAATGTAGGAGTTCTCGTACTGCACTGCCTGAGTGCTTACATTCTCGGTCGCCATATCCGCTACGACCTCCACGCTGGGTGTTGCCACCTCCTCTTTGGGGCGGGGGTAGTAGGAGAGTGCCCAGATGACAATGGTTGCAAGGAGTATGGTGGTGCCAATCTTGCGGATATACTGCGCACACTTATCCCACATATGCCTCAGAGTTGCACGCACGGTAGGTATGCGGTAGGGGGGGAGCTCCATAACGAAGGGTGTTTCATCCTTGTGGAACTTCGTGGCACGCAACAGGTGGGCAGTGAGGAACGCTACGAGGATGCCGAGTAGGTAGAGCCCAATGAGCACCGTTGCTGCGTGGCGAGGGAAGAAGGTGCCTGCGAGGAGTATGAACACGGGCAGGCGTGCGCTACACGACATAAAGGGTGTCACGAGGATGGTTATGAGTCTTGAAGAGCGACTCTCAATGGTGCGTGTCGCCATAATGGCTGGCACATTGCAACCAAAGCCCATCAACAGAGGTATGAACGACTTGCCGTGCAGACCCATACGGTGCATCAGTTTGTCCATAATGAATGCCGCACGAGCCATATAGCCAGTATCCTCCATTAGTGAGATGAAGAGATAGAGAATCAGGATGTTGGGCAGGAACACGGCGACGCTACCCACACCGCTGACAATGCCCCCCACGACCATATCTCGCAGAGTCCCCTCGGGCATCACACGCCACAGTAGGTCGCTGAGCCACCCGAAGCCCATCTCAATCCACTCTTGTGGGTAGCTGCCGAGCGTGAAGGTCGCCCAGAACATCAGCCACATAAGGAGTATGAAGAGTGGAAAGCCGAGCCACTTGTTTGCCACAAGGCGGTCTATGCGCCTCGAACGGCGATTGATGTCACTCTGACCCTCTTTCAGGGTCTCTTCCAAAGCACCCGCAATGAAACCATATTTATAGTCGCCAAGTAGCGTTTCTACATCGCTATCCACCTCCGAGGCTATGCGTGCGGCAGCCTCCTTTGCGAGTTTCTCCCAGCGAGGGAAGTCGCCACAGCGGGAGAGGATGGTTGTTGCCTCTTTGTCGCCCTCGATGAGTTTTATTGCCCAGTAGCGCACGGGGAATTGGCGAGGGAGGTCGTTGGAGAGTCGGATCTCATCCGAGATTTTCTGTATTGCACGCTCCATTGCCGAGCCGTAGTTGATGTGTACATGGCGTGACACCTCACAGCGCCCCTCAAACAACTCGATGACAGCATCCAAAAGTGCATCTATGCCATAGCCAATCTTGGCAATCGTGGGTATCATTGGCACACCAATCATCGCACCGAGCGCCTCGTAGTCGAGTTCCGAGCCACTCTGTTGCAACTCGTCATACATATTGAGAGCTACAACGGTGCGCTGGTTGAGGTCGATAAGTTCGGTTGTGAGGTAGAGGTTGCGCTCCAAGTTGGACGCTACAACAGCATTTATGATTACATCGGGCATCTGGGTGTAGATGTGCCCCCTCACATAGACCTCCTCAGGGGTGTAGGCAGAGAGCGAATAGGTGCCGGGCAGATCGGTAATGTTTATGCGGTAGCCCTTATAGGTCAGCTTGCCGAGTTTGGCATCGACGGTCACGCCGCTGTAATTGCCCACGTGCTCACTACTGCCCGAGAGGACATTGAATAGCGAAGTCTTGCCACTATTGGGGTTACCCACGAGTGCCACATTGATTTCGTTTTTGCGCAGGGGATTGGTGTGACCCCTGAGGGCACAATCGAGGAGCGAGCACCCCTCGCAGGAGGCATCACAACGCCTGCCACCAACACCCTCCAATGGGAGGTTGGCATCGCCTTGTGACATCACCTCAATCATCTCCGCCTCACTGCGACGCAGGGATACATCATACCCCATCACTGTATATTTCACAGGGTCGTGCATCGGGGAGTCCTGAACGCTTCGGACCTCCACACCTCGCACAAATCCCATCTCCATAATGCGCTTGCGGAAGCCGCCGTGTCCTGCCACACGCACGATGACCGCTTTTTCGCCATTTTTGAGTTCCGAGAGTTTCATTTTCCTGTTGTTATTTTTGCAACCGCAAAAATAACCCAATACTACTCGATAGTCAATACCCACAATTAGGTATTTATGCCCCCCTAAACATCACATACCCCTTGAAAATCAAAAAATTCTCAATTCTCAATTTTCAATTCTCAAATTTTGTTGTACCTTTGCACCCGCAAGTGATTATGGGATGCGGTGAGATTGCATGAGCCGTGTTGAGTGTCACCCAAGTAACATTATTAACTTTAACTTTTTTACAATTATGCAAACTATTCAGATTAAAGGCGTTAAGCGTGAGAACTTCGGTAAGAAGAGCACTAAGGACATCCGTCGTGAGAACCTCATTCCCTGCGTACTCTACGGTAACGGTGGCGAGACCATCCACTTCTCCGTTGAGACCGCTGAGGCAAAGAAACTCATCTACACCCCCAAATCGTACATCGTAGAGCTCGATATCGATGGCACCATCGAGAAAGCAGTTATGCGTGAGACTCAGTTCCACCCTGTTAAGGACTACTGCCAGCACATCGACTTCTACCGTGTAGTAGCAGGTAAGCCCGTTGCTATCGAGATTCCTGTTGCTATCGTTGGTAACTCGGAGGGTGTTAAAGCCGGTGGTAAACTTCAAGTACTCCGTCGCAAACTCGCAGTTTCGGGTCTTGAAGAGAACCTCCTCGACGAGCTCGTAGTAGATATCACCACCCTCGGCGTGGGCAAAGCTATCAATGTAGGCGACCTCAAATATGAGGGTCTTACTATGTTGCAGCCTGCAAGTTTGAGCGTTGTGACTGTATTGGCTACTCGTCAGTCCAAATAAAAACGCATATAGCGAGCGACTGCTTCGTTATACATCGACAAGCGGAGTTCCTCATTTACGAAAAGTAAACTGCGGACTCCGCTTTCTCGTATGCCTTGCATTCATCTCGTTCTATGCGTTTTTACCGCTACCGACCAATAAACTATGGCGGGGATTTTCTTGTGCGCCTACTGTTCGCCGTATGAGCGATGTTTTAAGGGCTTTAAGGACTCTAAGGGCATTAAGGAAAGATAATAATAAGACTTTGCCAAATTTCCACTCTCAACTCCCCACAAGTGGTCGGCACACAATTTGAACACCTATTATATAGAAACAAACAATAATAGATATGACCAAGTGTAAAAAGGAACAAACTGCCGCTGAAAATCAGCAGGTTAAGGAAGAAAATGTAGATGTAAAAAATCAGGAGCAAGAAACTCCTGAGAGTACCGATACTGACAAAGTGGCAGAGGATGTCGTGGCAGAGTCTGCCAAAACGACACCCCGCAATGACGAGGCGGAGGAGTGGAAGGATAAATATGTGCGCCTTTCGGCTGAGTTTGACAACTACCGCAAGCGTACCCTTCGTGAGAAGATGGATCTGATTGAGAGTGGTGGCGAGGATGTTATCAAGGCTATGCTCGGTGTGATGGATGACTTCGACCGTGCGTTGGGTGCTATGCAGAGCGCTACCGATGTGGCATCTGTGCGTGAGGGCGTGGAGCTCATCTCCCAGAAGATGCGTGATGCTCTCAAAGCAAAAGGTGTTGCCGAGATTGAGGCAGTGGGCGAGGCTCTCGACACCGACCTCCACGAGGCTGTTGCCCAGTTCCCCGCAGGCGAGGATAAGAAAGGTAAAGTTATTGATGTTGTCCAGAAGGGCTACAAACTCAAAGAGAAGGTTATTCGCTACGCAAAGGTTGTCGTAGGAGAGTAGGATTCTCAAAACAATCGGTATATGGCAAAGAGAGATTACTATGAGGTGCTGGGCGTTGAGAAGAACGCTAGTGCCGATGACATAAAGAAGGCATACCGCAAGGCTGCCGTGAAGTACCACCCCGATAAGAACCCTGGGGATAAGGAGGCGGAGGAGAAGTTCAAGGAGGCTGCTGAGGCTTACGATGTGCTCTCCAATGCCGACAAAAGGGCTCGCTACGACCAGTTTGGTCACGCAGGTATGGAGGGTGGCGCCGGCGGCTTCGGCGGTGGCTTCTCGGGAGGCTTCTCTATGGAGGATATCTTCCGCAACTTTGGCGACATCTTCGGTGGTCACTTTGGCGGAGGCTTTGGTGGCTTTGGCGGTGGCTCACGAGGTGGCAGGAGTGTCAATCGTGGTAGCGACCTGAGGGTCAAGGTGCGCCTCACGCTCAAAGAGGTTGCTGAGGGTTGTACCAAGAAGATTAAGATTGCCAAACAGGTGGCGTGTGATGAGTGTGGTGGCTCGGGTGCTAAGGACTCCCACAGCTACTCCACCTGCCCCAACTGTAATGGTGCTGGCTATACCATCGAAACGGTCAATAGTTTCTTCGGTCGTGCCCAGACTCAGCGCCAGTGTCCTACTTGCGGTGGCGAGGGTAAGGTTATCACATCGCCCTGCTCGAAGTGTCGTGGCGAGGGTGTAGTGCGTGGCGAGGAAGTTGTGGAGATTCGCATTCCCGCAGGTGTTGCCGAGGGTATGCAGCTCTCCGTGAGTGGCAAGGGTAATGCAGCACGCAGGGGTGGCATCAATGGCGACCTTCTGGTGGTTATCGAGGAGGAGAAAAACCCCGACCTGCTGAGGGATGGTAGCGACTTGTTGCACAACTTGAAAATCCCCGTAACGACCGCCATTCTCGGTGGCGAGGTGGAGGTGCCAACCATCGACTCCAAGGCACGCATCAAAATCGCTGCGGGCACACAGGCGGGTAAGGTTCTGAGGCTCAAAGGCAAGGGTCTGCCCGAGTTGAATGGCTACGGTAGGGGCGACATTCTGGCTATTGTGGATGTCATCATCCCCACGAAGCTTACGAGTGAGGAGAAGAAACTTCTCGAAAAGCTCGCCGATCAGCCCAACTTCAAAAAGGTGGAGACTCCTCGTGGTGAGCAGAACATTTTTGATAGGATGCGCAATTTTTTCGGATAAAAAATCGTATTTTTGTGGGTGGCTAAATGAGGTCACCCACAAATGTAAACAATATAAAAACTCGAAACTATGTTCGGAATAGGTCAATCACTCAGGCGCAAGCCTCGCCAGTTTAGCTACAACCCCCGCTACTACGATGCCGAAAAGGAGGCACGCAACCAGCGTCGTATAGAGCTCGGTCACGCCCCCATTGAGGATGAAAGCAAGGAACGCAAACCTGGCGACCTGCTCCGTGCTCGCTCCGAACAGCGTTTGCAGATGGCGGAGAGGGAGAAGGCAGCCCGCAGGAATAGCAGCAAGATGAAGTTGCTGTTTGTGGTACTTCTGATTGTCGGTTTCTATCTGCTGTTGAAGAGTATTGCTTTCTAAGGTCTTTAAGGCTGAGTGGAGATAGATGAGATACGGAGTATCTCGCTCAAAATTTTTGGGCGACTTTCAATGAAAAGTCGCAAAGAAAAAAGAAAAACAAACAAATGAAAATCAAAGTACTACCCGATAGTGTTGCCAATCAGATTGCCGCTGGTGAGGTTGTTGGTTCTCCTTCGTCGGTTGTGAAGGAGATGACCGAGAACGCCATTGATGCGGGCGCTACGCAGGTGACTGTGAATTTCCGTGCCGATGGTAGGGAGTTGGTGCAGGTTATCGACAATGGCTCGGGTATGACCCCTGCCGATGCGAGACTCGCCTTCGATAAGCACGCAACCAGCAAGATTACCTCTTTGGAGGATATCTACGCCCTCTCGACCTTTGGTTTTAGGGGCGAGGCTCTACCCTCAATTGCTGCGGTTTCGCAGGTGGAGCTCACAACTCGCACGGAGGATGAAGCACTCGCTACAAGGATTGTGATTGAGGGCGGAGAGTTCCGTTCGCAAGAGACGGTTGTGGGTGCCAAGGGTAGTAACTTCAAGGTTAGCAACCTCTTCTACAATGTGCCAGCAAGGCGCAAGTTCCTTGAAAGTAGCGAGAGGGAATCCAATAAGATAAAGTGCGAATTTCGCCGTGTGGCACTCTGCCACCCCGAAGTGTCGTTCCTGCTCTACAAGGACGACGCTCCTCTCTACAACCTTCCCGCAACAACTCTGAGGGGTAGGATTGCGGGCATTATGGGTAGGAGCATCACGGCACAACTGCTCGATGTATCGACCACCACTTCGATTGTGAATGTCGAGGGCTTTGTGGGTCGCCCCGAGTGTGCCAAGAAGCGCAAGGAGGAGCAGTATTTCTTCGTAAATGGTCGTTTCTTCAAGAGCCCCTATCTGCATAAAGCAGTGATGGCAGCATACGAAAAACTCATACCCGCAGGATTGACCCCCTCATATTTTCTCTACCTCACGGTCGATACGAGCAAGGTGGATGTGAATGTTCACCCTCAGAAAACGGAGGTTAAGTTCAGTGAGGACTCGGAGATTTGGCAGATTGTCAATGCAGCAGTCAGGGAGGCTCTTGCCAAAACTGGTGCCATTCCAATGATGGACTTTGAGGATGAGGGCGAGGTGCAGATACCCGTCTTCGATAACGCTCGTGAGCGTGCATTTATGGAGCCAAGCACCACAGCCAATCCCTTCTATAATCCCTTTACGGCAACCCTTAAAAGTGAGGGCGGTGGAGCCTCGGAGGGGGGAGCAAGGAGCGCTCGTTCGTTCCTCTCGGATGATGTTGTGCCCTATCCTGCAAGCCCCATAAGCGAACAGGAGAGGGAGTATGAAAGTTCCATCTTGGAGTTCGTTGAGGGCGACAGCGAGGGGATGATGCAGGGCGAATTGGAACTTGGTGGTGGCGAGGAGTCGTTCAGTGGCGCACTGACCCTCTCGGGCGGCTTTGCGGTGACAACCCTCGGAGGTAGGCTTGCCATTGTGGATTTGGCAAGGGCTCGTGAGGCGCTCCTCTATGAGAGATATATGATGATGCTCGGTAGTGGTAACTCTATGAGTCAGACCCTTTTGTTTCCCGAGAGGATGGTCTTCTCGCACGATGATGTGGAGATGCTCAGGGAGAACTACGACTACTTTGCAACCTTCGGCTTCGACTACACCATAGCCGACAGTAATACGGTGGATTTTTCGGCTCTTCCTGCCGAGTTGGAGCACTCCGAGATGGAGGATACGCTCTATGATATGCTCGACTCGCTGAGGGATGGAGTGGAGCTCAGTGAACTGAAACGCAAAGAGCGACTTGCGGAGATTCTCTCTCGCACGAGGGGTGTGAAAAATCTCTCACAGGGGGAGGTTGAGGCTGTTGTGGATTCCCTTGCTGGGGGTCGGAAGTGTAGCCTCACGCCCGACGGTAGGGCTGTTGTGAGGGTGCTCACGCCTCAGGAGGTTAGGGCGCTCTTCAATAAATAGTATCAAAACAGAGAGAAAAAACAATGAACGGATATTACCGACCACAGATACAGATTCCCCCCGTTGTGAAGAACTTGCTCATTGTCAATGTGCTTGTCTTCCTGACGCAGAATCTTCTGCCTGCGGGTATGAAGGGATGGTTCTATGAAACCTTCGCCCTCCACTTCCCGTTGCGCCTGCAAACCGCCTATCAAGCGGTGAGCTATATGTTTATGCACGCCAACTTTACCCACCTGCTGTTCAATATGTTTGCTCTGTGGATGTTTGGTAGGGTTATCGAGTATGACTTGGGCTCTAAGCGCTTTTTGACCTACTTCTTGATTTGTGGCGTGGGTGCAGGTCTTATCCAACTTGCGGTCAATTACTTCGAACTCTCGTCGCTCGTTGCGCAGGGCTACACACGCCTGCCTCGAATGACTACGGTGGGTGCGTCGGGTGCAGTCTTCGGACTTCTGCTGGCGTATGGTATGCTCCATCCCAATAATATTGTGATGCTTATGTTCCCTCCCATTGCGCTGAAAGCCAAATGGTTTGTGGTAATATATGGCGTGCTGGAATTGATGGGTGGCGTAGCGTCGAGTGGCTCCAATGTGGCACACTTCGCCCACTTGGGTGGTATGCTCTTTGGCTTTGTGCTGTTGCGCTATTGGAAGAAGAAAAATAAAATTTGGTATTAGAAGATAACAATGGCAAGAAACCGAGCAGACTACTACCACGACGAAAATCGTCGAGTACGCCGTGTGCGACCCGAAGGTGCGGGGCGCAGGATGGCGCTACTCCTCATTGATGTGGTTATGGTCGTTGTGTCGGTGTTTGCTGCTGTGGCGTTGCTGGGCGGTCTGCTCGCAAAGGTGGTCAATCCCGAATCTACGACGCTTTTTGTCTTTGCGGGTCTTTTCTATCAGATTATCTACCTTGTGAATATCGCCTGCGCCCTTTGGTGGGTTGTGAGGTGGAAGAGGTGGTTTCTGCTCTCGCTGGCGATGCTCCTTGTGGGCAGTGGAAACATCGGGCTCTTCTATCGTTCGGATATCAGGCAGAAGAGCGAAGAGGTTGTGCGTACGAGGGAGGATGTGAAACTTGTGACCTACAATGTGATGAACTTCCAAAATGGCGAGTCTGGCGAGGACAACTTCGAGCGTGTGTCGGAGTGGCTCAATAAAGAGGGCGCACAGATTGTCTGCTTGCAGGAGGCATTCTTCTCGTCGAGCAAGAGCTTTGGTGACTTCAAGGATAGACTCAAAAAACTCGGCTACGGATTTTTTACAAATGCAGACCCCAATAATGGAGATAGTAAGAGTGGCTCGGGGTATGCGATGTTCAGCACCTATCCGATTGTGCGCCACCGTGTGGCGGATGCCGATAGCCAGAATGTCAATGGTGTGTGGGCAGATGTGAAGATTGGTAGGGATACGGTGAGGATTTTCAACCTCCACCTCCAATCCACAGGTATCTCAAATGAGGAGCGCAAAGGAACGCTCTCGCATCGCATAATTGACGACTCGCTCGCCTATACAAAACTCTCGCAGATAGCCCATAAGGTGGTGGATAACTATCGTGTGAGGGCAGGGGAGGCACGCAATGTGGCGTCGCTCGTGGAGGGTTCGCCCTACCCGGTGGTGGTGTGTGGCGACTTCAACGATACGCCCGTTTCGTACACCTACGGACACCTGCGCTCCCGAGAACTGCTCGATGCCTATGTTGAGAAGGGCAGGGGTACGGAGTTTACCTTCCAGGGGCTCTACAACCTCTTCCGCATCGACTATATCCTGCCACAGAAGGATGTCTTTGAGGTCAAAACCTATGACTCCTACGACCTCGACTACTCCGACCATAAACCGATAGTCGCAACGATTAGACCAATAGAAAAATAGCAAAACCTTGATTTGGTTTTGCTATTTTTTTTATGTCAATCGTTTTTACAGTTGGCAAATGAATACCTCCTCGCCGGCGAAGATGGGGGAGTAGTCGGGGCGGTGGTCGAAAAGACCATACATTGCCGAGCCCGAGCCCGAGAGCGAGGCATAGAAGGCTCCTCGGCGTTGGAGCTCACGCTTGATGTTGGGGAGGGCTGTGTGGCTGCCGAAGAGGGAGCCCTCAAAGTCATTCACAATGGCACTCTGCCACTCGCTACGGGGTAGGCGCAGACGCTCTTCGAGCGATACCTCGGGGATGTGGGGCACAACACCAGCATAAGCCTCGGCAGTGGATATTCCAAAGGCGGGCTTTGAGATTACACACCATACGCCCGAAAGGTCTATATCTGCGGGAGTCATAACCTCGCCCCTGCCACGACAAAATGTGGGTGTGGAGTGGATGAAGAAGGGGATGTCGCTACCGAGGCGGGCGGCAATATCGACCATCTCGTCGGTTGTGAGCCCGAGGGAAAATATCTCATTGAAGCCCTTGATTGCAGCGGCTGCGTCGGCACTGCCCCCACCCAATCCTGCACCGAAAGGGATGCGTTTGTCGAGGCGCATCTCCACGCCACCGATGCCATATTTCTCCTTCATAAGCATCCACGCCTTGACAACAAGATTTCTGTCCGAGGCGCAATCCACCGCCAGACCCTCAATTTGCAGATGGCAACCGCCACCCTCCGAGGGGAGAATTTCGAGCGTGTCGCAGACACCACCTACGGGCAACATCAGGGTGTCGATATCGTGGTAACCGTCGGCACGACGACGAAGGATGTCGAGTCCGAGGTTGATTTTGGGATAGGCTTTGAGTATCATTTTCTTTTCGGTTTATTAGCAATACAAATATAAAACAATTATCTTTGTAGGAAAAGAGAAAGAGTATGAAAATCCGCACAGAAATTTCCATCGCTCCATCTATCAATAAGATAGATCAGCGAAAAAGAGTCTTCTCGGTGGGCTCGTGCTTTGCCGAGGAGATTGCCCAACGACTCGTGGAAGTCGGTATCCCAACCCTCTCTAACCCCTTGGGTGTACTCTACAATCCACTCTCCATTGAGGAGTGTGTGGAGCGAGCCTGCTCGGAGCGAGGCGTGTGCCGAGGAGAGCTGATGTGCAGGGGCGATATGTGGTTTTCGCTCTCCACTCACGGGGTGTTCGATAATCCCAATCCCAAGGAGGTGGAGAAGGGTATAAACGACGCTATTTGCCACGCCCACACGGAGCTCGAAAAGTCAGAGTGGGTAATCCTTACGCTCGGCACAGCGTGGGTCTATGAGCACAAAGGTCAGGTGGTTGCCAATTGTCATAAATTGCCCGCCAAGGAGTTCTCTCGTAGGCTTATGACGGTGGAAGAGGTGGTGCGCACGCTTTGGCGCACGATTGCTCATCTTTCGGGTAAGAAGATTATCCTCACAATCAGCCCCGTACGCTATGTTGGCGACGGCTTGGAGGGCAATGCCGTGTCGAAGGCTATTCTGCGCCTTGCGGTGGAGGAGGTTGTGGCTTCGGCGAAGGCTTCGGGTGAGTGTGTTGGTTACTTCCCCTCCTATGAGATTTTTATCGACGATTTGCGTGATTACCGCTACTATGGCGACGATATGGTACACCCCTCAAAGGTGGGTGTGGAGTATGTTTGGGAGAAGTTCTGCGAAACATTCCTCACTCGTGAGGCGCTGGCAAATGGCGAACTCTTTGCTCGCCTTAGAAGTGCTTGTGAGCACCGCCCCTTACACCCCGAGAGTGAGGAGTATCGCACCTTCCGCTACTCAACACTCCAAAAGGCGCTTTCGCTCCAAAAACTCTTCCCAAATAATGAGATTGCGGAGTCCTATGTGAAATATTTTGCTCAATAGAATGAGCCCGAAAAAGGGTGCAATAATCCAATGGTGCGGGGATAAAATCTCCGCACTTTTTATTTTTGATGGCTCGGAGTGGTTAAATATCATAGATATTTACTATCTTTACCCGATATTTTGGAATTTAACGAATGAAACACCGAATTATAACACTCCTTGCTGCGATGCTTGCAACCCTCTCGGTTGCAGGTGTGGAGCCTGTGCGCCTTGTGGTCAATGTGGTCATCTCGGGTGCGAGGGCTGTGGATTTGGAGCGCTATGAGGAGGGCTTTGGAGAGGGTGGTTTTGTGCGCCTGCTTGCGGGCGAGAGATACACCTCGGCAAGTTATTCGTTCGTTCCTACAACACCCTCGGCACTCGCAACGCTCTCCACTGGCTCGCTCCCCTCGATGCACGGCATTGTGGGCGATGGTTGGTGGAACTATACAAGCGGTGCCTATACCTCCTCGGTGGCAGATGGTGCATACAGCACCTTTGGTGCGGATAGCAATGAGAGTAGAGTGGCAAATGGCAACTTGATTTTTGAAACTATTGGCGATGTTGTGGTGCGTAGCGCAAAGGGCGCACAGAGTGTGTCGGTGGCAACAACACCCTCGTCGGCAATCATCCTCGGAGGTTTGGAGCCCTCGGAGGTGTGGTGGATAGATTCGCTGAGTGGCAGATGGACAACCTCCACACGCTATAAGAATTCGCTTCCCAAGTGGGTTACGAAGTTCAACGCCTCGGGATATCATATCTCGCAGCTCGGTCAGCCTTGGGTGCTCTCTCGCCCCGATAAGGAGTTTGTTAATGAGAGTGCAGTGGTGGCAAAACCCTACGGCTACAAGATGACAAAGGAGGAGCGCAAGAGGGGTGTGACAAGTGGCGATATCGCCTCGCTCGACTACTCCTATGTGGCAAATAGTATGGTTGCAGAGTTTGCAAAGGAGGCAATCATCTACAATCGCTTGGGTGGCGACGGAGTGGTGGATGTGCTCAATGTCTGCTTCGACTCTCCCCGCAAGATTGCCGAGCGCTATGGGCTCTCCTCACGAGAAGTGGAGGATATGTACTACCGCTTGGACGAACTTCTTGCCGACTTTCTGACCTTCGCTTCGGCGCAAGCAAGCGGTAAGGTTCTCTTCACGCTCACGACCGATGGCGGTGTGAGAGAGGTGAGGGATGAGAGTAAGGTTTTCAATGTTTCGCAGGCTCGATTCTTGATAAATAGTTTTCTCTCTGCCACATACGGCAAGGGAGATTGGGTGCTCGGATATAGCGGTGGCGGTTTGTGGCTCAACCACACCCTCATCTTCTCCCGAGGCTTGGAGGTTGAGAATCTGCAACGACAGGTGGCAACCTTTGCACTCGGTCTGCGAGGTGTGAGCCACGCAGTGGTCGCTACGGATATGATGGCAGGCGATGTGAAGGAGGGCGTTGTTGCCGTTGTGCAGAGGGGCTTCCACCCCAAACGCTCGGCAGATGTGACACTCGTGTTGATGCCCGATTGGTGCGTGAGCGAGAGTGGCGAGATACCCAATATCTCCACCTCCCAACCCTACACCCCCTACCGCAGGGCTATTATGGCACTTAGTGGTACGGGTGTGGAGAGTAGGCTTGTTAGGGAGAGCGTGGATATGAAGTCGCTGGTGGTGTTGCTTGCCGAACGACTTGGTGTTGAGTTGCCGCTGGGAGCAGAGTGATGGTTTTTTAGGGGCATTAAGGACATTAAGGACATTAAGGGCTTTAAGGGCATTAAGGGTGGATTTAAGGCAAGGCAAAGTCAGTCTTAAAAGTTTTTGGTTTCGCTTTTTGGGAAAAGCAGAGAAAAAAGAGAAAGAAAAATGGATAAAATTCAGGAGGAGATTATTGCGGACTTCGAGATGTTTGATGATCCCGATGATAAGTTGCAGTATCTGATAGATATGGCGGATGAGTGTGTGGAAATCGACCCTCATCACAAGACCGAGGAGTACCTCATTGACGGTTGTCAGTCGAGGGTGTGGATAGATGCCGAGTTGAGGGATGGAAAGGTCTATTTCTCGACCGATGCCGATGCACTCATTGTGAAGGGCATTGCAGGTCTGCTCACAAGGGCGCTTGGTGGTCGCACCCCCGAGGAGATTCTCGCTACGGAGCTCTACTTCATCGACCGCATAGGTATTCGCTCCTACCTCTCGCCTACGAGGGCAAATGGTCTGGGCGAGATGCTGAAACAGATGCGTCGCTATGCATTGGCGTTCTCGGCAAAGAAGTAAATATATACGAAAGAGAGGAAAAGAGATAGTATGACACCGGCAGAGATTCAGAGCGTGGAGAGGGATATTATTGATACGCTCAAAAATATATATGACCCCGAGATTCCTGTGAATATCTACGACCTCGGCTTGGTCTATGATGTGGACTACACGCCCGACGGCAATGTCCATATTCGTATGACCCTGACGGCTCCCAACTGCCCTATGGCGGACTTTTTGGTTGAGGAGGTACACACGCAGGTTATGAAAGTAAGGGGTGTGAAGGAGGTTGTCGTGGAGATAGTCTTCGACCCACCGTGGGATAAGAATATGATGAGCGAGGAGGCTCTGATGGAGCTCAATATGTTGTAACGAGCACCTCGCCACAAAGATGTAGAGATGGAGAAGCCTATGAGTAGGATGTGTGGCGCAGAGCTCGCCACTATGGAGCCACTTCACCGCACCCGTGTGATGGAGAGCCTGCTTGTGGGTCGCTTCCTCCGTAAGTGCGGAAGGGTGCGTGAGGTGTGGGAGTCCGCCGAGAGGGATTGGAACCAGACACTCTACACAATGACCGCCTATGCAATGGGTGCTCCCCGTAATTCGGCACCCTTTGAGGAGCTCTCCCGACGAGCCACCTACCTTATGTGCTTGCGTGAGAGGGCATCGCTCCGCAGGGTGGAGGCTCTGCTTTTGGGCACCTCGGGACTGATGCACGGCGAGTTCTACAATGATAGGGTTGTGGGCTTGCAGGAGGAGTTCGACTACTTGGCTAATAAGTATGGGGTGCGTGCGATGAATGCTTCATCTTGGAATCGTAGGAGTAGCTACCCCGCAGGAAACCCTATTGTGAGGGTTGCGCAGATGGCAGCACTCATCACGAAGGACGACTATTCGGTGGATGCACTCTTGGAGGCTAAGAGTCTGGCGGATGTCGAGAGGATGTTTGATATAACAACTACGAGCCAGTGGCTTAGCGTGGAGGACGGCACTAAACAGTCGCTACGCTTGGGCAAGGAGAAGATACACACGCTGGCTATCAACCTTGTTGCGCCTATGCAGTTCGCCTATGGCGAGGTTATGCGCAATGAAGAGTTGAAGGAGAGGGCTCTGGCACTCTTGGAGGAGATACCTACGGAGCACAATAGACTTGTGGCTCGTTGGACTGGCGAGGGTGTTCCCTCGGTGAATGCTTGCGACTCGCAGGCGCTGATTGAACTCTCCCACCTGTGCGATGAGGGAAGATGTGCGGAGTGTCCGCTTGGTAGGCTTTTGGCGAGGAAAAAATAGTTCGTGTTTTTTTAAGGGCTCTAAGGACTTTAAGGGCATTAAGGTCTTGAAGGCTTAGCGAAGTATTGGAAGAAAAACAGAAAACAAATAAATAACAAAATAATAAACAGACAAAATGAGTGTAGTACAGTCAATCTTGAAACTCTTTTTTGGTACGAAGAGTGACAAGGATAGGAAAGAGATTCAGCCTTATGTGGATAAGATACTTGCCCTCTATCCCACTATCGACGCCCTCTCGAATGATGAGTTGAGGGCTCGTTCGCAGGCGTTGCGTGAGGGCATTGCAGCCTACATTCTCCCCGAGGAGGAGCGCATTGCGGCTTTGAAGGTGGAGATTGAGGGCGATATTGAGATTGATAGGAAGAGCGACCTCTCGAAGGAGATTGAAAAACTCACGGAGAAAATCGACGAGAAGATTGAGGAGAGGTTGGACGCAATTTTGCCCGAGGCATTTGCTATTATGAAATCTACGGCAAGGAGGTTTGCCGAGAACGAAACCGTGGAGGTTACCGCTTCGCAGTTTGATAGGGATTTGGCTTCGGTTAGGGAGTATGTCAATATTGAGGGCGACAAGGCTATTTGGCAGACCACTTGGGCTGCTGGTGGCAATGAGATTAAGTGGGATATGATCCACTATGATGTTCAGCTCTTCGGTGGTGTTGTGCTCCATAAGGGTAAAATTGCCGAGATGGCTACTGGTGAGGGTAAAACCCTGGTTGCAACCTTGCCTGTGTTCCTCAATGCGCTGGCTGGTAAGGGTGTGCACGTTGTGACTGTCAATGACTATTTGGCAAAGCGTGACTGCGAGTGGATGGGTCCTATGTACCAGTTCCACGGCTTGTCGGTAGAGTGTATCGACAACTACCGCCCCAACTCGGCAGAGCGTCGCAAGGCATACGATGCAAACATTACCTTCGGTACGAACAATGAGTTCGGCTTCGACTACCTGAGGGACAATATGTCCATTCAGGGCAAGGAACTTGTGCAGAAGAAACACCACTACGCCATTGTCGATGAGGTCGATTCGGTGCTTATTGACGACGCTCGTACCCCTCTGATTATCTCGGGTCCCGTGCCTAAGGGCGACGACCAACTCTTCGATGAGTATCGTGATATCGTGGAGAGGGTCTATACTATGCAGCGCAACTATGCAAACGACTGCTTGGTGAAGGCTCGCAACCTCATTGCGGCTGGTAATAGCGAGGAGGGCGGTATCTGGTTGCTTCGTTCGCATAAGGGTCATCCCAAAAATAAGGGTCTGATTAAGTTCCTATCGGAGCAGGGTATGAAGGTGCTCTTGCAGAAGACCGAGGCTATCTATATGGCAAATAAGAACGAGCGTATGCACGAGATTACCGATGAACTCTTCTTTGTCATCGACGAGAAGATGCACTCGGTGGAACTTACCGATAAGGGTCACGAGATGTTGGCTAAGTCGGTGGGCGAGGATAGGTTCTTTGTGTTGCCCGACATCGGTACGGAGATTGCTGCTTTGGAGAAGAGCGACCTCTCGGCTGAGGAAAAGGCTACTAAGAAGGATGCTGTGCTCGCAGACTACGCCATCAAGAGCGAAAGGGTACACACTGTCAATCAGCTCCTGAAAGCATACAGTATGTTCGAGAAGGATGTGGAGTATGTCTTGATGGACGGCAAGGTTAAGATTGTTGATGAGCAGACAGGTCGTATTATGGAGGGTCGCCGTTACTCGGATGGCTTGCATCAGGCAATCGAGGCAAAGGAGCGTGTGAAGGTGGAGGCTGCAACCCAGACCTTTGCGACCATCACTCTGCAAAACTACTTCCGTATGTACCACAAGCTCGCAGGTATGACCGGTACCGCAGAGACCGAGGCAAGCGAGTTTTGGAGCATCTATAAACTCGATGTTGTTGTTATTCCCACCAACCGCCCCATCGCTCGTGAGGATAGGGACGACCTTGTCTATAAGACCAAGAGGGAGAAATACAACGCTGTGGTTGAAGAGATCGTAAGGCTCGTGAATGAGGAGAAGCGCCCCGTATTGGTGGGTACCACCTCGGTGGAGGTTTCGGAGCTTCTGAGCCGCATCTTGAAGATTCGCCACATCCCCCACAATGTCCTCAATGCAAAACAGCACGCCCTTGAAGCGCAGGTTGTTGCTGAGGCAGGTAGGGCTGGTCAGGTAACCATCGCAACCAATATGGCAGGTCGTGGTACCGATATCAAGCTCTCGCCCGAGGTTAAGGCTGCGGGTGGTCTTGCAATCATCGGTACGGAGCGCCACGAGAGCCGGCGTGTGGATAGGCAGCTGCGTGGTCGTTCGGGTCGTCAGGGCGACCCAGGTTCTTCGCAGTTCTTCGTGTCGTTGGAGGACGACCTGATGCGTCTGTTTGGTAGCGACCGCATCGCTGCAATGATGGACAGGATGGGTCTTGAAGAGGGCGAGGTTATTCAGGCGAAGATTATGAGCAACGCCATCGAGAAGGCTCAAAAGAAGGTTGAGGAGAACAACTTTGGTATCCGTAAGCGCCTCTTGGAGTATGACGATGTGATGAACAAACAGCGTACGGCTATCTACACTATGCGTCGCCACGCACTGCACGGCGAGGGTGTGGATATCGACCTTAACAATATGATTCTCTCCTTTGCCGACACATTTGTGGCAACGATGGCAGGTGCCTCCTTTGAGGACTTCTCCTTCGAGCTTATCCGTCAGGTGGCTGTTCAGCCCACCTTCGATGAGGCAACCTACAATAGTGCAAAGGACGAGGCTCTCGCAGAACTTATCATTGCCGACATCCGTAACGCCTACGCACGCCGTGCGCAGAGCGTAGCGCAGACAGCAATGCCTGTCATCAAAAACCTTGTGGAGAGCAATCCTCAGGCGGAGAATATGTACATCCCCATCACAAATGGTACCCTTGTGTATAATGTGCTCGTAAACCTCAAAAAGTGTGTGGCGAGCGAGGGTATGGAGATCTACAAGATGTTCACCAAGATTGCAATGCTCACAACCATTGACGACAACTGGCGTGAGCACCTCCGTGAGATGGACGACCTGAAACAGAGCGTGCAGAATGCAACATACGAGCAGAAAGATCCCCTCTTGATTTACAAGGGTGAGAGTTACAACCTCTTTGAGAGTATGATCGACAAAATCAACTCGGAGGTTATCTCCATCCTTATGAAGGGCTTTATCCCCACCAAGGAGCAGGCAGATAGTCGCCTCTCCCGTCGCAAACAGCAGGAACAGAAGGTTGATGTCAATAAGTTGCAGGCATCCCGAATGGCGGCTGCTGCTCAGGCAGGTCAGGGCGAGAAGAGCAAACCTATGCCCGTGCATGTGGAGAAGAAGGTGCGCCCCAATGACCCCTGTCCCTGTGGGTCGGGGAAGAAGTATAAGCACTGCCACGGCGCTTAAAAAACGCATATAACGAGCGACTGCTTCGTTATACTTCGATAAGCGGAGTTCCTCATTTGCGATGAGCAAACTGCGGACTCCGCTTTCTCGTATGCCTTGTACTCATCTCGTTCTATGCGTTTTTACAGCTATCTACTTTTATGCCCTTAATGCCCTTAATGCCTTTAATGCCTTTAAGGTCTTTTATGCCCTTAATGTCCCTAAAAAACTACTGACTAAAAAAAGACTACCAACCCACTCGGGTTGGTAGTCTTTTTTTTATAATTCCTCAGCTCTATGCCTGTTCCCAGTCCATTGAGCCGTCTTTATTGTCCTTCACACGGATGCCGATTTCGGCGAGGCGGTTGCGGATAAGGTCGCTGGTCGCCCAATCCTTATTAGCCTTTGCGGTGCGACGCACCTCCAAAATCATATCCATAAGGGGCGCAAGTTGGCTCTCGCCACCCTCACTCTTTTCGTTATGAAGACCCAAGATGTCAAATACATAGAGATTGACAACTCGTTTGAGTTCCTCCAAGTCGGCAGCGGTAATCTGCTCCTTGCCGTCTGCCAAAGAGTTGATAATCCTCACCCAGTCGAACAGAGCCGAGATGGCCATAGGCGATGAGAGGTCATCGTTCATTGCATCCTCACAGCGGGTTGCAAGATCGCTGACATCCACGCTCGATTTGTCGCCATTGGCTTTGAGTTTGCCGAGGGTATCCACAGCCTTCATAAGCCTATCGTAGCCCTTCTCTGCCGCTTTGAGAGCCTCGTTGGAGAAGTCCAAAGTGGAGCGATAGTGTGCCTGCAAGATGAAGAACCTCACGGTCATAGGCGAGTATGCCTGTTCGAGCTTATCGTGTGTGCCACCGAAGAGTTGTTCGAGGGTAATGAAGTTGCCGAGCGACTTGCCCATCTTCTGACCACCAATGGTAATCATATTGTTGTGTACCCAATAGCGTGCCGAGTCGTGACCGAGCGAGGCGCACGACTGCGCAATCTCGCACTCGTGGTGGGGGAACATAAGGTCCATACCGCCACCGTGGATGTCGAACTGCTCGCCGAGGTACTTGGTGCTCATAGCCGTACATTCGAGGTGCCAACCGGGGAAGCCGTCGCTCCAAGGCGAGGGCCAGCGCATAATGTGCTCGGGCTGTGCCTTCTTCCAAAGGGCAAAGTCGTAGGAGTTGAGTTTGTCGCTCTGACCGTCGATGTCACGAGTACCCACAAGCACATCGTCGAGGTTGCGACCCGAGAGTTTGCCATAGTGGAACTTCTCGTTGTATTTGGTAACATCGAAGTAGATGGAGCCGTTGCTCTCATAGGCGTAGCCTGCGTCGAGAATACTCTTCACGAGCTCAATCTGCTCGATGATGTGACCGCTTGCGTGGGGCTCAATCGAGGGGGGCAATACGCCGAGCTTCTCCATAAAGGTGTGGTAGCGGTTGGTGTAGAACTGCGCAACCTCCATAGGTTCGAGCTGTTCGAGGCGTGCCTTCTTTGAGATTTTGTCCTCGCCCTCATCGGCATCGTGCTCCAAGTGACCCACATCGGTAATGTTTCTTACATAGCGCACCTTATAGCCCAAAGCCTTCAAGTAGCGGAAGAGCAAATCGAAGGTAATAGCGGGGCGTGTGTGTCCGAGGTGTGGGTCGCCATAGACGGTAGGACCGCACACATACATACCCACGTGCTCGGGATTTATGGGCTGAAAAACCTCTTTCCTGCGGGAAAGGGTGTTGTATAGCATCAACTTTGTAGCCATAGTCTTTTAATTGGTCTGGTTTGAGGTTGTAAAAATACTCATTATTTTCTTAACTTTGCAAAATAATTGACACAATAGAGAGTTATTTATCTATGAAAACATACAATAGAATCAACAACCTCGTCGGATGGGGAACTTTTCTCCTCTCGGCGCTTGTCTATATCCTGACCACCGAGCCCTCGGCAAGTTTCTGGGATTGCGGTGAGTTTATCCCCACATCATACAAATTGGAGGTCGGACACCCCCCCGGTGCGCCTCTCTTTATGATGATTGCCAACTTCTTTTCGCAGTTCGCCTTTGGCGATGTGTCGAAGGTGGCGCTGATGGTCAATATTATGTCCTGCTTGGCGGCTGCGGCAACCATTATGTTCCTCTTTTGGAGCATCACACACATTGCCCGTCGTATGATTGTGGGTCGCAATGGCGAGCCCTCAAAGGGTCAGACTATTGCCATTATGGGCGCAGGTTTGGTGGGCGCTCTCGCCTATACCTTCACGGACACCTTCTGGTTTTCGGCTGTCGAGGCGGAGGTTTATGCCCTCTCCTCGCTGATGACTGCGGTGGTCGTGTGGGCAATCTTGAAGTGGGAGAGTGTTGCCGACCAGAAGGGTAACGAACGCTGGATTGTCTTTATTGCCTATATGATGGGTCTTTCCATTGGCGTACATATCCTTAATCTGCTGACAATTCCCGCACTTGTCTTTGTCTATTATTTCCGTAAGACAGAGAAGGTTACAACCAAAGGACTCATCTATTCCACACTCATAAGCGGAGGGCTGATTCTGTTCCTCAATAGCATCGTGATACCCTATACCACACAGATTGGTGCTTGGTTTGATAGGGTGCTCAACTCGATGGGTGCGGCGGTCAATGTGGGCTTTGCAATCTATGCTGTGCTGCTCTTTGTGGCGCTCGGTTGGGGCGTGTGGTTCACCCAGAAGAGGGGCAAGAGGCTCGCAAACCTCATTGTCACTTGCCTCACGGTGGTGCTCATCGGTTATTCGTCGTATGGCTCCATCATCATCCGTGCGGCGGCAAATCCCCCAATGAACTCCAATGACCCAGACAACCCATACGCACTGCTCTATCTGCTGAACCGTGAGCAGTATGAGGCGCAACCAATCCTCTCGGGTGTGTCGTATGCAGCCCCTGTGACGGATGTCAATTATCGCACCAAATACTATGTCGATGATAATGGAAAGTATGTGGGTGAAAAGACCATTGCGGGCTATGAGTACCCCTCGGAGTTCAAGATGCTCTTCCCCCGTATGTGGTCGAGTCAGGAGCGTCATATCGAGGGTTACAAGTCGTGGGGTAGAGTGAAGGGACGCAAGGTGCGCTACGGGGGTGAGGCTTACACTGTGCCCACTTTTGGCGAGAATTTGCGCTATTTCTTTGACTACCAGCTCAACTTTATGTACTGGCGCTACTTCCTTTGGAACTTTGTGGGTCGCCAGAGCGACAATCAGAGTGTGGGAGAGATTACCGATGGTAATTGGCTCTCGGGCATCAAACCCATAGACGAGGCGATGCTCGGTCCCCAAGATAACCTGCCCGATGAGATGGCAAACAACAAGGCACGCAACCGCTACTTCTTCCTGCCATTCATCTTGGGACTCATTGGTCTTGTGTGGCAACTCGGCAAGAATCCCCGCTACTTCTCGGTAGTTGTGTGGTTGTTTGTGATGATGGGTGTGGCACTCGTGGTCTATTTCAACTCGCCCCCAGGGGAGCCCCGAGAGAGGGATTATGTCTATGCCGGTTCGTTCTATGCCTTCTGTATGTGGATAGGCTTTGGTGTGCTTGCTGTGGCAGAGTGGTTGAGAAAAATTTTCAAGAAGAACGAGCTCCTCGCTCCCGTTGTGGCAACTGTCGTGTGCCTCTCGGTGCCCACAATTCTCTGTGCCGAGAACTGGGATGACCACGACCGCAGCGGTAGGTATGTAATGCGAGATATGGGCTATAACTACCTCTCAACCGTACTGCCCAACTCCATCGTAATCAACTATGGCGATAACGACACCTATCCTATGTGGTATAATCAGGAGGTGGAGGGTGTGCGACCCGATGTGAGGATTATGAACCAGAGCTACTTGGGTGGCGGTTGGTATGTCGAGGAGATGAAGCAGACCTACAATGAGAGTGCTCCCGTGCCTTTCTCGTTCCCCAAGAGTAAGTATATGTATGCCAACGACTACATCTTTATTGAGGATGTGGTGGACTATCGTGTGGATTTGAAGCAAGCGATGGATGTGGTGCGTAGCGAGCGCCCCGCAACCAAACTCTCCTACTCGGATGACCTCACTTTCGACTTCCTGCCCCAGCACAAAATCTCCATCCCAGTGAATAAGGAGAATGTCCTCAAAGCGGGTATCGTTAAGCCCGAGGATGCCCACCTGATTCTCGATGCTGTGGAGCTCGATATCAAGGGTACCACTCTCGAAAAGCCACAAGTGATGATTCTCGATATGTTGGCAGAGCTCGATTGGAGCCGTCCTGTTTATTTCGTGCAGCCCAACCTGCTGAAAAACCTCGGTCTGAACGACTACCTCCAATATGATGGCTATGCCTATCGCTTTGTCCCCATCAAAACTCCTGCGGAGAGTGTGGCAACGCTGGGTCGCATAGATACCGAATACCTCTATAATAATATAATGAATGTCTATCGCTACGGCAATGTGAAGGATGAGAGCGTCTATGTGGATAACTTCTCACGCTACAACATCAACTCGACACAGATTCGTGGTGGCTTTGCACGACTTGCTGAGGCACTCGTGGCAGAGGGCGACACTCAGAGAGCTATTGAGGTACTCGATAGGGGAGTGGAGGAGTTGCCATTCTCGCAGGTGCCCCACGGCTACCAGTCCTTCCCCTACATCGACGCCTACTATGCCGCAGGTGCTGTGGAGAAGGGTGATGCGCTGGCTCGTGACTTCGCAAAGGATATTACACAGAGGCTCTACTATTTCTTCACCTTCCCCGATGCTAAGCAGGACTTCGTGAGCGATGCGCTCGTTGATGAATTCCAATACTTGGAACACCTTATCTACTCGGTGCTTTTGCCCCACGAACGCTTTGAGCTGATGAATGAGCTCGACCGCAGCTTGGAGATTGCTGAACTCTTCTTTGGTATGACTCGCAATGAGCAGGGACAGCCCGAGAGTACTGTTGCACCCGTCAATGACCGCACAAGAGCAGAGTTCCTCAAAAGCATTGAAGGCTACTTCGTGATTAAAAATTAGTATTTTCGACCCCAAAGGTCAAGATAAAACTCCTTCCCTAAGGCTTAGGGGAGGAGTTTTTTGTGGGAGAAGTGTGGCTTTGCGGAAAATAATTCTCAATTCCCAATTTTCAATTCTCAATTCTTTGTTGTACTTTTGTGGCGTGGAAAGATTTGGCTGCTTGCAAACCACGCTGGGAGGGCTGTGCGCCACCCGAGCAAAAAAGTGCTAAAAGGCAAACAAAGAGCATCTTGTGCCCCCAAGTAGGGGCGTGAAATCCCAGCCAAACTATCCACCAAGAAATAGGAGTATAACCGAGTTGAAAGGTTGTGCGTGTTGTGTCTTTCGGAAACACTCAACGCTCAACTATCGACTCCCAATTTTAAGGTAAGATATGGCATTTTTGTTTACATCGGAGTCGGTGTCGGAGGGACACCCCGATAAAGTGTCCGACCAGATTTCGGACGCAATTCTTGATGAATTTTTGCGCAAAGACCCCACAAGTAAGGTCGCTTGCGAGACACTCTGCACCACAGGTCTTGTGGTAGTTTCGGGCGAGGTGCGCTCGGACGCCTATGTGGATATTCAGGGTGTGGCTCGTAGAGTTGTGAAACAGATTGGCTACAACCGTAGCGAGTTGCAGTTCGATGGCGACTCGTGTGGTATCCTTTCGGCTATCCACGAGCAGTCGGGCGATATCAATCAGGGAGTGGTGCGTGCTACCGAGGAGGAGCAGGGCGCAGGCGATCAGGGTATTATGTTCGGCTACGCTTGTACCGAGACTCGTGAGTTGATGCCCGCAACACTCATCCTCTCGCACGTTATCCTCAAAGAACTTGCAGACATCCGTCGTGAGGGTAAGGTTATGTGCTACTTGCGCCCCGACTCGAAGAGTCAGGTTACTATTGAGTATAGCGAGGATGGCACCCCTCTCAGGGTACATACTATCGTCGTATCGACGCAGCACGACGACTTCGAGGATTGCCAGAGAATTATTGCTGAGGATGTTCGCAACATCCTTATCCCTCGTGTGAAGGCTCGCTTGGAGAAGGCTGGCGACCACTTGGCAGAGCTCATTGGCGACGACTATATCCTCTATGTAAACCCCACGGGTAAGTTTGTAATCGGAGGTCCTCACGGAGATACTGGCTTGACTGGTAGGAAGATTATCGTTGATACATATGGTGGTCGTGGCGCACACGGTGGTGGCGCATTCTCGGGTAAGGACTCCTCGAAGGTGGATCGTTCGGCAGCCTACGCAGCACGCCACATCGCAAAGAATATGGTCGCAGCGGGTATTGCAGAAAGGCTTATGGTGCAGGTGAGCTATGCTATTGGCGTAGCACACCCCATCAACATCTTCGTAGATACCTTCGGCACCTCGAAGGTTGATGTGAGCGATAGTAGGATTGCAGAGATTGTGGGCGAGATGTTCGATCTTCGTCCTGCAAGCATTGTGCGTCGCTTTGGTCTGACCAACCCCATCTTTGAGCCCACAGCATCCTATGGTCACTTTGGTCGCCGACCCTACACCGAGGAGATGGAGCTCACAAGGAATGGTAAAACTACCACTGAGGTTGTAAAATTCTTCGGCTGGGAGGAACTCGACGAGGTGGAGAACATCAAAAAAATATTTAACATTGCTTAAAATCAGTCCAATCCAAAATTCAAAATCCCAAAATCAGAATTATGGATAAATTTATCATTTCCAACGGTTGCGCACTTCGCATCACCGACACCCGCAAGGGCGACAAGACAATCCTCCTGCTTCACGGCTATCTTGAAAGTCTGGATGTGTGGGAGGACTTCACAAAACTCCTCTCCAAAGAGTATCGTGTGGTGGCTATGGATATCCCTGGTCACGGCATCTCGCAGGTTATGGGCGAGAAACATTCGATGAGCTTCTTGGCGGAGACTGTTGTGGGTGTGCTCGATGAGTTGGAGATTGAGAAGGCAACCATTGTGGGTCACTCGATGGGTGGCTATGTGGCTTTGCAGACACTCCGCCTCCACCCCGAGCGTATGGATGGTATTGTACTCCTGAGCTCCACGCCCAACCCCGACAGCCCCGAGAAGATTGCCGATAGGGACAAAGAGATTGCACTCGTAGAGGGCGGACACAAAGATTTGTTGGCAACAACCGCTGCCAAGAATGGCTTTGCAACCGAAAATCTCAAAAAGATGCAGGATGAGATTATCTTCCTCGAAGAGCAGGTACTCGTGACCGAGCCCGAAGGTGTGATTGCACTCCTGCGTGGTATGAAGGAGAGGGAGGATAGCAATGAACTTTTGCAGAATTCGGCACTTCCCCAGCTCTTCATCCTCGGCAAGAAGGACAACTACATACCTCTCGACAAGGCAGAGGCTATGGTTGCAGCCCACCCCCAAGCAAAGGTTGTGTGGCTCGAAAATTCGGGACACCTCGGCTACTTTGAGGAGCCCGAGGCGTGCGCAGAGGCAATAAAGGAGTTTATTAAGTAAGTGTTAGGTAATATGAAGCACCTGAAACAGATTCTCTTGGCTTGCGTGGTACTCCTCTCGGCGATGGCTTGTTCGCCCCGCAAGGAGAATATCATCATCATCTCCACGAGCGACATTCACGCCAAGATTGAGGAGTTGCCCCGTCTTGCTGCCTTCGTTGAGGAGGCTCGCAGTCAGGATACGGCTCGTGTGTTCCTTGTGGATGCTGGCGATAGATGGACAGGTAATCCCTATGTGGATAAGGCGTCACACGCAGGTCGCCCCATCATCGAGCAGATGAATAAGATGGGCTACGATGTGGCGACTATCGGTAATCACGAGTTCGATATGGGTCTTGATACGCTCCAAAGGCGTCTTGGCGAGGCTGAGTTCGACATTGTGCTTGCCAATATCGACACCAAAGAGAGCGCCCTCAAACAGCCCAAACCCTATGTTATCAAGCGTGCGGGTGGTGTGAAGGTTGGTTTCCTCGGTATTGTGACCAATAATGCCAATGGTCATCCCGACGGTAAGGATGTAATCTTCGAGGGTACGGAGTTCTTCTCGCCCGACTGGGTGGCAGAGAGGTATGGCTCCACGGTGCGTCGCAAAAGTGACCTTATGGTCGTAATCTCCCACTGCGGTCTGGATCGTGACACGGTGGATTTGGTCAAGGCGTTCCCCTATGCCGACCTTATTGTCAGTGGTCACACCCACGAGCAGTATTCGGGTAAGGTGGAGGGCGTTGCTGTCGTTCAAGGCAATAGTAAATTGCGTGCCGTGGGCGTGACAACAGCGACACTCTTGGGCGGTAAGGTTGTGGATATCCAAACCAAATATATGACTCTCCCCGAGGAGGAGTGCGAGGCGACCAAAGAGAGCGTGGAGGAGTATTTCAACGACCCCTATTTCAATGAGTCGGTGGGCACCTTCACTGCGGAGGCTACGAAGATGGGTCTTGCCCACTTTATGGCAGATGAGGGTCGCAGGGTCGCAGGTGCCGACATCGGCTTCTACCACATTGGCGGCACTCGCATATCGTCACTCGCAGAGGGTGATGTGGCAAGAGCCAGAATCTTTGAGCTCGAACCATTCAATAGCGATATGGTCATTACCACAATGAGCTATAAGGAGATTGAGGAGATGATTTTCCAGAAGTTCAACGACAAGGTAAACTATAAGGAGTCGCACCGTGTGGATTTGATACCTTCGGGTCTTAGCTATACCATTGTGACCGATAAGTCGGGCGATGCTGTGGCTGTACGCCTCAACCCCGATGTGAAGAAAGAGCTCTATAAGGTGGCGGTGAGTAACTATGTCTATGAGAATAAGACCTACCCATACACCCGTCGCCCCGAGGAGGGTCGCACACCACTCGTTACGACCTATCTCATAAATCGCCTTGCAGAGGGTCCCTATACCCCCGACAATGCCCCCCGAGGAGTGATTGAGTAGTTGGTAAAGAGCAATTTTACGATAAGACTTATTGTTCCTATATGATAAAAAAGTGAGCCCTCGAAAGGCTCACTTTTTTTATTTGAACTTCACAAGTGTGATACCTGCACCACCACGATCGGGGTGGTCGTCGGTAGCAGAGGCTACTTGGGGAATATAGCGCAGGTAGCGTCGCACCTCCTCTTTGAGTGCGCCCGTGCCCTTGCCGTGAAGGATGCTCACGGAGCCGATACCCACCATTATGGCATCGTCGATGAAGTCCTGAACAACATCCATAGCCTCCGCAGCCCTCATACCTCGGATGTCGATGTTATCCTTGAAGGCGAGCTTGCGGCTCGAAATATCGACGCTCACAACGGTGCGTGCCGTCGTGGGGCGTGTCTGTTTCTTGTATTCGCTCTGCGAGATGGCTTCGAGGCGCTCGATAGCGATGGTGGTGGTAATCTGACCGATAGCAACCGTAGCCTTTTTGCCTTTGATGCTCATAACCTCGCCCACGCCATCCTGACCAGTGATGCGCACCTTAGCACCCACAATGACGGGCAATTTCTCGGGTACGACAACCTTCGATTCCTCGACCTGCTCGCCACGCTGAGCCTTACGCTCGGCACGCTTCTGGCGACGACGCTCAATCTTCTCCATCTCACGAGCCACCTTCTCGCTCTCGGCGGAGAGGTAGTCCATCTCGCTCTCCACCATCTCACGCATAGAGTCGAGCTCACGGCGTGCGAGGCGTGTGGTCTCCTTTTCGGCTTGTGACTCTCGGATGACACGCACGGTATTCTCAATTGTGCGATTGGTCTGGTTGAGAATCTCTTTGGCATCCTCTTTTGCTTGGCGGATGATTGCTGCACGCTCCTCTTTGAGCGCTGCAAGGCGGTCGGCATACTCGCTCTCCATCTCCTCCACACGCTTGTCGGCAATGCGTATGCGCTCACGCTTCTGCTCCCAGTAGTTGCGGTTGCGGGCAACCTCACGGAGTTGTCGTTCGAGGCTTATGACCTCCGAGCCTGCCTTCTCCGAGGCGCTCTTGATGATTGACTCGGGGAGTCCAATCTTACGGGCAATCTCAATAGCAAAGGAGCTGCCTGGCTCGCCCATCTCCAAGCGGAATAGGGGACGGATGTTCTGCACATCAAAGAGCATTGCGCCATTTGCTACACCTCGGTGGTTGGAGGCGAAATACTTGATGTTGGTATAGTGTGTTGTGATGATTCCATAGGTGCCCGATTCCACAAACCTTTCGAGCATAGCCTCCGCCATAGCGCCACCAATTGTGGGCTCCGTACCGCTACCAAACTCGTCAATCAGAATGAGGGTTTTGCTACCTGCTCCCGCCAACATCTCTTTCATATTCGTAAGGTGCGAGGAGTAGGTACTCAGGTCGTTCTCGATGCTCTGCTGGTCGCCAATGTCGATGAAGATATGGTCGAAGAGAGGTAGTTCACTCACGCTCGATGCGGGGATTGCTACGCCACATTGGAACATATATTGGAGCAGACCGACGGTTTTCAGGCATACCGACTTGCCGCCCGCATTGGGACCCGAAATTACGAGTATGCGTCTATCTTCACGCAGGAGCAAGTCGAGAGGTACAACCTCTTTTTTCTCCCTTGCGTGGCTCTGTTGCAGAAGAGGGTGGCGTGCGTCGCTAAGACGCAGGGTGCCACTGTCGGAGAGGATTGCCTTCCAAGCGCCATTGTCCATAGCCCAACGAGCTTTTGCACGCAGGAAGTCGAAGTGTGTGAGGTATTTACGACTCTCGCTAATGCCTTTGCTCTCGGGACGCAGATTGTCTGTGAGGGCTGTGAGGATGCGGATGACCTCCCTACGCTCGGCATACTCCGCCTCACGCAGCGCATTGTTGATTTCGACGACCTCTACGGGCTCGATATAGACGGTCTTACCGGTTGCGGATTCGTCGTGTACGAAGCCTTTGAGCTTGCGCTTGTTGCCCGCAGCAACTGGAATTACGGGGCGACCCTCTCTCACGGAGAGTGTCGTGTCGGGTTCGACGATGCCCTGTCGTATAGCCTCCGCAAGTACGGCTTGCAAGCGGCGTGCAGCCTGACCTTCGTGAGCCCTAATGGTGCGACGAATCTCATAGAGTTCCACCGAGGCACTATCCCTCACCTCTCCGTGACGATCGATGATGCTCTCGATGTGACTTATCACCTCGGGGTAGGCATTCACACGCTTGGAGCGTGCAGCCATCAGGGGGTAGTGTTGTTCGCCCGAGAGGAAGAGTTTGGTCGCCTCGCTCACGCATTTCAGACCATCTTTGAGTGCCAAGAGTTCCTCTGCCTCCAAGAAGGTGCCCTCCACGGAGAGTTTTGCAACCACAGGAGCAAACTCCACGAGTTCCCCTTTTGGGAAGTATTGCTCCATCATCAGAGCAACCCTCACCTCCTCTGCCGTTGCCTGCATCTCCTCCACCTCGCTGGCGAGGGTGCAGAACGCCATATCCGCAACCAAACTCCTACCGCCCTCCGTAGAGCAGCGTTCGGCAATCTGCTTGCGAATCTTATCAAATCCTAACTTTATTTCGAGTTTTGTGTACATACTTTTCGTTTGCCGTCTTTTCGAGTAAAAAAATACTCTTTACTCACTGCTCGTTAGTCATCGTACATATTGTCGTAGTGCGAGGAGCTCTTCTCGTATTTGAGGTCTTGGAGCAGTGAGGACTTCACGCTGATGTTGAAGCTCCAACTCTTACGATAACCAAACGGCACGCACGAGAAGTTCATCTGCCAACAGTGCAAATCCCTGACAAGTGTTACAACGCCCGGGGTTAGTTCCTTGTTGTCGAAGTCGTAACCACCCGTATATGTGATTGCCCATTTCTTGTCCTTGTCGAGAGTCAGTGAGCCGTTGAAACCGAGCGTATTGACAATCTTCGGTTTTACACCATTGTTGGTGTAGTTGATAGAGTAGTTGAACGAGAAGTTCCACGGCATCGAGAAGTCGTAGTACTGCGAGGTCATCAGCTGGCGACGCAGAGCAGGGTCAAGCGGGTCGTTCGGGTCGTAAAAATAGGGGTTGGAGTACTCGGGGTACTGCTTGGAGATGTCGTTGATGGTCGCCTCGGTGTAGAGGTCGGAGGAACGGAAGGTGTAGCCACACGACCAACCAGTCGATGCGATACGACCGGGGAGTCCTCGACGCCACATAAGTTTGTCATAGCGCAGACCTGTGGTCTTATCAACCTCGTAGGGGTCGAGGGTCATCGAGAGGTTGATACCGAAGTTCTTGATGATATTGGAGCGAATACGCACGGGAATTGTCGAGAGTTTCATTGAGTCCGCAAGGAAGTTGTAGTTCAATGAGAAGGAGAAGTTGTCGATAATCTTCACTTTCTTCACACCCGTCGTATCCTGATCGCTGGCAATCTTCGCTTCAAGGGTTTGATCTACCGAGAGCGAGAGGCTCGCACTCTTACCGCTACCAGGCACGCCATACATCTCCGACGAGTAGGGCGAGTAGCGCTTGGTTCTGGTACCATCCTCATTTGCCTGAATGGTTTTCCAGTAGCCATATTTCTCCGAGCCAAAGTCGGGCGATACGGATGCCGAGGCGGAGAGGTTGATGGTGTGGCGTACCGCTTTGAGCCAACTCTCGGGGTTCTTGAACTGATACATACCATAGAGTGTGGTGTTGGCAGAAACCGATGCCGAGTAGTCATAGACACGATAGAAGCCCCTCGTGGTGTCCTGCACAATGGCGCCTGCCTCGGGGTCCCAGTTCTGGTTGATGCGACGGAAGTACCACCTCTCGTTGTAGTTCACAGAGGGCGAAAGGTTGATAAAACCGAGGATGTTGAACGAGGCACTCACGGGGAGGGTGTGCTTCACACCATTCTTGAACTGACCGAGCGTTTCGGGCTTCATCAGTTCATCGTATGTGGTGCTGATGCTGTTCTGCAACTGCGCCTTGTAGGTCATTGCAATCTTCTCATACCAACGCTCCTTACCCACCATAACTTTGCGCTTGAAGGGGAAGAAACGGCTGACATTGAAGTTCATATTGGGAAGACCGAGCGATACAGCTCCGGTGTTGAAGTTCTGCGAATAGTTGAGGTTGGCAGACATACTAATAGGCGTACCTTTCCACGAGTGGGAGTAGGCAATAGATGAGGTGGTCTGTGCCGAGAGGTAGTCAGTCAGATTATTTGAGGCGTTCTTGTTGTAACCGGGCGTCGAGAAATTGACATTTGCCGAGAAGGTCGAGTTGGGGTTGAATTTGGCATCCTGCGAGTGGGTCCAAGTGAGCCTGATGTTACTCTGGTTTACATAGTCTGCCGAGCCCTTGTCGCCCGAGATTGTCTTGGCATAGTTGAAGCCGAGTGAGCCGTTGAACTTATAGCGCACACGATAGGATGACGAAGCGTTGATTTCCCACGAGCCGAGTGTGTAGATACCACCCGTGATTTTGAAGTCGAGGTAGTCGTTGATGTGGAAGTAGTAACCGCCATTTTTCAGGTAGAAACCTCGCAAGTTCTCCTCACCATAGGAGGGCATAATGAAACCCGTCTTGCGCTCCATATTCATCGGGAAGAAAATCTCGGGAATCATCACGGGGAGGGGCACATCGGCAATCACGAGGTAGAGAGGACCCGACACGATTTTCTTGCCAGGGATAAACTTAGCCTTCGACATACTGATGAAGAAGTGGGGGTGGTTGGTGTCCTCGCAGGTGGTATAAACACCGCCCTTGATGTTGAACGACTTGTCCGCCATCATCTTTACCTCTTTACCCGTCAGGTAACCCTCGCCATCCTTAGTCACCACACCCTTGATTTTTGCCTTCTTGGTGTTGATGTTGTAGGTCACGGTGTCCATCGTGTAGGTCGAGCCCGCCTCGGTAAATTCGGGGCGAGTGTGTCCATAGGCGGAGGTGTCTGCCTTTCCATAGGCAAGAATCTCCTTGTCCTCCATCGACACACGCATATAGTCCGCCTTGATGTTCATATTGCCATAGGTTACATCGCCCTGCTCGTAGATGTGTACCATCTTGCCTCGCACATCATAGTAGAGCGAGTCCTTGTTTTTGCCGTCGATAACCTCATCGAGGAAGTTGCGCTGCTTGCGCTTGCCTGCGGTGTCGGCAGGGAGCACCAACAATGAGTCAATAGTCCTATTTTCTGCCCTATGCAACAATTCTTCGTTTGCCCTCGAAGCGCCCATTGAGTGGAGGCTATCGGCAGTTGGGCGCACAAAATTTTCTCCCGTAGGGAGAGTTTGTGCACCGAGGGTGGTTACACAGAGTAGTGCCACCAACGAAAAAAGAGTGTATTTTATGCTTTTCCGTGTCAAAATATCGCAAAAAATCATTAACTTTGCCGACAGAGTCGGCAAAAAAACCTAAAACCTTGATTGTTAGCACCCTTGTGGGTGTAATCAATCAGCAAAAATAGTAAAAAACAATGAAATTTACAACTCGTGTACTACTCATATTAACGCTCCTTCTTCCCACGCTCGTATGCGCGCAAGGAAAAATCGACTCGGCAGAGAGGCGACTCTCTACCGTTGTTATCGATGCAGGTCACGGAGGTAAGGATCCGGGTTGCACTTGGGGTAAGCACACCGAGAAGGAGTTGAACTTGAAGGTTGCGCTTCTGTTGGGTGGTATGATTGAGGATGCCTATAACGATGTGACGGTCATCTACACCCGTAGTGATGATAGGTTTGTGGAACTCCACACGAGGGGTGATATTGCCAATAAAGCAAATGCCGACCTCTTTATCTCAATTCACACCGATGCGGTGGGTAACAATGAGGCGCACGGTAGCAGTACCTACATTATGGGTAATGACAAGAGTGAGAAAAACCTCGCCGTGGCGCAGAGGGAAAACTCGGTAATCGTGATGGAGGGCGACTATGAGGAGAAATATGAGGGATACGACCCTTCGAGTGCTGAGAGTTTCATCATCTTCTCGCTGATGCAGTATGCCTACTCGGAGCAGAGTATGGTTTTTGCGGAGATGATACAGAAGCATTACAAGCTCAATACCCCCATTGTGGATCGTGGTGCAAGGCAGGGTCCCTATCTTGTTTTGTGGCGCACAGCGATGCCTGCGGTGCTCACCGAGATGGGTTTTATGACACACAAGGGCGATCGTGACTATCTCCACAGTGAGGTTGGTCAGAAGCAGATTGCAAAGGCTCTCTTTGACGCTTTCAGCGAGTATCGCACAAGGTGCAATGCAAAGGCTGAGCAGTCGGGCATTGCAAAACCTACGGAGGTGGTACAGACCGCAGCCCCCGCCCCCAAGCAGGAGGTAAAACCTGCGCCCACCCCTAAGCAGGAGTCGAAACCTGCGGTTAAGCAGTCGAGCGCCCCTATGTGTTATGTGCAAATTTGCACCCTATCCAAGAAGAGCGACCCCAATGACCGTAAGTTCGGCAAGTGGGCAGGCAAGATTGTGCAGAAGCAGACCTCCTCGGGTAAGTGGCGTTGCCTGATTCCTGCATCCTCCACAGAGGAGGCAAGGGCTATTAAGGCAGAAGCCGAGAAGAGTTTTGCAGGGGCGTATATAGTCAAGGAGTAGTGGGCATCTGGATGGCAAAGGGTCGTTGTCTTTAACGCCATTAAAGTCCTTAAAGCCCTTAATGCCCTTACTTAGTGCCCTTAGTGCCATTAAAGCCTTTAAGGCATAGCAAGTTCAGTCTTGAAGGCTTCAAGAAAAGAGGAAAAACAAAACAAACTAAATAAAGAAGAAAAATGAAAACGAAAATTTTGACAGCAATTATGGCAACAGCAATGCTTTGCGGCTGCGGTGATTCTATGAGGAATAATCCGCTTATCAATCAGGGCGATACCCCCTATGGTACGCCCGAGTTCTCGAAGATTAAGATGGAGCACTATATGCCCGCTTTTGACTACGCTTTGGCGGAGGCTCGTGCGGAGATGGATGCTATCATCTACAATGAGGAGGAGCCTACATTTGAAAATACCATTGTGGCTATGGAGCGCAGTGGCGCACTTTTGGATAGGGTCTCGACCATCTTCTTTGTGCTTAATAGCAACGAGACCAGCGATGAGATGCAGGCTCTCGCCCTTGAAGTGCAGCCTAAACTTATCGCCTACTCGAATGATATCAACCTCAATCCTACGCTCTGGGAGAGGGTGAAGAAGGTGTATGAGCAGAGGGAAAGCCTCAATCTGAATGAGGAGGATGCACGCCTCTTGGAGGATACCTATAAGGGCTTTGTGCGCAATGGTGCAAACCTTGCCGAGGAGCAGAAGGAGGAGTACAGGAAGATTTCCGAGGAGCTCTCGTCGCTCTCATTGCAGTTTGAGCAGAATGTGCTTGCGGCTACCAATGCTTTCAGCCTGAACATTACCGACGAGTCGCAGGTTGCCGAGCTTCCCGCCTTTGTGCGTGATGCAATGGCTTCGGAGGCGAAGGCTCGTGGCGAGGAGGGTTGGACCGTGACACTCCAATATGCAAGTATGTTTCCCTTTATGACCTACTCGTCCAATCGTGAGCTTAAAGAGAAAGTGTGGATGGCGTCGAATAGCCGCTGCGTGGGCGATGAGTACAATAACCTTGATATTGTTAAGCGCATCACCGAGCTCCGCTTGCAGAATGCCCGCTTGTTTGGCTACAACAACTTCGCAGAGTATGTGCTCGAAGAGCGTATGGCAGAGAATACCACTACCGTAAATAACTTCCTCGAAGAACTGAGGGGTGCGACTATCAGGTATGCAAAGAAGGACTACCAGACCGTATCTCGCTTTGCTCGTCGCAATGGTGCAGACTATGAGTTGATGCCTTGGGACTGGTCGTACTGGAACGAAAAATATAAAGTTGCAACCTTCGACTACAATGAGGAGGATGTGAAACCCTATTTCGAGCTCGAAAATGTCAAGAAGGGTATCTTTGAACTCGCAGAGAGGCTCTATGGTATTCGTTTTGTTGAGAATTCGGAGATTGAGGTATATCACCCCGATGTGAAGGCTTACGATGTTTTGGAGGAGAATGGCGACTTCCTCGGCGTTCTCTATATGGACTTCTTCCCCCGTGCGACCAAGCGTGGTGGTGCGTGGATGACCGCATTCCGTGAGATGTACACCGAGGATGGCAAAGAGGTGCGTCCCTTCATCTCGCTCTGTGGCAACTTCACAAAGCCCACCGAGACCTCGCCTTCGCTCCTTACCTTCGATGAGTTTGAGACCTTCCTCCACGAGTTTGGTCACTGCTTGCACGGACTCTTTGCAAAGGGCACATACAAGTCGCTCACTGGTACAAATGTATATCGTGACTTCGTGGAGCTTCCCAGTCAGGTGTTGGAGAACTGGGCAATCCGCCCCGAGTTCCTCGACATTGTAGCTGTTCACTACCAGACTGGCGAGAAGATGCCCGCAGAGTTGCGCAATAAAATTATCGACTCCAAGAAATACCTCGCAGCCTATATGAACATCCGTCAGGTGTCGTTCGGTATGATTGATATGGCATACCACACCATCACTGAGCCTATTGAGGATGTTATGGCATTCGAGAAGAAGGCAGCGGCTCCCGCACAGGTGCTCCCCGTAGTTGATGGTACACATATGGGTTGCTCCTTCACACACATCTTCTCGGGAGGTTATGCGGCTGGTTACTACGGTTACAAGTGGGCAGAGGTGCTCGATGCAGACGCCTTTGAGCTCTTCAAGGAGATGGGTATCTTCTCTCGTGAGTGTGGCAATCGTTTCCGTGAGGAGGTGCTCTCCAAAGGTGGCATCCGTCATCCTATGGAGCTCTATGTTGCCTTCCGAGGTCATAAGCCCGAGACTCAGGCACTTATTGATGAGATTTTGAGGTAGCGATAGCGAGTTTGCCTTGTGGGCAATTTCGTCGTTGTGTTTTTGGTGTGGCTTTTTACAAAAAGTCACAAAAGAAAAAATCGGTCGTCGGTCGTCGGTTGTCGGCAGGCAAATCGTTAGACCTTGGACCTTAGATGTTAGACAATAAATCAAAGTATGAAGTATAGACTATCGGAGATTGCGGACATCGTGTCGAGGGGTAGGCTCCTCGGGGCAGATGTGGAGGTGGGGAGTGTTATGACCGACTCACGCCACAGCTTTGCTGTGGAGAGTGCGCCCCTCTTTGTGGCTATTGCGGGCGAAAATCACGATGGTCACAACTTCATTGGCGACTTGTATCGCCGAGGCGTTAGGGCGTTCTTGGTGGAGAGGGAGGTTGCCGTCGAGGAGTTCCCCGAGGCGGGCTTTGTGGTAGTTGGGCGCTCGTTGCGTGCTTTGCAGGAGTTGGCAGCAGACTATCGCTCGAAGTTCGGGGGTGTGATGGTTGCTGTCACAGGCTCGACGGGTAAGACCACCGTCAAGGAGTGGATAGTGCAGTCGGCACCTGCGGGTGTGAGGGTCTTCCGTTCGCCGAGGAGTTTCAACTCCCAACTGGGCGTGGCGCTCTCACTCCTGATGATGGAGGGCAACGAGGATATTGCAGTCATTGAGGCGGGAATCTCTCGCCCCGATGAGATGGCACGCCTCGAAAGTATCATCCGCCCCGATATCGGTATCTTCACATCCTTGGAGTCGCAGCACGATGAAAACTTCATAGATAGGGCACATAAGGCAGCTGAGAAGGCGGTGCTTTTTGCTCGTACTCGCAAGGTTATCTACAACGCCTCCAATCGCTACATCCGTGAGGCGCTTGCGGCTGTGAGGTGCAAAGTGGGCGTGGAGAGTATGAGGGCTATGGTGGGCGAGTTGTATGCACAGCTCGGCTATGATAGGGCAGAGGTGGAGAGTAGGCTCTCGGCAAGTGAGCCCGTAAGGTTGCACCTCTCGCTTGCGGAGGGTCTTGGTGGTTCGCTGATATTGAGCGACACGCACAACTCGGACATCAACTCCATAGCTATTGCTCTCGACTCACTCGCAGAGGTGGCGGGCGGTCGCAGGAGAGTAGTGGTGCTCTCGGATATGCTTTATAGCACCCTGCCAGACGAGGAAATATACTCCCGTGTGGCGCAGGCTACCGTAGCTGCTGGGGTCGATATGGTCATTGGCATTGGTCGCTACATCGCTGCACACAAACACTTCTTTGCCGATACGGACGAATTCTACTCCTCGGCAGACGAATTTCTGAAAATACTCACACAGGACCGCTTTGAGGGGGCAGCAGTGCTCATCAAGGGAGGTCCAATGTCGGGCTTCGATAGGATTGTTCACACACTCTCTCGCAGGAGCCATACGACGGTCTTGGAGGTAAATCTTACGGCTATGGTTGCCAACCTTAACCGCTATCGCTCACGCTTGCCCAAGGGTACGAGGATGATGACGATGGTTAAGGCGTCGGGCTATGGTCACGGCGACTATGAGATAGCCGCAGCATTGCAACACGAGGGTGTGGACTATCTCGCAGTGGCGTTTGCTGACGAGGGCGTGCTCCTCAGGCAGAAGGGTATCACGATGCCCATCGTGGTGCTCAATGCCGATGCGGATAGCTTCTCGCTGATGTGCTCCTACCGCTTGGAGCCCGAGATATACAATTTCTCCTCGCTCGAAGCCTTTGCAATGGCAGTGGAGGGTGCGGGCGAGAGCGACTACCCCATACATCTGAAAATTGATAGCGGTATGCACCGTCTCGGTTTCCAGAGAGAGGATGTGGGGAGGCTTACAGAGCGACTTGCCCAGATGAAGGGTCTTCTTACTGTGAGGAGTATCTTCTCCCACTTCGCAACAGCCGATATGGCAGAGGAGGTGGGGTTTGTGAAGACTCAACAGAGTACATTCGAGGAGATTTCGGGAGCTATCATTCAGTCGCTCCCCTACAAACCCCTCAGACACATCAACAATACGGCAGGTATGGAGCACTATGCCTCCTCGACCTACGATATGTGCCGTCTTGGTATTGGACTCTATGGTGTGGGCGAGGGTGTGACTCCCATTTCGAGGCTCACAACACGCATCGTGCAGGTCAAAACACTCACAGAGGGCGAGAGCGTAGGCTACGGTAGGGCTGGGAAGATTGAGTGCCCCACGAGGGTGGCAACAATCCCCATAGGCTATGCCGACGGCTTGGATCGTAGGCTCGGATGTGGCGTGTGGTCTGTGGGCGTGGCGGGCGTGATGTGCCCCATCATCGGCAGAGTATGTATGGATAGCTGTATGGTCGATGTGAGCGCCGTGGAGTGCAAGGAGGGCGATGAGGTTGTAATCTTCGGTGGCGAGGGTAGGGCGCTGTGCGATATGGCAGCGGTGCTCGACACAATCCCCTATGAAGTGATGACCTCCATTTCCGCACGAGTGAAACGCATATATGTAAAGGAGTAAGATGAAACCCTACGGTAAGATATATATGATTCCCTGCCCCATAAGTGAGGGTAATCCCTACGATGTGCTGCCTGAGGCTAATAGGGCTGTGATGGCGAGTATCGACTATTTCATTGTGGAGAATATACGCACGGCAAGGCGCTTTCTCTCGGCGGCGAAGATTGGACGCCCCATCGAGGAGTTGGAGTTTGCCGAGTGCAATGAGCACACATCCGAAATGGAGATTGCACCCCTGCTGAAACCTGTCTTGGAGGGGCGTGATTGTGGAATTATCAGCGAGGCAGGGCTCCCTGGTGTTGCCGACCCGGGTGCAGGTGTGGTCGCTGTGGCGCAGAGTAAAGGTGTTGAGATTGTGCCACTTGTGGGTCCTTCGTCGATACTTATGGCTCTGATGGCAAGCGGTCAGAATGGGCAGAGCTTCGCTTTCAATGGCTATCTACCCATAAAACCCGCCGATAGGGCTAAGGCGATTAAGAACTTCGAGCGAAGGGCTGTGCAGGAGGGGCAGAGCCAGATTTTCATCGAGGCACCCTACCGCAACGATAAACTCTTTGCCGACTTCCTTGCGATGCTTGCACCCGCAGTGCGACTCACGGTGGCGGTGGATATCACCTCCCCTTCGCAGGTTATCCGCACCCTTCCCGTTGCGGAGTGGCGCAAGGTCCCCAAACCCGAAATGCATAAGAAACCGACTATATTTATTATAGGTCGCTAAAAAAAAGCACACTCAAAATTTTTGAGTGTGCTTTTTTTATACCCTTAACGCCCTTAGAGTCCTTAGAGTCCTTAGGGCCCTTAGAGCCTTTAATGCCCTTAAAGCCAATAAGGACACTCACCCCTCTTTTTTTTCTAAAAATCGCAGAAAAGTTCAAAAATCACACTTTTCTTATCTCGCTATTTGTGTGGATGTTGGGTGGCATAGGAGCGAGAGTTTGTGGAAAAAGTGACATCCCAAGAGAAATGCTGCTATTGACAATAGGTGCGTTTTGCTATACTTTTGTTCAGAAATTGAACGCAAAAGTACAACAATAAAACAGACTACCTATGAATTATCAGGCACTATTTGAGGCGCTCGGCTCGCACGCCACAGCCATCGGTTATCATCCTACGGTGGCGGACAGACTCCATCAAACGCTCCGTCACGAAGGCTTCCCCTTAGCCATTATATCCTATCCACAGCAGACCGCATCGGATGGTGTTCGGGAGGTTGAAAAGGAGTTTTCTGTGGAACTTAAACTATTGAGAGAAAACGAAGTAACACCTTCGGCAAGGGCAGAGGCTTTGTCGTTACTTATGGAGGATGCCGAGAGGCTTGCCGCAGCGCTTGCGGAGGAGAGTGCAGTGCGTGAGGTTGCTGTTATGGAACTCTCCCCTGTGGAGCGTATGCTCACGATTGTTGGCGAAGTTGCCGTTGCCTTGAAACTAAGAATCAAAACGGTAGAGTGTTGTTAAGTGGCTGAACTCACGCCTCCCCTACACTCCCTCATCATTACTCATTACAAACTAATAACTAATATGGTACTTACTTCTACCCCTGCCGATTACTCCTCGGCATACGACCCCAATAATGAATTTCGCTTCGATGGCGTAGATCCCTCGGTGCCCACCGAGATTGTCTTCTATGATGGTTCGGGTGCTGTGGTGGGTGCTCGTCGCTACGCCCACCGTGAGAGCATCACGACCTCGCCCCAGAACTTCCTCCAAAGGATGCTCAACCCCAAGCCCTACAACACCTCGGGATGTAAGATTGTCCTCGCCAACGACCGCCAAGCAATCCTCTCGGTGGGCTATAATGACGGGGCAAATCGCACCTCAAATATCCACTTCACGGCTGCGCAGGGCAGGGTTCCCAATCCTACGGCTTTCGGTGGCTATGAGCAGTGGCGCACAATCTCGGCAGGCGAGTGCGATGAGATAGCATTCAGGCTCCCTAATGGATGTACGCTTTCTGTGGAGTGCCGACTGAATGGCGAACAGAAGGGTGTAGTGCTCTGCTCCTCGGCAATCACAACCTCGGGTATCTATGTCGTGACCATTGATGCCGACCAGATTCTTGCCCTCAGTCCTGATGTGGAGCAGTTCGACTTTGTGGTCTTGATGTCGGGCGGTGTGGTTGGTGTTATTCACTTTGAAGTTGCCCCTGCGCCTACGGAGGGTGTGAGGCTTGCGTGGCTCAACGATGAGGGCTACATCTCCTACCACACTTTCCGAGGTGCCCCTACCGAGCAACTCCACACTTTGCGCTCGGAGTGCGAAACGCCCAATGGTACGCAGACTCTCGGTGTGGAGAGCTGGCGTGAGAGTTCGCTTCGCAGTGGCTACCTGTCGACTGAGGGGGTTGAACGCCTTTCGGGTATTGCCACCTCGCCCCGAGTGTGGAGGGTTACGAAGGAACACTCCGAGCCCCAAATCCTTCTCTCTCACACCATCTCGACGCTCGGCAGTGGTGCCCGACAAGTGGAACTCACCATCCGTCCTGCTGGTAAGGTTTTTCGCTATTAACCCTTCGCCCTTTGCACTTTGCTGTTAATAATTCTCAATTCTCAATTCTCAATTCCCAATTCCCAATGGTAAGGCTTTATATAGACAATGAGGTTGCAGACCTCGACCCCAACTCGTCGCTCTCTATTTCGCTCTCCATTGCCTCACTCACATCCACATCGTGGGGCAGGGCGAGCTACTCCAAGAGCATTACAATTCCTGCGACACCCCACAACCGTCGCCTGATGGGGGACTGCGAACAGCCCCTCGCATCCCAGATGTTCAACCACAAGGAGCACACTGCACGAGTGGAGGTGCGTGGTAGTGTCATCATCGAGGGCACAATCTACCTCACAGCCTCACGACTCGGAAGGGAGGGCTACTATCGCTTCAATATTATCGGCAATGCCCGCCAGTGGGTCAAGGGGGCAGAGGGAGCAATCTCCTCGCTGGTGGATGATTGGGGTGGCGAATACTCCGAGGAGATGATTGCCGAGAGTCTTGCGGAGGAGGGTACGCCTCTGGTGAGATTTCTGCCCGTAAGGCGAGAGGGCGGTGAGGGGTTGAAAAACTATGCAGGAAGAATTCTGCCCGAGAACTACCATCCATTCCTCCACATCGGCACTCTCGTAGAGCGCATCTTCGCCAAGGCAGGCTATGCTGTGGAGTCCGAGTTCTTCGCCTCCGATTTTTTCCAGTCGCTCTATATGAGTGGTAGGTGGAGGGAGATGGATTGGAGTGGCTGGGCAGAGAGTATGGACTTCCGAGCCGAGAAAAGGGAGGATTCGGAGGAGGCAAATGGTAATATCTTCGGTATGGTCTATGCCGACCCCCTCGCCAATTATAGTACGGTTGGTAACCTTGTGGATCTGCCCGCAGGGGAGGAGGGGACTTTCAATGGTGGTGCCTTCACGCAGGAGTATTCGGGGCGTGTGAAATTCACACCCACGAGGGAGATGATGGTTGCCTTTGAGTATTTTCTCCGCTGGCGCACGGAGTATCGCATCCAATCTCGTGATAAGCTCAAAGGATTCTTCAAGATTCGCCCCTACTATGGCGATGAGTTCTCCGCATCAATGGCAAATACCTTCAAAGACCGCAGGGAGGAGGGGCTGCGCCCCAATTTTCAGTACACCTTCATCATCTTTGAGCCTATCGAGGGGGCAACCTACAAACTGATGGCAACCGAGAGGGATGAGAATGGTATTGTCAGCGGTCGAGAGCTCCTTTCGACAACCTCACGCTCGACGAAGTTCTACCACACCGAGGCAGACACCATCTATGAACTCTATGTGGAGATGCACCACAATGGCTTCATCTCAATTCCTGCGTCGGACTGGGCGGTCTATGATGGCAATGTGAATGAGTATGGCAAAAAGGAGGTGTCGATATCGTTCCGTAGTGAGCCACGAGTTTACTCCCCGTCGGTGTCCAAGTATTTCGACCTCTTCTACTTCGGTGGTGCGGAGGAGAATATGAAGATGCAGCTCCTTGCGGGCACTTCGGTGCGCCCCGTGCTCTATCCCCACCCGATGTTGGAGCAAGAGATTGGTTGGAAGGATGTTGCGGACTACTCCTTCTCGGGGCTCGACCTGCTGGGGGCTCTGAGAGAACTCTTCGACCTGCAAATCTACACCGACCCCCTCGAACGCAAAGTCTGCATCGAGCCTCGCAGGGAGTTCTGTGACCCCGAGGTGGTTATTGACCTTTCGGAGCGAATGGATGCCTCACAGCCCATCCTCGTGGAGGAGCTCGGTGCCGACCACCCCAAGCGCCTTACACTCCGCTACCACTTGGGCGATAAGGCTTCGGAGGAGTCGAGTGCGGCAGAGGGTGTGCCCTATGGCGAGTGGAGCGCCGAGGTGGATAACATCTTCGCCTCGGAGGGAGTTAATCTCATCTCCAACCGCCTCTTTGCCCCCTCGTGTTCCACGCTTGGTGCTGTGCGTGATGCCCCCTCAGCAAGCCTCATAGTGGCGAGCGATAGCGACGAGAGTAGCCCACGATGTGTGGCAAGGTGCAATTTCCTGCCTAAGATTGTGTCGTATAGAGGTATGCGCACTCTACCCGAGGGCGAGGTGTGGAACTACCCAACGGAGAAGGCTACCGAGTACCCTCTTGTGACCTTTTTCGATGATGGGTCGGTAGGTGGCGAGAAGATGTCGCTACTCTTTGAGGATAGAGAGGCTGTGGAGGGTTTGCACCGCTGGTGGGACGGCAGAGTGGAGGCTCTCAACCACTCACGACGCATCACACTCTACATCTCTCTCCACCCCGAGGAGATCGAACAGTTTGTCGTTCCCAACTCTACAAAGCACGATTTCAGGGCGCACTACCTGCTCACGATTGCGGGCGAAAAGGTGCTCTGTCGAATGGAAGAGATTGTGGACTACAACCCCGCCGCCCCATCGACAAAAGTGGTCTTCGTAACTGTGTAAAACTTAATTCTCAACTTGAAGAAGGTATGGCAAACTATGATACAACAACAGGTGTGGTGAGCATCACTTTGGAGGAGCTTGCCTCAGCGATTGCCTCGGCGCTTAAAGAGGTGAAAATTTATGTTTTGGAGAGTGAAATTTCTGCTGCGCAGAGTGCCGTGAGGGCGGTGGTGGAGCAGGCAAATATTGTGGAACAATGAGCCTCGGGAGTCGTCAGCAGGAAGAGCTAATGGAACTCCTAATGTGGGAGTGCCGAGGCTTCTCGGCAGGGCGTACCATAGCCCACCTTATGGAACGAGGACTCATCTCGGAGCCCTCCTCACGAGCCTACATCGCACGCCATAGAGTGGAGGCAAAGATGCGACAAGGGCTCTCGAAGGTTGCAGCAATGGAGTCCGTAGCCGAGGATATTGGGAGCTCGTTTGCTTCCGTGAGAAACTACATCTACCACCAGTACAAATAAAGTAACCTAAGTGACCTAAACAAGAACAAAACAAAAGATTATGAACACAACGAAAAACAAAATCGCCTCCTCGCTGCGCATTGCAACCATCGATATTGATGGTATTCTCGGCACTCCCGAGCAAGAGCAGTTCGGTACGCTCGATGCTCGTGTGGCGACCTACGAACGCTTCGAGGAGGCTCTCGCCGAGATTCGTGAGGAGGGCGAAATCGACCGCCTCGTGCTCAACATCCGTTCGACGGGCGGCTGTCTGGCAGATGCACTCCTGATCTACGATACCGTGCGCTCGTTGGGTGTGGAGGTGGTTACTCGCTGCTATGGCTATGTTGCCTCGGCAGCGACCATCATCGCACAAGCGGCATCGAAGGGTTGCAGGGAGATTTCCGCCAATGCCCTCTACCTTATTCACTGCTGTGAGAGCGCCGTGGAGGGTAACACCCACTCCCTCTCTGCCACCAAAGAGCTCCTCGACAAGAGCGACGAGCGACTTGCCGAAATCTACGCCCTCGCCTCGGGTCGTACCCCTGAGGAGTATCGTGAGCTGATGAATCGCAATAGCGGTAAGGGTGTGTGGCTCTCGCCTGAGGAGTGTGTGAAGGCAGGTCTTGCCGACAGTATCATCGCCTCCTCGCCCATCACAGATTCGGCTCGTGGGCAGATATTCGCCTTGGGACTCACTCCACTCCCTGCAAAGAGCCTCGGCGAGCGCATCCGAGAGGCGTGGGGGCAGTTGCTCTCTCAGGTGGGGCTTGGTGGAGAGGAAACCTCCGCTATTGCCCAAGCCCCAGTGGATGTGTCGGCATCCAAAGCAGAGGATAGGGTGGCAGGCGAACCCCCAGTGCCCCCTTCGAGGCTCCACACGGCACGCCCCACGCTTACAAAGGAGTGCGACGACCCCGCACCCAATGGCACCCACTCGCTCACAGCCAATCAGGCAGCCTATGAGAGCGATGTTGCGGAGCTTAAACGAGTGATGAGTAAATAGTAAATATTTCTCTATTCAAACAAATTAACCTTAAAACACAAAAACATTATGGGAAAAATTGAAAACATTAAGACCTACAATGGTCAGGTATTGGACAACATCTTCTTCCGCCCTATGCTTACAGGTAAGAATGCCGAAGAGTTGGGCATCAAAGTGATGTACAATGTGCCCGTGCCCACAACCCTCCATTTCTGGAAGCGCAATGGTGATGTGCTCAAAAAGTTCACTGAGGCAGGTTGGAATGGCGGTGGCGCTGCCGACAAATACCAGAAGACCATCAACCTCGACAAGGTGAAGGCGGAGATGGCATACTCGGCAGAGGACTACTTCTCGACCGTCTATGAGCTCATCACTGGTCGTGCGGATGTCAATCTCGATGACCTGTCGGGCACCGAGCTCGAAGATGCCGAGACCTCACTCTTCCGTGCGTCGATTGCCGAGGGTATCCGTGCAACGATGTGGTATGGCGACAAGGAGCGCACCACAACTCTCAATACCTTCGACGGCTTTGTGAAACATCTGTGTAGGGATGTCGAGGATGGTGAGATTGTACAGCTCGGCTACATCCCCAAGAAGAACTCCTATGAGTGGGCAGAGGCACTCTTGAAGAAGATGTGGGATGACTCCACAGATGAGCTCCACGCCTTGCGCTCGGAGGGCAACCTTGTCTATTTCGTTAGTAGCGATGTCTATAATGCCTACGAGGAGTCGCTCGACAATGTAGCAATCGAGGCTGCATATTTGGCAAAGCAGACTGGTCGTGAGGGTCTGTTCTACCGTGGTATTCCTGTGGTGGATGTGCAGATGAACGGCTACAAAGACGCAGCCTCCAACTTGCCCCAGTCTTTTGCAATCCTCACAGATCGTCGCAACCTCGCATTGGCGGTCAATACCAACGACTTCCCCGGTACCGAGGTGCGTATGTGGTATAACCCAGATATGATGGAGAATCGCCAGAGGGCAATCTTTATGGCGGGTTGCGACTACCTCTTGCCCGAGCTTGTGACCTTTGCAGTCGGTATGCCCTTGAAGAGTTATGAGGTCTGCGTCGATGACGATGTCCTCACTGTCTTCGCAAAAGTGGAAGGCGACGCAATGGGTTGGGTGGAGGAGATCCAGTTCTCAACCGAGGATGTGAATGGTGAGGTTGGACTCAACCGCACCGTGCTCGATGTTATTGATGGCTCCATCGAAAACACCTTCCGCATCACAACCTGCTCCAAACACTGGTTTACCATCGTAACGGTGGATGGTTACACCCTTAATTTTGAGTCCTAATGGAACTCTCGCAGACTCTCTGTGGTAAGCACCTCGGAGGTATTGCTCGCCTCTATCTCTACGATGCTACGAAAATCCTCTCCGCCACCTACAACTCCCACTTGGGAGCCTACACCTCGGTGGCGGTGGAGGAGGGCGAGGAGCCTATGGAGGTAGTCTTTGCGGAGGGTAGCGCCTCGTGGAGCGAGAAGCGTCGGGGTGAAGATGGTGTGGAACACCGTGTGGCATTCTCGCTGCGGGGTGTGCGCCCCCAAGCGCTCACAACCCTCACAAGGCTCTCCGAGAGAGGCATTGTCGCCGAGGTGGAGAGTGAGGAGGGTGTGAAATGCTTGGTTGGCTACTCTCCCCAAGCACACGCCGACTATCCCCTAAGGCTAACCTCGGCAGAGATAGTTACGGGGTGTGAGCGTGGCGACAGACCCACAACCCACATAACCCTCACTTCCACCGACGGGTGGTTTTCGCACGAGGTGGTAGGGTAGTGGAAGAGTAATCACTTTTTTCGGGGGGAGGCGGTGGAGTTGCAACAAAACTCCTCTCTCCCCCTCTTTTTTTTCAAACCCAAGAAACTTTCAAACGCAATGAACAAAGACAAAAAATACTATACCCCCAAAATCTTCACTCCCCGTGCCTCCTCTGCACTCTCCTCGGGAGGTTTCCCCTTTGGTGTGGCGAGTGGTGTGAGTGGCGCAGGTGATGTGTGGCGCTGGGGTAGCGACAACCTCTTCCCCTATGCTCTTTCGCTCCTTGCTCGTCGTTCGACAACCCACCGCAGAATCATCAACGACAAGGCGGACTACATCTCGGGTAAGGGTTTTAGTGTGGCGGAGGAGGCTGTGAGGACAAAGCAGTTTGTGCGTGAGGCAAACTCTTTTGGCGAGTCGCTCCGTGAGGTGCTCAACAAACTCGCCTTCGACAAGGCGCTCTTCGGAAACGCCTTTGCGGAGATTGTGACCGATGCCCAAAACTCCTTCCTTGCAATCTTCCATCAGGACGCCTCACGATGCCGTCTGGCAAAGGATGGTTGCCATATCGTGCTCCACCACAACTGGGCGCAGTACAACCCCTCGGAGGGGCGTTCGCTCCCTCTCTTCCCACTCTTTGAGGAGGGCGAGGATGGCAATCTCCACGCCATTATCCACTACAAAGACTACGAACCTATGTTCTCCCACTATGGTGTGCCCCCCTATATTGCTGGCTTGGATGTCTCAACCATCGCCTATAAGACCGACACTTGGAACATCTCACGCCTTGACAACTCCTTCCAACTTTCGGGTGTGATGTTGCTCGATGGTGGCGTGGAGAGCGAAGCAGAGGCTGAGGAGTTGGTGCAGAGTGCCCAGCGCAAATTTGCGGGTAATCCAGGACAGGTGCTCTTCGTTGTGAAGGATTGCGAGGAGGGCGACTCCTCACGATTTATCCCCATCACAGCCTCCAATGAGGGCGACTGGCGAGAGTTGCACGATCAGGCAACTACCGACATCGTGATTGCCCACTCGTGGTTCCGTTCGCTCAGCGGTTTGGACTACTCTGGTGGCTTCTCCTCGGAGCGCATCCTCCACGAATGGGAGGTGGCTCTCAACACCGTAATTATTGGCGAGCAGGAGGAACTCCTCGAACCTATCCGCACCCTCATTGCCAAGATTCTCGGCGAGGATGCCTCGACGCTTGCGGTTGTCAATCGTCCGCCCTCACGCTCCAAGCCCCTCTATATGCGTGTGTGGGAGGCGAGGAAGGCGGATGGTTTGGACTATAACCCAGACGACCCTGAGGAGCAACTCTTTGTTGCACAGGTAACTAAGTATGGACTCAAAAATGTTGATTGATAGCCTATGAAGACAATTCTCACACCTGCCGAGGTGCTCACAATAGCCTTTGGCACGACACATACGCTCCGAGAGGGCGATGTGCCTGAGCACACAATTCTCGCTACTCAGCGCAAATTCCTACGCCCTGTGTTGGGCGAGGCAATGTTTGAGGAGGTGGTGGGTGACAGCCCCTCTGCCGACATTCAGGAGCTGACGGCTCGCTACCTCAAAACCCCTCTGGCGCTCTATACCGCTTCGCTACTGCTGCCCACCATTGCAATGCAGGTGGGTGCTGCGGGTGTTGTGAGGGTTGCGGGCGAGAGCTTCCGTGCGGTGGATAATAGGGCGCTCTCACGCCTCAGCCGTCGCCTGCGCTCAGATGCCTCCGCACTGCTCGATAGTGCCACCGATTACCTCGCCTCCCACCCCGATCGCTATCCACTCTATGACCCTAAGGAGAATATCCGTGAGCGCATACTGCTCAAAGGTGGCATTGTGGTGAGCGAGTAGTGACGAACGAGTAATGTTTTTACTTAGGTCATTAAAGATTTTAGGAAACTAATTCTCAATTGACCAGACTCTGTCTGCTCTAAAATGCTCACGCTCGGCATAATGCGCAAGCGCCTTCTGCCCTCGCTTACTCGCATTTGCCTCAATTCTCAATTCTCAATTCTCAATTTTAATGAAGTATTTTTCCGGACTTATCGCTGGGGTTTTGTCGTTTTTTGCCCCAGTAGAGCCATTGCTCATTATGGCGGTGGCTTTCGTGGCGGTGGACTTCCTTACGGGAGTGCTCGCCGATAGACATAGGGCACACGCTGAGGGAGGAAAGTGGCGCTTCGAGAGCCGTAAGGCGTGGCGCACAATCTCGAAACTCTCCTTCGTGATGGCGGGCATACTGCTTGCGTGGATGCTCGATGCTCTGCTCCTGCCCCTTGTAAATCTTCGCCTTGCCAACCTCTTCACGGGCTTTGTGTGTGGCGTGGAGTTTTGGAGCTACCTCGAAAATGCTACGACCATCACTGGCGAGAGCCGCTTTGCGGATGTCGTCGAGGCGCTCAAAAAACGCCTCACACCACTCTTTGGGGGCGGGAAATAGGGCGTTACCCTATATTTATATTAAGAAAAATTTGGAGATTGGCGCAAATGTCGTATATTTGCACCAACGAAAAATGTGTTCGGGGACCAGTTGAGTCCCCGAATTTCGTAGTATAAAGGCAAGTAACTTGTTGAGTATGATTGATGTAGTGAAGATTAGAGAGGTCGCAGAGGCGGCTTTGGAGGGCACCGATCGCTTCGTTGTGGATGTGAAGTGCTCGCCCGCAAATGAGATTGAGATTGTAATTGATGCCGATAGTGCTGTGGATTTGGATGCCTGTGTGGATCTGAGCCGCAAGGTGGAGGGTGCCTTTGACCGAGAGGTTGAGGATTTTGAACTCTCCGTATTCTCGGCAGGTGTTGGTCAGCCCCTGAAACTCCTGCGTCAGTATCAGAAACTCATAGGTGGCACCGTTGAGGTGTTGCTCACAAGTGGTGTGAAGGTGCTCGCAACTCTCAAAGAGGCGTCGCACGAGGGCATCACTATCGCCTACACCGAGCGCCGAGTTGTCGAAGGCAAGAAGCGCAAAGTTGAGGTGGAGGTTGAGGAGTGCTACACATTCGACCAAATTAAGAGCGTCAAAGAGTACCTCGACTTCAAGTAGCTAGTACATCTTTCGGGCGATTTCGTCGTTATGCTTTTGATTTTGCTCCTCTTTTACGCCTTGTAAACTGCGTCGCAAAATCAAAACCAAGCATAGAACTCGCCTCGCAATATGCACTCGCTGGGGGAGAGTGATCTGGGACCACTAGGAAAACAAAGACAAAACAAAGACAAAACAAAATATAAAAAACAAAGCAATGGAGAATTTGATTAGCAATTTTGCAGAGTTCAAAGAACTGAAAAACATCGACAAGAGTACGATGATTGGTGTGTTGGAGGATGTCTTCCGCCACCACTTGCAGAAGACCTACGAGACTGATGAGAACTTCGATGTGATCATCAACCCCGAGAAGGGCGACTTGGAGATTTGGCGCAACCGTGTAATCGTGGAGGATGACGCTGTGGAGAATCCCAACCAGCAGATTGCTCTCTCGGAGGCACGCAAACTCGACGCTACCTACGAGGTAGGCGAGGAGGTATCCGATCAGATTGATATGGCATCCTTCGGTCGTCGTGCAGTGCTCTCGCTTCGTCAGAACCTCGCATCCCGCATCCTCGACTTGGAGAAGGCAAACCTCTTCGAGAAGTATAGCGAGAGGGTTGGCGAGATTATCTCGGGTGAAGTGTATCAGGTATGGAAAAAGGAGATTTTGGTGCTCGACGATGAGAACAACGAACTCGTACTCCCCAAAGCAGAGCAGATTCCCAGCGACTTCTTCCGCAAGGGCGACAATATCAAAGCTATCGTGTCGAAGGTGGAGATGCGCAACAATAACCCCGTGATTATCCTCTCTCGTACAGCTCCTGAGTTCTTGCAGAGGCTCTTTGAGGCTGAGGTACCCGAGATTTTCGATGGTCTTATCACCATCAAGAAGATTGTCCGCATCCCCGGCGAGAGGGCAAAGGTTGCTGTTGAGTCCTACGACGATAGGGTTGATCCCGTAGGTGCTTGCGTGGGCGTTAAGGGCTCTCGCATCTACTCCATCGTTAGGGAGCTCCGCAATGAGAATATCGATGTTGTGAACTGGACTTCCAACACCTCGCTTCTCATTCAGAGGGCTCTCAATCCCGCAAAGATTACCTCTATTACTCTCGACGAAGCAAAGAAGACCGCTTCCGTATATCTCAAACCCCAAGAGGTGTCGCTCGCAATCGGTAAGGGTGGTTTGAACATCCGCCTTGCAACTATGCTCACAGGCTACGATATCGATGTCTTCCGTGATGCAGACGAGGAGGATGTGGATCTCGAAGAGTTCAACGATGAGATCGAGCAGTGGATTATCGACACCTTCAAACGCATCGGTTGTGATACCGCAAAGAGCGTACTCGAACTCTCCAAAGAGGAACTCGTGAAGCGTACAGACCTCGAAGAGGAGACTATTGAGGAGGTTGTGCGTATTCTTCGTGCCGAATTTGAATAGCGAGCACATCTTGCGGGCGATTTCGGCGTTATGCCTTTGATTTTACTTCCTCATTTACTCCGAGTAAACTGCGGAGCAAAATCAAAACCAAGCCTTGAACTCGCCTCGCAGTATGCACTCGCTGGTATGTAGTGGGACACAAAAATCCCTCCACGACATACAGCAAATTGGGTGGGGAAGATAGAACTCGCCTCGAAGTATGCACTCGCTGGTATGTAGTGGGATACAAAAATCCCTTCACGATATACCGCAAAAGAAGGGGGGGAAGCCCTTGAAAATTTTTAGTTCCGCTTTTTCAAAACAGCGGAGAAAAAAGGAATAAATAAAAAACAAAAAAATATAGCAAATGGAGAAAAAACTGAGACTCGTACAGGTTGCAAGAGAGTTCAAGGTTGGTCTGGGCACCATAACCGAATTTCTCGAAAAGAAAGGTATCAATGATGTGGCACCCAACACACTCGTAGAGAGTGATGTCTATGCTATGTTGGAGAAGGAGTTTGGTGGCAATCATCTCGGTGGCGAGAGGGCTAATGTGCGTGAGCGTATGAGCATCAAGCAGGAGAGTGTGTCGCTCAACACCAAGAAAGAGCAGCCTCAGGCAGAGGAGCAGGAGGTGGTAGTGAGGAGTGGTAGTTTCATCCGCACCGAGGTGCCACAGCCCAAAGTTCTCGGCAAGATAGACCTCAATAGTGGCAAGCCCCAGCCTAAGGCTGAGGAGCCCAAGAAGGTCGAGGAGCCCAAGCCCCAACCAGAGAAGGTGAGCGAGCAACCCGCAGCACCTAAGGTTGAGCCCAAGCCCCAAACTGAGGTTAAGCCCGCACCTGCTCCCAAGAAGGAGGAACCCAAAGTAGTTGCACCCGCACCAAAGGCTGAGGAGCCCAAAAATGCTGTGGCAGGTAGCGAGGCGCAGAAGAAGACCTACGACGAGCGTTTGGCAGAGAGTAAGGATGTGTTCCGTGTGGACAACACCAGCCTCTCGGGTCCCAAGGTACTCGGCAAGATTGATGTGGATAGCTTGCGCAAGAGTGCCGAGCCTTCGCACCGTGAGAAGCGCAAACGCATCAAGGATAAAGTGGATGTGACCAAGCCTCAGCACGGTGGCGGCAAGCCCCAGCAGGGTGGCAAGCCCCAGCAGGGCGGTCAGGGTGGTAACAACAATCAGCCCACATCCAAGAAGGACAAAAAGAACAAGCAGAAACCAGCACCCAAGCCAGTAGTTCGCCCCGAGGTGAGCGATGAGGAGGTGCAGAAGCAGATTAAGGACACACTCGCAAGGCTTACCTCCAAAGGTGCCAAGAGCAAAGGCTCCGTATATCGTAAGGAGAAACGCCAAGCTGTGGCTGAGCGTATGGAGGCGGAGTTTGAGCAGTCGATGAATGAGAGCAAAATCCTCAAACTTACAGAGTTTGTGACCGTGAGTGACCTCGCAACAATGATGAGTGTGGGTGTAACGGATGTCATCACAACCTGTATGAACTTGGGCTTGATGGTGTCCATCAACCAGCGTCTGGATGCAGAGGCTCTCGTGATTGTTGCCGAGGAGTATGGCTTCAAGGTGGAGTTCGTGAGCGTGGAGATTCAGGAGGCTATTGAGGATGTTGCCGACAAGGAAGAGGATTTGATGGAGCGTCCCCCCATCGTTACCGTTATGGGTCACGTCGATCACGGTAAGACCTCGCTCTTGGACAACATTCGCAAAACCAATGTCATCGCAGGCGAGGCGGGTGGTATTACCCAGCACATTGGTGCATACAGTGTGAAGTATGAGGGTAAGACCATTACCTTCCTCGATACCCCCGGTCACGAGGCATTTACCGCAATGCGTGCTCGTGGTGCGCAGGTTACCGATGTGGCAATCATCATCGTGGCTGCCGACGACAAAGTGATGCCCCAGACTGTGGAGGCTATCAACCACGCAGTGGCAGCAGGTGTGCCTATGGTGTTTGCAATCAATAAGATAGATAAGCCCGCAGCTAACCCCGAGATGATCAAGGAGCAGCTGGCAAATATGAACTACCTCGTGGAGGACTGGGGCGGTAAGTACCAGTCGCAGGAGATCTCCGCAAAGCAGGGTATCAACCTCGACAAACTCTTGGAGAAGGTGCTCCTCGAAGCAGAGCTTCTCGACTTGAAGGCAAACCCCAACAAGAAGGCTGTGGGTACCGTCATCGAGTCGTCGCTCGACAAGGGTCGTGGCTATGTGGCTACCGTACTTGTGGAGAACGGTACTCTCCGCACAGGTGATGTTATCCTCTCGGGTACTCACACTGGTCGTGTGAAGGCTATGTTCAACGAGCACGGCAAGAAGGTTGCAGAGGCAGGTCCCGCAACTCCCGTATTGGTGCTTGGTCTGAATGGCGCACCTCAGGCGGGCGATAAGTTCAATGTTATGGACGACGATAGGAGCGCTCGTGAGATTGCAACCAAGCGTGAGCAGTTGCAGCGTATTCAGGGCATCAAGACCCAGAAACACGTGACGCTCGATGAGATTGGTCGTCGTATCGCTATCGGTAACTTCAAGGAGCTCAATATCATCGTGAAAGGCGATGTGGATGGCTCGATTGAGGCAATGACCGACTCGCTTTTGAAACTCTCGACCGAGACCGTACAGGTGAATGTTATCCACAAGGCTGTGGGTCAGATTACCGAGGGCGATGTGCTTCTGGCAGCTGCCTCCAATGCAGTTATTGTGGGCTTCCAAGTGCGTCCCAGCGCAGGTGCTCGTAAGATTGCCGAGAATGAGTCTATCGAGATTCGCCTCTACTCCATCATCTACGACGCTATCAACGACATCAAGGATGCGATTGAGGGTATGCTCGAACCTGAGATGAAGGAGGAGATTATGGGTACTGTTGAGGTGCTCGAAACCTTCAAGATTAGCAAGGTGGGTACCATTGCAGGTGGTATTGTGCGTGAGGGTAAGATTACCCGCACATCCCCCATCCGTGTGATTCGTGACGGTATTGTAATCTACACTGGTCGCCTCGGCTCGCTCAAACGCTTCAAGGACGATGCAAAAGAGGTTACTCTCAATATGGAGTGCGGTCTTAACATCGAGTCCTACAATGATATTAAGATTGGTGATATTATTGAGTCCTTCGACCAGGTAGAGGTGAAGAAAAAATAAAAAACGCATATAATTGACGACTTTGTCGTTGCACTGCGATAAATCCCCTCCTCATTTATGTTAAAGTAAACTGCGGAGGGGATTTTCTTGTGCGCCTAAAATTCGCCTAATTCTCTGCGTTTTTTGTGGTTCTAGCGGAACTTGTTTTCCCTCATTTGCGCTAAGCAAACTGCGGAGCCACCTTTTCATTTCGCAAAAATTCCCTCCACGATATCAAGGGCATCAAGGGCATTAAGGGCATTAAGGGCTCTAAGGTCATTAAGGGCTCTAAGGTCCCTATGAAAAGATAATTCTCAACTTTCAACTTTC